>JALHOV010000062.1:18744-22220 GCA_022842865.1 Vulcanimicrobiota bacterium | reverse complement strand
CCGGGACGCCAGTATTCCCAGGCCAGTCGAGCTCCAGATTTATCCATGTCAAAGCGAGCCCAACTCAGGTCGCGTAAGTCGTCGCGGGCACTTTTGTGATGGTCCAACACGAAAAAGTCCTGGACGCGGCCACGCATGTCCAACAAAGTCTGACGGTCGTAGCTGAAGTCCAGAATGACCACGCGTGCCTCGGAGGGCAGGTCCGGAGGTGGGTCGCCGTGGCGCACCGGCAGATACTCGGCTCCGTCGCCAAGTACGGTCCAGGCCGCATAAGCAGCACCAAAGCCATCGGCGCAGTTGGCGTGATAAAGAACGTGACTATAGTTCACTCGTCCTCGTCCTCCTCAACCCAAACATACTCTTCACCTGTCTCCTCGTCGATTTCGACCCAGACCTCATCCTCTTCTTGGTCCTCTTCGTAGGCCGGTGACTCTCCCAGAATGGATCCGCCGGGCGGCAGTTCGAACTTCTGCTGGGGAACTTCCTCCCCCGCCTCGATGGCTACGACCGGAGTCTCCTCCTGGGCATCCTGGGCTTCCTCTGCGAACTCCTCGGGCTCTTCTGGCTCCTCGGGAACTTCCAGTTCTTCAGGAGGGAGCAACTCCATTAACTTCTCCCGCAAGGTCTGTTCGGCCGCATTGTAGCAGCCGTAGGCGGCCAACTCGGTGACCGCAGCCATGAGCAAGTCGGTGGGAATGGCCGGTAGTTTTTCCAAAGCTTCCTCGGGCTCCGCCAGGCCGGCATGGCTCAACACCACGTAGACGGTCATCTGGGTTGGCAACTCCTGACCCCGGTCCACCCACGCCAGGCAGACGTCCAGTGCCTCGCGGTAGCGCCGGGCCCGATAGAAAGCGGAAGTGAGTTCGACCGCCACGGCCGCGTCGCTACCGTCCAGCTCCAACATCGCCTGAAGATCGGCCAGAGCCTCGTCGGTGGACTGACTACCAAAGGAGAGATCCGCCCGCAAGCGCAGGGCGCCTCGGTGAGTTGGGCAGAGCACCAGCAGATGTTCGATCATCTCCAGGGCTTCCTCGTTTAACTGGCGGCGCACGAAGATGGCCGCTTCCAGAAAGAGAAAATCCGGGTCATCGCCAAACCGTTCGCGACCCGTGTCCAGCAGCAGGTCAGCCTTTTCCGTGTCGCCGTTGTGGTCGAGCAATGTGGCCTTCCAGCCGAGCACCCAGGGCAACTCTTCATTGGATTCCTGGAGGGCATCCCAGGCGCGGTCCGGCTCCTCCCGCGCCAACGCTCCTTCCACCGCCTTCTGCACCAGTTCCATATCCTGCGGACAAAAGGAAGCACCGATACTGGCTACCTCAAAAGCATAATCGGACTTGCCGGCCTGCTCCAACAGCTCGATAGCGGCCAGCGCGTAATCGGGCTGGTCTGGCACCAGGGCGAAAGCTTTACAGGCGTGCGTTTCCGCTTCTTTGGCCTTGCCCGCTTCCACCAGCATCTTGCCCAAACTATGGTGGGCATAGGCGTGGTTGGGATCAGCCTTGACCACCTGACGCAGGCTTTCCTCGGCCAACTCGGGCTTACCCGTGGCCCTGGCGGCCATCGCCTTGGCCACCAGCAAGGCCGGTTCATCGGGGGTGAGCGACAGCTGGTCCTCAACCAGGGAGAGCGACTCCTCAGCGCGGCCTTCTTGCAAACTCAACAGGGCGGCCAGAGCGGCTACATAGACCCGGTTGGTTCCTCCAAGTTCGGCCGCCTGGCGAAGCATCAGCTCAGCGGCGGCAAAATTCCCGTCCGAGACCAGGCGCTCGGCTTGCGTATAAAAGAACTCAGGGTCTTGCGACACAAGGCGGGGCTTCTCCAGCTAAGCAAATCACCCCTTTGCCGCAAGGCTTCAGGTTCTGTTCGTGGAAATCCGGCGGCCGTGAAGCATTTCCGCAGTGGGGTTTTCCTGATCTGGGCGTGGCTGGCTCTGGCCGGCTGCCATTTGACCTGGGTCAAGCCGATTCAACTGAATGTGCGGCTCACCAACGAACGGAACGAACTGCTCACGGTGGAGGGCGAGACCAGCTTGCCGGACGGAGCCATCATGGAAGCCCGCCTGACCCAGGACGACGGCCGTCGCTGGGCTGTGGGACGGGGCTGGGTACGCCGTGGCCACTATTATATCGTGCTGGAAATCAATCGCTGTCCAGGCTTCAAGCCGCTCACCCTGGACGTCTATTTTGACCCGCTGCTGGCCAGCTCCGACGTACAACGGGTTGTGGGTATGCGTGGCGAAGCCATGAGCGGCGATCTGTTGGTCGAGTCCCACGATCGCTTTCTGGTCCTGAAGCGCACCCGCGTCATTTTGACCATGTCCGCTAGCGACCTGGCGGCACGCCGGCTTCTACAGGGGGACGGCGACGTCAACGAACTTCAATCTTATCTGGTGCGTCACCCGAATGATGCCGCATCCCTGATAGGCTTAGGCCTGGCCTACCTCAAGCATCGCCCCTCCCAACAATATGTGCAGTCGGAGGCTTACAAAATGCTCCTACAGGGAGTACGAGGCAAGCCCGCCTCCAACGCCCTGGAAATGGAGGGTCGGCGTTGGATTGCTCGGCTCGACGAGAAAGCCAAACGAGAAGCCGAAGAACGCGAACGTCGCAAAGCTCCCACCTACAGTTCACGGTTCCTCAACCAGACGCAGATTCGGCCTGGACAGGCTCTAGGCGCTTTCCAGCTCGGCATGGGCGAGCAATTCCTAAGAATGAGCTTTCGTCTGCGACCCACCGAAACCAAAGGACAGTTTGCCATTGATGTACTTCCCGGCCTGCTCCTCTCCTTCACCGAAGGAGGCAGCCTGGTGCGGGCTTCCACCAGCGACACCCGCTACCGGACTCAGGAGGGAATCGGCCCCGGCTCGGACGTGGAAGAGTTACAACGAGTGATGCCCGGACTGACCATTCAATTTAGTCCGCCCGTCACAGAAGCGGACGGCCGAGCCCATCGCTATGCGACAATGGAGCTGAAAGGCTTGAATTTGTATATGGAGCAATCTTACGATCCAAGCTTCCCACTTCCTGAATCGACGGTGAAACGCGTCGAGGTTTATTTAGTCAGCCCGTAGAACCATAAGGAGAGGCGCAGCACCCCTGGAACGGAATAGCTGAGGGCGGGGTGGGGGAAGGATGGATCGTTGGCCGAAATGCAGGGGATCCAGGGATGGGACGGATAGTCCTTCCTTGAACAACAAGATTCGGCCACGAGGTAACGCGTTTGGCAGCACAAGAAGAAGAAGTTCGGGCGGGCGCACTTAAGAGTCTATCGGCGGAAGAAGTCCAGAAGATGGCCATGCTGTCTGTCGTCAGCCGGGCTCTTAATTCCACCCAGGACACGCAAACGGGCCTGAGTTCCGTGCTCTCGGAACTACTGACCGCGCTCAATGGCGATCGCGGTTTTGTTCAGTTATTGTCACCCGAAGGGGACTTCTCGCAAGAGGTGGCCATCGACCGCTCCGTACATCCCGCCGGCAG
>JALHOV010000062.1:0-18734 GCA_022842865.1 Vulcanimicrobiota bacterium | reverse complement strand
AGCAGCTTCAAGTACAGCCGTACCATGTTCCAAAAGTGTTTGAACGAGCGCAAGCCCGTCTTGATGCTCGACGTAGACTCGGGCTCTGCCTCCGACAGCGTCATTTTGACCGGCATCCGCTCGGTCATGATCCATCCGTTGCTCAGCCAGGACACTCTGGTGGGCGTACTTTACCTGGATAGCATGGTCAAGGCCGGACGGTTTTTGGAAACGGACCTGCAGTTACTTGGAATCATCGCCGATATGGTCTCCGTCTTCCTGGAGCGGGCCCAGAGCGCGTCAGCCCTCGAGGGCAAATCCGACGAACTGCGCAAGGCCAATCGCATGCTGGCGGAGTCGGCCCAGGAAACCATCTACAAGCTCTCGCGCGCAGCCGAGTTTCGTGACGACGAAGGCGGCGAACACGTCCAAAGAGTGAGCCACTACTGTGAAGCAATCGCGTTACACATGGGCATGTCGCGGGCTCAAGCCAATCGATTGAAAATGGCCAGCCAGCTTCACGACGTCGGTAAGGTGGGCATTCCCGACAGCATTCTGCTCAAGCCTGGACGCTTCACCGAGTATGAGCGCGAGGTGATGAAGCAACACACGATCATCGGCGCCAAAATTTTGGCTAACTCGAGCAGCCCTGTCATCGTGTTGGCGGCCGAGGTGGCTTTGACTCACCACGAAAAGTGGGACGGCACCGGTTACCCGCACAAACTGGCCGCAGACAAAATACCGCTTTCCGGGCGAATCGTGGCCGTGGCCGATGTCTTCGATGCCCTGACCACCGAGCGCCGCTACAAGAACGCCTGGAGCATCGACCGGGCCATGGAACTCATTTCCCAAGAAGGCGGCTCGCATTTCGATCCGGACGTTTCCAAAGCGTTCGTGGCCTTGCGGCCTAAAATCGAAGAGATCCGCTCTCGTTTTCAACCCACCGCCGAGCCCGAACCGGAGCTGGAAAACGAAGTCGAATTAGTGGTGCAGACCAGAGCCCAGGGCCGCGAACTGCTGGAACCCCTGCAGAAAGCCATCGAGGCCCTGGCTCGCGGGGAAGATCTGAACTACGACAGACGCGGAGAAGCCCTCAACGCCGCCCGCCGCTTGACAGGCCTGTTGGGCTCACTGGGTATCGGCGTCGACTCCATCCGTCGATTGGGGGGCCACTTTAAGCGGCCCGACTTGCTCTCCGAACAGGCTCCGCGACTGGCAGCGCTGCTGGGCGATGTGGAAAGAGCCTTGAGCGAAGAGAAACCCGACGAAGAGGCCGGCGCTGGCGTCAATACTATTTTGCTGGTCGATCCCGACCCCTATCAGCGCGAAACGTTGGTGGTGGAAGCTTTCAATCGAGGCCTGACCACCGTGGAAGCCCAGGACATCGCGTCGGCTCGTCAAGCGGTGCAGATTCGCGTGCCCGAGATGCTCATTCTGGAAGTGGCCCAGCCGGACACGGACGAGTTCCTTGATTGGTTCTGCCAGGAGCACCCAACCGTACCCCTGGTGGTTTTCAGCTCGGAGGGCGTCTTCAGCAAACGCCTGGACGTGGCACGGCGCGGTGGAGCCGTCTACCTGCACAAACCCATGCCCGCCCCGGCCGTTTTTGACGCCATCGAGGAACGCCTCTCGCGCCAGGACCAGCGGGTCTTCAGAGTTCTCGCGCTAGACGACGACCCGATTACCTTGAAGGTGCTCGGACGCAGTCTGGCCAGTCAAGGGTTTCAGACCCAGGTGCTACGCGATCCCCTCAAGCTGTGGTATACGCTGGCCGAATCGCCGCCAGACGTGCTGCTGCTTGACTGGGAAATGCCTCTCGTCAGCGGCGTGGACATCTGCAAAGTGCTGCGCAGCGATCCTCATCACTCGCGGCTTCCCATTCTGGTATTGACCAGCCACGAAGATACGGAAACCTACCAGCGGGCCTTGGAAGCGGGAGCCGATGACGTTCTCTGCAAACCTTTAGACGCCGCCCGCCTGGGCAGTCGCATTCTCAATCGACTGGGTCGCGACACCGCCGTGAGACGCTCTTCGGCTCGCGATCCGGTGACCGGCCTCATGGAAGTACAGACCGCCCTGCGCACCGCCAACCATCTTTTCGCCCTGGCCGTCCGCAACGGCGCCCCCTTCTGCCTGTGTCTGCTGCGCCTGGAAAGGTTTGAAGAAATCGGCGAAAAATGGGGCCGCCCCCTGGCCGCCGAGGTTTTGCGCCGGGTGGCCTTGGTGCTCGAACGCCGCTCTCGTCCCGAAGACATCGTCGTCTACTATCGCAATGACTGCTTCTTGCTGGGTCTGTATGGCTCTCCGCCCGAAGCCACCGACAAACTACTGGCCAGCCTGAACGCCCGCCTGGGTCAGGAAAAATTTGCCCAGGATGAGAGCTTCGTGCTCAAATGCAGCGCCCACACGGCCAACTACCCCGATGACGGCACCCTGCTCCAGGATTTGCTAGACAAAATCAACAGTATGTAAAGGCTGCAGGTCAGGCTCCAGCCAGCCGACACGGGCTTCCCAGCTCATAATTCGCTCTCGTGAATAGAAGCGTAATGGCAACTTTTTGTCACCCAACCTCTCGAGCATTTTCTGGAGACCGATGCTTTCGACCGCACTGGCGACCAGGTGAAACCAGAGGCGGGTCAACGTCTCGTGATAACCGCCCGAGGGCGTGGTGGCAACGCCGTGGGCTTTGTTCAAGCGTTGAATTCCCACCGACATTGCGTGCCCTCCAGCTTCGCCCAGCAGCAGATAGATGGCCGCTGCCACCCGCAAGTGGCAGTTGTGGGTCCACATTTCCTTTGGCAAGGTCCGAGACTGAAAGGCCACCAGCGTTTCGGCCAAATCCAGGGGCAGCTCGGCAGGTAAAGCCACAGGTTTCCGGTCTGGCGCCAGGTGGCGCACCGCCGCCTCGGGCGAATCAAGAAGTTCGGGAGAGTAAAAAGCCAGAGGAAGCTGGCTAAAGCTGAGACGCCGAGCTGTTTCCTGACTGCTCCAGCCTGCTTCTCTGGCCAGACGGAGCAACTCCAGCCAACAGCCAGTCAGGGTTTCGTGATAGCCAGGGCCCATACTGACCAGGCGCTGGCGCAGGCTGCCCAAAGCCCCTGCGATCTCTCCTTCTTTGTCCAGGGCCACCGCCGCGATCTCAATCAACTGGCCGTGGTCCCAACTGGCTCCAGCCTGCGTAAAGAAATCCTGGTGGCGTTGGCGCCAGCTGTCGGGGAACACGCCTACTTGGTGCGGAACTCGAGAACGCCGTCCCAGTTGCGTGGCAGATCGTCATCCTGGCGATTGAGAATTTCGCGCATCAGGTAGCTTCCGATGGGATCCTCCAAAGGAACCTCGCGAAGATGCTGGAGTCCGCTGCGGAAGTCGCCTTCGCAATAAGCAGCGTAGGCTTTCGAGTAGGCGGCGCTCTCCTCCAGCGAGAGCCCGGAACCACCGTGTTCAACCGGCACTACGACCTCGTAAATCTCGCTAGCCTCGCGCACGCCCGCGGGGCGAATCTTGCCGATGCATCGACAATGCACCTGTTCTTGCGGTAGTTGCCGATAAAGCTCTCCATTGATCAGCATGGGCACGCCCAACTGTTTGGTCAGACCTTCCAGCCGAGAAGCGTGATTGACAACTTTTCCCATGATGCCGAACTTGGTCTGGTCGCGAGCGCCGATCTGACCGGCGATCACTTCGCCGGAGCCCAGGCCCAGGCCACAGCGCAGATTGCGCCCACCCTTCAGGGATTTGAAAGGCAAGTCCATCGCGTAGACTCGGGCCAGAATGGCTCGAGCCGCCTCCACTGCCTGCAGTGCGTGGTCGGGCCGTGGATGCGGCGCCCCCCAGCAGGCCAGAATGGCGTCACCCTGATAATCGATGACCACGCCCTCGCGCTCAAAGATGCATTCGGTAATCTCGGTCATCACGCTGGTGAGGATCTCGTGATGCTGAAGGAAAATGTCCAGTGATTCCTGCTCGGCCGTCTCCGTGGCCATGGAGAAACCTCGCAGGTCGAAAAAAAGCACCGTGACCTCGGCGCGCTTGGGCCTGAGCACCTCGCGGAAATCTTGTTCACTCAGGAGGCGGCGTAGCACCGGCGAAAAGAACTGCCCCACTTGGGACTGGAGTCGCTGGAACTGTTGCAGCGCCAGATAGTGAGCCACAGTCTCCGCCACCACGTCGATGAGGACGGCTTTGCCCTCCAGGTCCTGAGGACTGGCGCTGCCCATAGCGTAAAAAGTCTGCTGCTCGACCGGCGAGGCGACCGCCCAACTGACCTGCTCAAGCACGGTGGCTTCGCCGGCCGTGGCCTCGTCCCAGCAATGGGTGACGGTGCACCGCTGCTGGTGGGCCCGAGCCACCAGCCGTTTACTGGCTTGAGCGACTTTGCCGACCGGCAAGGTCTCCACCACTCGCTCACCGTCGAGCACCATCACGCAGGAGGCCTCCGGCAAGAGCGTGCGCAGCACGCCGAGCGAGGTGGTCCAGACCGTTTCGATATCGGCGGCACGGCGCAACTCCGGGAGCATACGCATGAGTGCCTGGAAGCACTCATAGCTGCTGCGCTGGCGAGCCTGATCGCGACCGGGACCCATTAACGTAAACTCATTTAATACCGTGGCCAGTGAGGCCTCGCTACGAGTCAGGGTACAGCGCGTCTGCCCCACCACGAAACTTTCCCCGGGAGGCAGGGTGAACTCGTCGCTTTCCTGACCCTGGTAAAAAATGGGATTGCGTCCGCTGGTGAGGCGCCGCACGACGGCTCCGCTGGTGGCCGGAATGACCTCAAAGTGCAGCCGTGAAACCAGGCTGTCGCCGGTCAGGCATAGATGCGCCACTCCGTCATCGCCGGTGGCGCCCCGCCCCACCGTGTAGCGCGGCTGGTCGAGCGCGAATTCGCGCCGGCCGCCTTCGGGATTCTCACACTGCAGAGCCCATTGATGCATTTAGAGCTGTTTGTGTCGCGGGCTTCCGTTCCCTGTCGGTTTGTTGACAACCTGGTTGCTTTTCCGCCCCCCTTTTCGGTCTAGACTCGGATCATTCAAGACCACTCTGGGGGTTTACCACACACATGAAGATCGACGCAGGCACCATTCTCAACAATCTGAACAAGACCAACGCCAGGCCGGCAGCCAAAAAAGAGGAAGCGGCAGTCGCTCCCGGCGAGAGCTTTTCGCGCCGGCCCAGTGCCGACTTTGAAACCAACAAAGCCAGGTTGTTGGCGGCCACTCGCCTGCCCGAGGCCACCAAGATCAACTACAGTGAGCCCATTTCCAATCAGGACGTGGACCAGAGCGGTTGGCAAGAGAAGCTCATCGCCAACCTTGGACCACAGTTCGCTCGCATGCAGTACACTCACGACTGCTCCAAGCTGCAGGGAATGGTCCCCACCCAGAGCCAGCTGCAGGCGGAATTCGACAAGCTCGGTTCGCGCGAAGACATTCCCTTCGAATACATCAAAGACGGCTGCTACGCCCGCGCTCACCTGATGAGCGAAGAGATGACCCAGGACGGCATCAACAACTGCAAAATCTTCTGCATGGTCGAAAATCCCTACGGTCAGGGCAAACTGACCGCCGAGAACAAGTACATGGATGCCAAGTGGTGGTATCACGTGGCCCCGGTGGTGTTCGCCGTGGATGAGAAATCCAAGCAGGTCGAGCCGTTTGTGATGGACCCCTCGATGGCCAAGACCCCTCTCAAGCCGGAAGACTGGATCCATGCAATGTGGGACGAAAAGACCAGGATCAAGATCGACCTGGTGAAGGATCTGCAGTATGGGCCGTTGGAAGCCGGCGGCCCCAACGCCACCTTTGAGGAGAGCATTCCATCGGCCCACGAGACCTGCGCCGAGTATTCCAAAGAGCTGGCACAAATCAAAGAAGACTACAATGCTACTCATCCTCCGCAAGGAGAGCGCAAAGCAGCCTGATCTCTTTCAGGCCAGTTTACAGAAAAGCGCGGGTTTTTTAACAACAAACCCGCGCTTTTTATTGTTGTTTCTAAGGTCACGATCTACCCTGGGGAGACAGCGAACTCGCAGGAGGTAACCTTGGCACAATTTGCCCCGATTCCCACTTATGGTCTTCAAGGCAACACATCAGGAGCCAGTCCACTGGCCCTTCCTCAGTTCGGAGCAGGAGCAGCCCTCAATCGACTGAGCAGTCCGGTGATGGGAGTGGCCGGCGCCACCGCCCAGAATCCCATGTTCCAGATGCTGGAAATGCAGAACCAGATGCTGACCACGATGATCGGCTTACTGATGAACCTGATGCAGGCCCAGGGCCAGAAGATGGAAGGCGCCTTGAGTTCGAGCGGCTCCGGCGGGGGGGGCGGCGGCAATTCGGCTATCAGTGGAGGCGGAGGCGGCGGCGGGAGCCAGGTAGCCGACTCCAATGCCTCTTCCGGACCGGCCGGACCGAGCGCGCAAGGCGCTCTCGACAAAGCTCGCAGCATGCTGGGCCTGAACGAGAACAGCAACGCCGGAGAAATCAACAAGATCACCAAGAAGACTGGAATTGACTCCTCCACCACGCCGTGGTGCGCCGCTTTCGCTATCAACATCCTCAAAGATGCCGGCATTCTGGATACCACTGGCCTGAAAAATCCCAACTACTGCCCGGAAATCGTGCGCTGGGCCAAGGAGAAAAATATCTGGATGGAGAGAGGCTCCACTCCGAAACCGGGAGACGCCATCCTCTTCGACTGGGGGGCTGACGGAACCAGCGATCACATCGGTATTGTCGAGAAGGTGGAGAACGGCAAAATCACCACCATCGAAGGAAACAGCAGCGACTCCGTCAAGCGCAACACCTATGAAATCGGCAGCAGCAAGATCATGGGCTTTGTGAAAACGAAAGGTTAGTTGTTGGCGCCGGCCAAATCATCACTTTAGATGTCCTGGAAGCTTATTGCTAAGGCGGAACACCGCCTGGCCAACGAAATCGCCCTCTTGCGGCCTCCGCATGGGGGCGATTTGCGTGTAGCGCTCGGCTATCCCAACACTTACCACGTGGGTATGTCCAACCTGGGCCTGCAGGTGGTCTACGGGATTATGAACCAGACGCCCGGCGTGCGTTGCGAGCGCTTCTTCCTGCCCGACCCCGACGAAATTGAGGAGTACGAGCGCCACGGCCGCCATCTTTTCACACTGGAAAGCCAGCAGCCGCTGGAGCAGTGCGATCTGATCGCGATCACCTGTAGCTATGAAAATGACTACTGCAACGTGCTGCGCATCCTCGAGTTGGCCGGTCTGCCGCTGCTGGCCAAAGAGAGAGGTCCGGAGTATCCGCTGGTGCTTGTGGGCGGAGCCGTGACTTTGCTCAATCCGGAACCGCTGGCCGACTTTGTCGACCTCTTCAGCGTGGGCGAAGCCGAGGGGTTGGTCGAGGATCTGGTCGACAAGCTGCGTGAAGTGCGCGACCTGCCGCGCCGAGAGCAACTCCAGGCCCTGGCTCACGTGCCCGGCCTCTATGTGCCCAGTCTCTATGAGCCGATCTACTCGGGGGACCGCTTCGTCGCCCTGGAGCCGATCGAGGGTGCGCCGGCCACCATTGCCAAAAACTACATCTCTCGCGACCAGTTTGAATCGATCAATAGCTCGTCCTGGCTGATGACCGAGGACACCGAATTCTCGAAAACCTTCCTGATCGAGGTGTCCCGAGGTTGCCCCTACGTATGCCGTTTCTGCACCGTGGGATTTTCTTATCCCAAGGTCCGCTGGAAACCGCTGGACCGAATTTGGGAAGACATCGAAACGGTCAAACAATACAACCCGAGAGTGGGCCTGATTTCGGCTACCGTGGGAAATCATCCTCAGATCGACCAGCTGTGCGAAGGCTTGATGCGCGAGAACCTGGGGGTTTCGTTCTCGTCCTTGCGGGCTGACGTGCTGCCAGATTCGATCCTGGAAACCCTGGTGCGCGGCGGATCCAAGAGCATGACGCTGGCTCCCGAAACCGGCTCGGAGGCCTTGCGCAAGTCTATCAATAAGCGCTTCAGTGACGAACAATACTTCGTGGCGGCCCGTCGGGCGTTCGATAAGGGCATCAAAAACCTGAAGATGTATTCGATGGTAGGTCTACCCAACGAGCTCGACGAGGATATGGACGCACTGGTCAAATTGGTGGAGGAAACCCGAAAGATCCAGGTGAGCTGCGGTCAGGGAGGCGGGCGCATCACCCTGGGATTGGGCCTGTTTGTGCCCAAGCCGCTGACGCCCTACCAGTGGAATCCCATGGCCACCCTGCGTCTGGCCGAGAACCGTATGGCTCAGGTCAGCTCGCAACTGGCGCGCGTGGGGGGCGTCAAAGTCAACGCCGAAGTCCCTAAAACCGCTATTCTTGAGGGCCTGCAGGCGCGCGCCGACCGACGCCTGGGGAGAGTGCTGCTGCGCGTCTATCGAAAACCCAGCTACAAAAATTGGCTAAAGGCCCTGGCCGAAGAGGGGATCTCGCTGGAAACAGAACTTTACCGCCAGCGCGAGCCGGACGAAGTGCTCCCCTGGAGCCATATCGCCAGCTCATGGCCCAAAGAACGTTTGCTTCGGGATAGCGAAAGGGCCCGCCAACAACGTTTCAAGGAAGTCTTGGTCAAGTGAAGCTGCTCGAATATCAACTGGAAACACGTGAAACCGGCCTGCTGGTCACCTTCCCCCATCTCGGCCAGGTGCCTCATGCCACCAGCACCCGCCAGGGCGGCGTCTCTACCGGAATCTACGAATCCTTGAACCTGGGCCTGATGAGCGGCGATGACCTGGCCGTGGTCGAGAAAAATCGCCAGATCTTCAGTGGCCTGCTGGGAATCCCCATCGTCCAGAACTTGAGCATGACCCACGGCATCGGCGTAGCCCACGTGCGCAGCCCCCAGGAGATGGAGCGGCCCCACGACGCCGACGCCTGCATCACCAATCACCCTGAAGTCAGTTTGTCCCTGACCACAGCCGATTGCGTACCAATTTTCTTTCACGACCCGCAAGCGCGCGCTGTGGGACTGGCCCACGCCGGCTGGCGAGGCACCGTCAACGGTATCGCCGCTCGAGTGGTCGAGGAAATGGCATCGAAACTGGGCACGGAGGCGCGCAATCTCCGAGTGGCGCTGGGTCCGGCCATCCATCTTTGCTGCTTTGAAGTAGGCGAGGAAGTCGCCCAAGAATTTCAAGCTCAATATGGCCAGCCCAGCTGGATCGAAAAGCGTGGGGCCAAGTGGCACATCGATCTGCACCAGGCCAACCGGGTCTGGCTCGAGCGCGCCGGAGTTCCTCCCGAAAACATCCGCTCGTGCCCCTTATGCACTTGCTGCAGGGCCGACTTGTTCTACTCCTGGCGTCGCGAAAATGGGAAAACTGGCCGTTTGCTGAGCGCCATCGCTTTGAAATCAATGGACTGACCGCCGCAGGCGGTTAGCAGGGGAAGAGGGCCTCCCCTTGGAACCAGATCGGGTCGACCGGGGAAAAGTTTAGCGAGGTTCAGGTTCTATGACAGCAGATATCCGAATGGGCCTAGAGAACGAGCTCGATCAGCTCGACGAGTCTGGGGTCGAATCCTGGCTGGCCCGGTGCTTCGAAGCCTGTGATCCGCGTTACGACAGCGACTGGCTGAACGGGATTTTCGAACTGGCCTTAATGCAGTTCCCCGATAACTATGAAGTGCGCGCGGCCGCTTCGAGAGCCGCCACGATGGAAGCCCAGCGCCTCTACGACGAAGGGGACACCGGCGAAGCGGTTTCCCGGCTGGAACGCCTGCTGGAAAGCGACCCCTACTGCACCGAAGCCTTCGAGCTCC
Source organism: Vulcanimicrobiota bacterium (assembly GCA_022842865.1). Taxonomy (GTDB): domain Bacteria; phylum Vulcanimicrobiota; class Xenobia; order Xenobiales; family JADMJV01; genus JADMJV01. The sequence continues at coordinate 8,985 of JALHOV010000062.1, read as the reverse complement.
TGGAACGCTTCATGGCCGCCGGCAGCGATGCACCGGAAGTAGCGGAGCCCGAGATGGCCCCAGCGCCTGAAGCCGTCCCTCCCAAGGTCACGCTGGCTCCCACGGCCAGCTCACCCTCCGCAGAACCGGTGGCCCAGAGCTCGCCGGTGGCGACTTTGGAGCCTCTGCCGGAACATCATGACGATGAACTGCTCTCTTTTCTGGACGACGACTTGCTGATCGGCCTGGAGAATGTGGTTCAGCCCGACCTGCCGCCCGGCTACGAGCCGGTGGCCGTCCCCCCCGCCGCCGTCGAAGCCTCCCCAGCGCCATCCGAGCCTGACCAACCGGTTGCCCTGGCACCGGATGCTCCGACCGCGGTCATCCCAATTCCCGACACCAGCAAGTGGCTGCCGCCGTTGACGCCTCCTCAAACGCTGGCCCCTCCCCCGCCGCTCGACGAGCCCGCTCCGCCGCCAGTCGCTCATCCCGTAGCAGAGGCGCTTCCCGTGGCAGTCGCCCCTCCTGTGGTGGTCGCCCCTCCCGTGGTAGAGGCCCCTCCCGTCGAGGTAGCCGTTCCCGAGCCGCCAGCCCTACCCGTCAAGGCGGTCGAACCGCCCGTTGCCGAGGCGCCTACCCCAGCGCCATCCGCACCTTCGCCCGCCCTCACCTCCGCGGCGGCACCTGCCATTCGCAGCGTCGGCTTCGACTGGAGGAGCGTGGTGGGTTTACCCGGGCATGCTCAATCCGGGCTGGAACCCCAACTCGAAGCGATTCTGCCCAACCTGGCCGAACGCTTCAGCCAGGTGGGCAATTTTCGCAGCCTGGTCATTCTCCTGACCGATCTTTTCCAGCGTGACCCCTCGCATCAGGGAGTGGCCACCACGCTGAACTCGGTACTCAACGACTGGTCGTCGCAGCTGGAAAAACAAGGACGCGGACCGGAAGCCGGTCAGGTGGCCGCCTGGTCGCAGCAATTGCTGGGAGACCGCGCCAACTGGGCAGAGCCTCTGCTGCAACGCTTTCCGGCTCAGCCTCCCGGCCTGCCTGACCTGGGCACCTTCAGCGGGCCCTCGGCGCCCACCTGGATGAACTGGGTCAGCCCGCTGAAAGAAGACCCCGCCCGCTTCCAGGATGCTGGAAATGCCCTGGGCGGAGACCACCAGGGTCTGCAAAGCTTATTCCGACATTTGGCAGTTCAGCACCCCGACCACCCGGACCACGTCCTGAATTTAGGCTGGGCCTACTCGCAAACAGGCCAACCAGCCCTGGCCATGGTGCACACCCAACGCTCCCTGCAACTGCGCCAACACCCCCGCGCTTTTCAGCTCCTGCAGAAGATCTACACCGACCTGGGCCAGACCGAAATGGCGCAACGCGTCGCCCAACAACTGGCGCAACTCAAGAACTAGACCTCTCCGGCATTTGCCTGATCTCGAAAGGGGGATTTTGGAGATACCGGCGAGCCGTTGCCCAAACGACTCCCAATTCGAACGGAGCATTCTGCACAAGGCTTTAGCGGCTGCAGGCGGGGGGGCAGAAACCGACGTGAGACTCAGGCTTGTTTTTCGGTCAGGTCGCGTCTACTCCAAATCTCACCTTCAAAAAGGGGGCACGGAAATGCCGGTTCTCCCGTCCCCCGCTCGCCAGCCACCAGAGCTTCCGCAGAAAAACCTGGCCTTCGCACCGGAATCCGGCCGGCTGAGGCTCCCCGCTGTCTCCCATCTCCCTTCAGGACCCACCAGGCGCCGACGCAAGTGTCGCATGCACACGGAAAGACGGCATAAAAAAATCCCCGCCGGTTAAAGCGAGGATGAGATCGGATGCCGCTCATCTATTCTCGGCCGGGTAGCGAACCCTTGTTCGTCAAAAAGAAAAAAGAGCGGCTGTGCGTCAGGAAGGGTCGCGATCTTGCTCGTATTGAGTTCCGCTGAAATCGGTATTGCTCAAATTCGCCCCGGAAAGATTAGCCCGCTCCAAACTGGCATCCGACAAATCAGCCGAGGAGAGGTCGGCGCCGGTCAAAACGGCTCCGCGCAGGTCGGCGCGCGAAAGGTCCGCATTGGTCAGATTGGCCTCCGAAAGATCCGCCCGCGACAGTTTGGCCGACGACAGGTCGGAACCGTCCAATTCGGTTACCGAGAGCCGGGCGCCCTTCAGATCTGCGCCAGACAGGTCGGTTCCGCTCAGGCGCGCTCCTTCTAAGATCGCTTTTTCCAGGTGCGCGTCGGAGAGATCGCAGCCACGCAGATCGGCGCCGGTTAAGTCGGCCTCGGTGAGGCGAGCGTTGGATAAACGAGAGCCGATCAGACTGGCCCCGGTCAAGTTCGCTCTCTTCAAATTGGCAGCGGTCAGGTCAGCGCCGCACAGGCGAGCCTGCGTGAGCACGGCCCCCATCAGTCGCGCATGAGATAAATCGGAGCCGGTAAACAAGGCTCCGTGGCACTGGCAATCGCGAAAATCCGCTCCAGCCAGCACGGCTCCCCGCAAATCACCACGGGTCAGGTCGGCCTCGCCGAAATCCGCCCGCGAGCCGTTGGCGCCCGTCAACTCCGCTCCCACCAACTGACAGCCACGGAGGATCGCTCGTGTTAAATTAGCCCCGGTCAAATCGGCACCCGATAAGTCGGCGCCCGTCAAATCGGCCGCGGAAAGGTCTGCGCCCGTCAAGGTAGCCCCGCTCAGATTGGAACCGCTCAAGTTGGCGCGTGACAGACAAGCGCCGGGCAACTCGGTGTCGGCCAACTGGCAGCCACGCAGGTCAGCGGCGGCCAGATTGATGCCGGAAAGATCGCACTCCTCGAGGCACACCGGTTTGCTGACGGAGAGTTTTGGAACCTGGAGGCCCGCCAGATTGGTGCCCTTAAAATTCTCACCCCGCGCCAGGGCGGCCAGGACGGCCGCTTCCAGGCTGTCACCCTCCACCGTCAGCACGACGTCGGCACTGGTCTTGCCCAGAATATCAAAACGCATCGGGCGCACTTCACTCACTCTCGCAAGAAGTCCTCGCCCTTTTTCGCTCGCGCTGCCAGCAATTCCTGAGCCGCTCGCACTCCATGGTAGCTGGCTTCCTCGAAGATAGAAAAGCCGGAAAGGTCCGAATGAGCAAAATACAATCCGGTGCGTGACAGGGCGGCTTGCCGGCGCTCTTCGCTCCATAAGAACCCGGGGGAAGGTCGGACCATCGCGTGTCCCAGGTGCATTACATCGAGGCGTCGACATACCTCACGCAGATCGGGATGGGCGGGAGCCAGCTCTGCAAATACCTGATCGCACACCCCGGTCCAATCGGTTTCCAACATCTGCCGACGAGCTTGAGTCGGCTCCAATTCCGCCCAGGGGCGATAGTAGGTCCACACTCCCGGTCCTTGTAAATGGCTCTGTGTTTGATGAGTGGCCACCACATAGCCGAGCCCGGGAGAGTCATAAATTACATTGTCCCAGCTCAGGGGCATACCGGCGCCGGCCACGCTGTCCGGAAGCTCTTCCAGGACCAGATTGCAGACCGTCCAGGGCGAATAGGAAAACCCTGATCGCTTCGGGTCTTTCAACAGATAGGGGCGTAAAAAAGTGGGCAGAGCAAAAATCACGCTGGTGGCACTCCAGCTGGTCAAACGCCCCTGCTCGTCGCAGGCTTCCACCAGCCATCGCTTGCCCGAGGATTCGACTCGAGTGACCAACTGTCCAGTGCGCAGTCGATCTCCCAGGTCGAGCGCCAGGTGCTGGACCAGACGGTGGTTGCCTTCCGGCCAGACGAATTGCGCGTCTTTGGGCTCAAAGCCGCCGCCGTCGCGGCTGGCGAAATAATGCAGGCCAGCCCAGGCCGAGGTGTTCTGCAACGAGCATCCATAATCGTCGCGGCATCCATACTCCACATACCAACGCAAGCGCGCGGAGGTCCAACTGTGGCGGCTGAGATACTCGGCCATGCTCTCGCTATCCAAAGCGCGCACCTCCGGCTCGGTGCTGCTCATGGCCATCGGTATGGCGAAGGCCTTCCGACCTTGCGCGTCTCGCCAGTTCTGCCACTTCAGGACGTGCTCCTCGAACTCGCGCAGCTGGCGAAAGTCGTCCGCGCTGGCGCCGGCCTTCGGAAAAAGCCCGTCTTCCCAGCGTCCTAGCACAAAAACGCGCTCCTCATTGCTGTGACAGAGATCGCCCTCCTCGAAGCGGTCGCCGCGCAGCAGACCCATTTCCGTGAGAACTCGACGCACCACCGTCGATTCGCGGGTGGGCACCGGCAGATAGTGAGCCGCCCAGGGGGCCCGGGAGGCCTCGTAGTGGGCCGCTCGCGAATTGCCTCCCACCTCCCCCTCCAGTTCGAGCAGGGCAAAGTCCTCGATCCCCCCGTGACGAAGCCGCCAGGCGGCTGACAGGCCGGCGATTCCCCCCCCGGCGATGAGCACGTCCACATGCCTGGGAGCCGCCGCCCGAGCCAGCGGTTGGCGCAGACGATGACCCAGACGGAAGTTGGCGCCCACGATGCTGCCTTGCAAATGTGGTTCGGAGCGCGACAAGCAACCGGCTAACCAGGGCAGGGCCAAAGCCCCTTGCAAGAAATGGCGTCGCCTCATGAATCGACGATGGAACGCCAGTCCTGTTCGTAAAGCCGGACCAATACCTGGTCGAAAAGGCGATTCACGGGCGAAGGCAGAGCCGCCATATCGGCGGGGAAGCGGAACATCTCGGGCAGCGCGGCAGCGTCGAGGTAGCGCAGACCTTTGGGCAGGCGCCCGGTTTCCGGACGCGGCGGCGCCTCCTGGGTGGCCAGCGTGAAGCCCCATTCGCCAAAGCTGGGCACATAAAGGTGATAGGGGCTGACCTGCCAACCGGCGGCGCGCATGGTCTCCACAATGCACCAGTAGGAGCGGCGCGCAAACAGCGGGGAGGTGCACTGCACCGACAAGGCTCCGCCGGGCGTCAGCAAGGGATGAAGTCGCTGATAAAAGGTCTTGGTATAGAGTTTGCCCACGGCATAATTAGAAGGATCGGGAAAATCCACAACGATGGCGTCAAAAGCGGCTTCGCGCTGCTCGCTCACCCATACAAAAGCGTCCGCGTTGAGGATGCGCAAGCGCTTGTCCGACAGAGAGTGGCTGTTGAGCCGGTTGAGAAACTGATGGTCGCGAAATAGCGAAGTCATGCCCGGGTCCAGGTCGACCAGCAAGACGTGTTCCACCTCCGGGTGACGCAGCACCTCTCGGGCAGCCAGTCCGTCGCCGCCACCCAAAATCAAGACGCGGCGCGGCCGTCCCACGCAACTGAGGGGAGTGTGCACCAACGCTTCGTGATAGCGGTATTCATCGCGCGAGGAAAACTGCAGGTTGCCGTTTAGATAAAGCCTGAGCTCCTGATGCTTACGCGTCACTACCAATCGTTGATACTGGGTGGTGCGCGAGAGCACGATGGGGTCCGGATAAAGTCCCTCCTCGGCCCAGCGCGTAATGCGCTCAGAGCCGGCCAGCCCGGCCAGCAGCAGCACTCCTACCACGGCGGTCTCGAGTCGAAGCAGTGGAATGCGCAGGCGAAAGACAGACATAAAAGTCCAGGCGACGGCCACGTTCACCAATCCGCAACAGAACGAGGTGCGAATCAATCCCAAATAGGGGATAAGCAGCAGCGGAAAGAGGATGCTGGCCAGCAGCGCTCCCAGATAGTCCAGCGCCAAGACCTGGGAAACCAGTTCGCGAAAACCGTAGTTGCGCTTAAGAATGGTCATCAGCAGGGGGATTTCCACACCCACCAGCAGTCCCACCACGAAAACCAGCAAATACAGGGTCAGGCGGAATCCGCCGCTGTAGCTGTAGGCAACGTGCATGGCCGCAGCCGAAAAACCACCGATGAAGGCAATCGAATTCTGCAGGCGGGTGAAAGCCACCAGGGGCTGACGGCGGCCTACAAATTGGGCCAGATACGATCCCACCCCCATAGCGAAAAGATAGTCGCCAATAATGGTGGAGAACTGCAGCACCGAGTCGCCCAAAAGGTAGCTGGCCAAAGCGCCGGCGATCAGTTCATAGACCAGACCACAGGTGGCCACCAGAAAAACTGAAATCAGTAACACCCCGGAGGAACCGGGGCTCTGGCTATTTTCCACCGATATGGTAGTAGCCGCCGGAATAGTGCGACCGATAACTACCGGGATTGTTGCGCACGCTGCGGCCACCTTCCAGCGGTGCCTTGACGCCGTCGTTGGTGCCGCCCCCATTTATGTGAACCAACAGCAGATTGCCCACCATTGCGAGCATAATGTAGGTATACCAATCTTTCACTCGTCACTCCCGGGTGCGTGATCGCTCTCAGACCAGCGCGAAGTCTCGAAACTAGAAGCTCGCCACAAGCTATACAGGGGGGGCAACAAGCCTAACATCACCAACATCCAGAAATAACCCCACTGAGGCAAGTCCTCCTGGACCAGCACAGTGTAAGAAAAGACGGTGCGGGGACTGGCATTGGGAGAGCCGGCTCCTTCCGGGTCGCTGCGCCCGGTAATGTTAGATTGCGGCTCAACGCGAAGCAAATACTCGCCCCCCGTCACGCCGGACAGATGCGCTCCAGCATCGAGCGTGGCTTCCGACCACGGCCCATCGCTATCCGAGCCTCTCTCATGATACAGGTTCACGGCCGTGTCGCGAGCCTGCTGGTTCTTTTCATCGATCAAACTGATGAGAAAATACCCCCAGCGTTGCTCCAGCGAATTCGCCCGCACCGAGATATACAGGTTGTGCCGTCCAGGTGGGACGGTCACGTTGGCGATCTGAGCGCGATCCTGCTGGTAATCCAGGTAACTCCACTGTTGCGAGAAGACGGGCTTGGGTCCGATCACCGTGCGGAGCAACAGATACAGGAAGCTGGCCATTACGAACAGCAAGTAGGTCAACCAGCGGCGAGATGAGGCGGCGTAATAGGGATTGGGCTGGTTGTTGGCCACGCCCCGAGCCTCGGGCGGCTGGCCCTTCAATCCGAAGGCCTTCCACACCTGAGCCCCGCTCAGATATTGGCCGGCGCTCCAGTTCAGCTCTTCCTGGCTGCAATCGGCAGAAAGCACCTGAGGGGGGCACACATAATCCACCACTTGCGCGCCTTCCCCGGCGCGCACCCGCCAGTAGAATTCGCCGGCTACGTAGTCGACAGTCGCGTAGGTGGTCTGAAAGTGCTTGAAGGTTTTGCCATCCAGACTTACCTGGCTGTTGGGCGGATGGCCGGTGGGCATGCCTTGGGAATTGACCGGCACCTTGTGGAGCGGCCGAAGCAACGTCCAGTGCCCATTGGTTTCGGTCAGCCACTGGTAACCCTGGGTGGCCTCATAAAGTAGATACTCGCTCCACTTGTAGCGGATGCCGTCGACCACACAGGCGCGGCCCAAGAATCCGATACAGGTAAAGGGTGCCTCCTGTCCCGGCAGCTTACCCTGAGAGCCCAACGGAACTTTGGCCGGCACTTTGCCCATGCTCTGCTGAAAGTTAAGCACCTCGCGAAAGGTGACATCACTGTTGAGGTCCATGGCCGTGTCACAATACTGGCACACCAGCGTCTGAGAAAGTCCGCCTGCTTTGAGCTCGTGAGGAGCGCCGCAAGTCGCGCATTTCAGGGTCTTGAGGTTGGCCGCGCTCAGAGTCGGGCCGCCCTCCTGCTCTTCGTCGCCGGTACGCAGGCCTTGCAGCTTGAGCTCTTCAAAGCGACACCAGCGCCCCTGGAAAAGCAGGGGGGAGTCGTCCGAATAGTCGAGGGTTCCGGCAACGCCGGTCGTTGTGGAAAGGTCTGCGAAGACAGCTTCATAGGAAGTATCCATCACGAAGGGCAACTCGCCCTCGAAGGTGAGAGCTGTGCCGCGCGAGAGGGAAGTGACCACGGCCCGCTGCTTGTCCAGCCCGAGCATCTGGCCCAGTTGCACTTGACTGACCGTGGGAGCTCCCTCAGCGGGGCGAACAAAGGAAACAAAATACTCTCCCAGATGCTCTCCCAGCCAGCCACCGGCCCCATTGCTGAAGAGGGCATACCACTCGTACCAAACGGCGTCTGGCTTTTCGGCCCGGCCGAGAATCATCTGAATGCGCCCGACCACCTGGAAGCTCTTGCCCTCAAAAGTGCCCTGCGTGCCCAGCTTGATCAGTGAGCCGTCGGCCTGTAAAGCGGCCACCTTGCCCACCGCCACCAGTTCCATGTTCTTGCGCGCCACCAGCGTCTGGCAAGCGGGGCAGACGACATAAGCCGAAAGTTCGGAGCGATAAACGATCGGGTTGCCGCAAGACGGGCACTGGGACTGCATTGCCCCGCTGGATTTGCCCCAACGCCCTCTTCTCCTTCACTCGGGCCAGGTGCCGAGTCTCTTAATGGAGATGTCGGGGATAAGGGGGATGGTGGAAATGGCCCGGTGCAGACGCCGACTTCCGGCGCAGGTTGCTTTTTGAGCTTCTGGTCGAGCCTGAGACCAACTCTACCTTTCGTTCTCGACCAGTCTATCTCCAAAATCCCCGTCATTACCCTCATCCCCTATTAAAAGCCCGCCACTCACCCCTGAATCCCGAACAGGCGCGGGTTGTGGCGGCGTTTCCAGATGAAGCCGTCGAGGACGTAGTGGGTAATTTGGGGGGTGGCGAGCAGGGGGACGAGCAGGAAGTGCCAGGAATCGAGGTTCCAGCCCATGCCGAAGAGCCAGCCGCGGTCGTGCCAGACGGCCCGGTCCCAGAGCAGTTCCTCGGCGTAGGCCAGGGCCCAGAGGCTTACCAGGAAAGCCCACCACGGCGTGCGGCGCGCCTGATTGCGGCTGTAAACCAGCGCCATATAGGGAATCCCGTGAATGAGCACGTTGGTGACGGTAAAAGCGTAGTCAGAGTTGAAGACGACGATGCCTACGTACCAGCAGAACCAGGTCGTCAGCATCACCATGTCCTTGCCTGGCGAGGGTTTGCCATAGCCCGCGTAACTGGCCAGACTCCTCAGAGTATAGGCGGCCAGGCACAGCCAGTAAAAAGGCGCCAGCAGGTCGGAAAGAAAGGCGGGGGC
>JALHOV010000061.1 GCA_022842865.1 Vulcanimicrobiota bacterium | reverse complement strand
GGCTGACAGGCCTGGCTAAGGATTTCCCTGGCCTCCGCCTCCATACTCCTGCCATTGCGGGCTGCTCTTTCCCGTAGGGCTTGATGAATTTCGGGGGAGAGGTTGCGGATGTTCAAAATTGCCATGCCTACATTGTAGGCATGGCAGACCACCAAAATCAAGAAATGAGGGCAAGTCATCTGGCTCGCACTTGCTGCAAGCCTTGAATCTTTAGCGCGAGGGAATTAGAAATCATCTTGCCATCGCAGTGATAGTCGACCACGCCTGAATATTGGCCCGGCCGAACTGGCGCCCCGAGTGAACTCCTTAACTCCTTGCCTGAATGCCTTGATACTCGAAACCCTGGGCGTCGACATAAAAGGCGGAGCCGTCCTGTTTGCACAAGGCAAGTCCGTTTTCAAAACTACCCACATAGGAGTAACGCGGCGCTACGACCTGGTGGCCCTCGGTGTTGATAAAACCATAGGATTCGCCGCATTTGACGGACGCCAAACCCTGACAGAAATCTCCCACCTCGACATATTTTGCCGGAACGACGGTGTTCAATTGACGGTCGAAGAATCCCCAAGGGCCATCAGGCGTTTCTTGAAAGGCGGCCAGACCGCAACTGAAATCCCTTACCCTTGCATAGTCGAGCATGTTCGGGATAACCTCGCGCCCGTCACTGTCCAGAAAGCCCCAATCAGAATCTTTTTTCACTCGAATCAGACCCTCACGAGCTGGATAGGCGGCCTCAAAGGCAAAGCCCAAATCGGCCACCATCAGGCCGCCGGGTTCGATGATGGCAAAACCGGTCAGTTCTCCGTAGATCAGGGCTCGCTCGTTGCGAAAGGGCGATGCCGAACAGAACCAGTCCAGGTTGATCAAGGCTTGCTGGGGTCTCTGCACTTTCAAGAACTGGCCGTCCGGTTTGAAGTAAGAATAGAAGTAGCCTCGGGCGGCATAGTGAGTCACCACGGAAAAGCCTTGCTCGAAAGGCTGTGCGTCATCAAAGAGCAGCACGCCCGAGAGCTTCATTTCCCCCTGAGTGTTGAGAAATCCGTGCTCCTGAATTCGCCTCTTCACGGGCCGGCAGACGTATGCCCACCCTTCAGAGAAGGACTGAGCGGTGACAAATTCATGCTGGGTGAGGTGGCGCCCGCTGTGGTCCAGGTAACCGTAGAGTGATTTCCCGTGCAGGCGCATTTTGGCCAGTCCACACGAGAAGGGCTCCAGGTTGGCATATTCCAGGGGGATACATAACTCACCGTCGCTGTTGATCACGCCGTAACGCCAGTCTTGCGGCAGTTTACCTTGGCGCACCCGGGCAAGTGATTGCCCTTGCTGGGCATGGAAGAAGCCCACCCAATCGTACTCGCCGGCTATCACAATTTCCCGGTCAGCGTTGCAAAAACCCCATTTCCCGCCACAGTTGAAAGGGATCAGGGGCGGAAGTTGGGGAGATGGTCCCTGCATCATAAAACGTCTTTCCCGGGCTGGGCCTGGCATCCTGGAACAGGCTACTGGTGGGGAGGTTGCCAAGGGTTTTCTGACAGCCTTTCGAAGTCGCGTGGATGGACTTCAATGTAGGCAAGGCCAATCCGGCCACTCACCGTTTCACGCAATATCAAGTCCGCTCGCAAGGCGACCAGATAACGGTCAAGGACCCTCAAGATTCCAGGTCTTTTGAGGGAAGTCTGTCCATTGCACCCGAGCAGATCGAGGTCTACAGCAAAGGCAATCGATACAAGATTGACATGGGTCCAGAAGGGGTGGTCGTCAGCAACGCCTCCCGCTCCCAAGCGACCTATGAGATGGTCCTGCCCGCGCCGCTGCAACCCGAACAGTATCATAGCGCCGGGCTGTCGGTGGCCTTCTCACTCATGGGCCTGCCGCTTCCGCCCCAACTGCTCCAAAACCAGCCGCAGGGTGAGGCTCAGCCGCTTCAGTTTGATGTGTCTGTGAAGGATCCGGAAAAGGGTGGCATGGCCCGATACGAAGTGCGCGAGCAAGGCACTCAGGTGACTGTGAGCGATCCACGCGAGCGCATGTATCGCGGTTCTCTAGACCTGAGTCAGCCCGACCAGATCACTCTCTTTGCGGACCGACGCGAATACCGCATTCAGATGAGCCCTGAGGGTGTGGTGGTCGACAATCCCAAGAACGATGGCCTTCGATCAGGAATGATGGATCTTGTTCTGCAGACCCCACTGCGCCCCGAGGACTACAAACGCATGGGCATGTCGGTCGCCTTCTCCTTGATGAAACTGCCACTACCGCCCCATTTCCTGGGCTAACGTAGCTGCCTCAACGTGGAAACGGAAGTCTCAGGGGAGCTTTTGCCACTTGATCCAACGTCCAATCCGGATTTTTACTATCCTCATGAGTTTAACACCACGGTCGACCAGTTGGACTTCGGAAGAATGGTCTACCACATCGTTTATCTACCTTCCGACCTCCAGCAGGCCTTAAGTTTTGGTCCGGCTGGTCGTCTGCGGGTGGAGGTGGAAATCGGAGAATACGGGTGGAAAGGTGCTTTCACCCCGGCCGGTGACGGTCGCCACTATTTGCTGGTTAACAAGACCTGCCTGAAAATCAACCGCCTGAAGTTCGGCTCCCCGGTGGAGGTCAGCTTTCGCATCGATGATCCCGACCGTGTGGTGGTTCCTCCGGAGTTAGAAAGGGCTCTGGAAGAAAACGGGCAGGCGGCTCGCGCCTGGGACAGTCTCACGCCCGGGCACCGAAGGGGTCTGTGCTATCCGGTCGACAGTGCCAGGCGTCCGCTGACACGAGTCTCGCGGGTGGCCGAAGTGATGGCCTTCCTGAACCGACAAGGGCCCGACCCCAGTAAGCCGGCTCGTCGATAGAGGCCGCCGGCCCGAACGTCTACCGCGACGGCAAGATGCTCTTCGAAATGCCCTCGGCCTTTACGGGGGGCTGCACCTGGAGGGCCGACCGCTGTAGCTCCAGCCTGAACCTGTCTGAGGTACTGGGCCGCTTTGAGCGTTTGGGTCGCGACTCAGGCCGTGCGCGAAGGCGGCTTGGTAGCTGGCGGGGCGTTCAGACCGCCGCCCAGTGGGCCCATTCCGGTGACCAGGCGGCGGCAGGTCCTAAAGCCGGTGACGGAACTTAGTCTGGATCAGGCAAACCCGGTGGATTTCAGAGAAATTTCCCCGCCGGAAGCTATCCTCGGCTCATGCATATTTCTAGCCGACCTTTCGCGAGCCACGCTCGCCCCGCTCACGAACCCAAAGTTTGGGCTCCCGACGCCGTGCTGGCGCCGCCACTGGGCTACCAGCCAGAAGAAACCCCCGCTAGCCTTCTGGGTGGCCTGATTATCGCCCAAAAAATTGCCGAGCAAGAGGCCAATGCCTCTACTCATCCTCCCTATGAACCCAAGATCTGGGCTCCCGACGCCGTGTTGGCGCCGCCACTCGGCTACCAGCCGGAAAAGACGAACGTGCCGGAAACCGTTAGTTTTTTTGGCGTGGAGCTTCCCATCGAGTCGTTCGGTTTGATTTATCAACGGGTCTAGCCGCTCACAAGACAAGCCAATTAGGCGATCTTGATTCCTCGACGGTGAACGCTATTCAGGACCCTTCGTGATCAGAAATTCGCGCGTCTCCGCATTGATGTGCCAGCTGGCCCCAGGGTGATCGGGTGCCAGTTTGTGAACGAGTGCTTGCATCGAGGTCTGGGGGCTTAGTAACAAGTTGAACCCATCGTGAATAGCGACCGCGTTACTCTGCACCGGTAGTGCGTTGTAGTAAGGCTCGGAGTAGCGGCCTTTGGGGGCAAGACGGCCACCCTGCCAATCGACACCGCCGGCCTGGACGTGCATTCCAGGATAGTTTTTTCATTCACCAGGCCGCCTGCATCCTTGGCGACTTTTTCCAAGTGTTCCAGGGGCGTTGCTAGAACCGGCTCCGCGTAACGAAACTCATAAAACCCGCAATCCTTGTAACCGGCACGGTTCTCAGAGATGTGGTCACGCACCATCGACAACGGGTCCCGGAAGTTGTCGCGGAGCTCTTGAGGCGAGCGTTCGATCACCTCTGCAGATCCACTCTGATTCAGGTCGATGACGTCAGCGGCTCCAAGGGTCGTTGCTTGTTCGCCGGTCTTAAATTCCCACCCTTGGGTGCGGATAATGGGGAAGCGATGTAGAATTTCCATGACTTTCTTTCCTCTTTCTTTTCTCGTTTTGGCCCGACGGAACAGTCTTTAGCAATCCTTACCGACATGCGGAGCCACCAGGGCCTGCGTGCAGGCTGTAGCAAGGATCACGGCGGGAATGGCCAGCAGCGGGGTGGCACCCAAAGCCGTACTGACTGCGCCCGTTACCGCTCCCAGTGCTGCTCCTGCGACCATGCCCATCCCACCGGTCAGCTCGGCGGTCGACTGGTTGACAACGCCGAAAGCGACTCCGGAAAACAGTCCTGTGGCCGCCCCCCAGCCGGCCCCAGACCAGGCTCCGCCCGCGATCGCCATAGCCGGTACGAGGGATTCTGCCAGGGGGGGGATGCTGCTAGCGACCTGATTTTGCAGGAACATTGCTCTCCCCAGAGCCAGCCCTCCGCCGCCGACCAGGGCCGGGCCCAGATAGAGGCTGGCCAGGGATGGTTCGTCGCTGGGCGCAGGCGGCGTGGGGGGCTTCTTGCGCAAGGAAGATGCGGTATGCACGGGCGATCTTTGAATGAACACAAGAGACTCCTCTGAATCGTTACTCCGAGGGAAGTTCATCCCTGTGGAAAGAACGATACAGCAGGCGACACCCTTCCTTGCGCCCCCCCGGTCGAGAGGCTACTGGTGACGAGTCAGCGGTTGACATCGACGGGGCAATGGTGGCCCCTACTTCAACTGGTAACGACCCCGAAGAGGCGTATGGACCGACGAATTGCCCACCAGAATGTCGAATTCCCCGGGCTCGGCTTTCCAGCCATGGTTGGCCACGTCCCAATAAGAGAAGTCTCGCTGGCTGAGCGGCAGGCGCACTCGGGTGCTTTGACCCGGATCCAACTCGACCCGGGCGAAGCCCTTCAGCTCCTTGATAGGACGCGGAACCGAACTGTGGCGGTCGCCGACATATAACTGGGCCACTTCCGCTCCCCGCCGCGATCCGGTATTTTTCACGGTGAAAGTCACCTCGCCCGATCCGATCCGGAGGTCGCTGAATTGGAAAGTGGTGTAGGAGAGCCCAAAACCAAAAGGAAAGGCCGGTTTGACTTTAGCCTTGTCATAGTGGCGATAGCCCATGAAGAGCCCTTCGCTGTAGCGGATCTGTTTGGGCTGACTGGTGTTGGGATAGTAGCTTTGATGACAGGGATTGTCATCCCAACGCTTTTCGAAAGAAGCGGGCAGCTTACCGGATGGGCTGTAGTCCCCGAAAAGCAGCTGGGCAATGGCCTTGCCTCCCTCCTGGCCGGGATACCATACGTGCAGTAGAGCGGGCACCCGATCCAACCAACTTTGCATATCCACATTGCCCCCGGCCGTCAGCACCACCACCGTCTTGGGATTCAGGGCGGTCACCTCGCGAATCAAGGCATCCTGTCCGGCGGGCAGACGGAAAGTGCGATCCTCCCCCTCGTACTCCTGGCTGGGTGAGAAGCCCACACAAAGCACTACCGCGTCGGCCTGGGCGACCTGGCTGCGTCCGGCAGCGTCGAGAGCCTGCTCGGAGCCGGTAATTCCCAAATGCACGGAAGCGTCTCCGCTGTCCTCGAAATACTCGAGGCGCACTTTGACCTTCTGACCGGCTTTCAGAGCGGACTCCGCCTTCTGCACTTTCACGCCGTGAGGGTTCCAGTCGTCGAGCACCAATTTGTCGTCCAGGTAGAGGCGAACACCGTCGTCGGAGGACACATAAAAGCGGTAGTCGTCGTCGCGCGGAGCTTCAAATACGCCGGTCCAGCGAGCCGAAAAACGATCGATGGGCCCATCGGAGGCATAGCTTTTTTCCTCGAAGACCTGCTCGACCCGTTCCTCCTGGCGCACCAGTGCCGGCCGACCCTCTAGCTTGGGATTGTTGAAATACTCGGCCTGAAGCGGCCCCGCGAAGGGAGTTTTTTTGGCCAGAGCGGGTAGATCCACGTCCTCACGAGCATAAAGCACGCGTACTCCGGGGCCTGCAGTATCGCTGATGCCCTCCAGAAAGCTAATGGCGCGAAAGGGCCTGGTTTCCGAGCTGCCTCCGCCTCCGGGGACGGCCGGGTAGGCGTTGGGGCCGAGCACCAGCAAATTGCGCACCCGCTTGCGATCGAACGGCAACAAACGGTTTTGATTCTTCAGCAAGACGCTGCCGGCGCGAGCCGTTTCCAAGCTGACCTGACGCCCGTTCTGGCTATAAGCAGGCATCTTGGGATCGCTCTGAGGCCGATCCAGAAAGCCAAATTCGATCGACTTGCGCAGAATGCGCCGAATCTTATCGTCCAGGGTGGCCATCGACAGGCGACCGTCGGCCAGGGCCGGTGTCAGCGTCTGCGGATTCATGAAAGCCCCCGAGGGCATCTCCAAATCGAGGCCGCCGTTGGCCGCCGCCAGGCCGTTATGGGTCGCTCCCCAGTCAGACATGATGAAACCATCGAATCCCCATTCCTTTTGGCAATCTCGGTGTTGAGGCGCGAGTTCTCGGTCGCATAGGCGCCGTTCACCAGATTGTAGGCATCCATGATAGTGGCCACTTTGCCCTGCTTGACCGAAGCTTCAAAGGCCGGCAGATAGAGTTCGCGCAGCGTTCGCTCGTCCACCTCGGAATTGTGATCCATCCGACCGTATTCGTTGTTGTTGCAGGCAAAGTGCTTGGCCGTGGCCATCACTCCCTGGCTCTGCAGCCCTTTGATGTAGTGGACGGCCAGCTGCCCGGCCAGCATTGGGTCCTCACCCAGGTATTCGAAGTTGCGCGAGCACATAGGTGCTCGGTAAAGATTCATACCCGGGGCCAGCAGCACGTGCACGCCGAAAGCCCGCGAATCCTGACCCAGAGATCGGCCCATGCGCTGGGCCAGGGTGGTATCGAAGGAAGCAGCCAGGGCGATGGGCGCGGGATAGGCGGTGGACAAACCGTAGCAACGAACTCCCAGCGGCCCGTCTGACATCTTCAGCTCAGGAATCCCCAGTCGGGGCACTCCGTTCGTGTAAAAACTGCCTGTCCCACCAATCATTCGCAATTTTTCCGGAGTCGTCATCTGACCTAACAAAGACTCCACCCGCTTTTCCAGCGCCGGAGACGGTTCGGCCAGGGCGGTCAGAGGCAGCAAAAGCAAACAGAAGGCAGCCAGACATGCATTTTTCATGGGCCCCAGATTCGCCATCCCGATCGATCCCCTGCCTCCTCGGGGCTGGCCGTCAATTGAGATGAGGCCTGACGCCTGTCCCCTGGCCGAGATCCTTGACGTGGTGGGCCATCTCGAAGGTATCCACTACGTGCAGCCAGAGCGGCAAGCGTTGGGCTGCGTCTTCTTCCCATACCGCCATCGAAAGGATGGCCTGGATTCCCGGAGCCAGGCCGTATAACAAATAGGTCAGGATGGGGCGACCATTTTCTTGATCCGGTTCTACGTCCAGCACCGTCCAGGAGAGTTTTTGGCCCGCTCGCCGCAGATGGTGAGCTTCGGGCTCCCCCAGGCGGGGGTGCAACTTTCCGATGGGGATGGAGTCGATGTCCAGGAGCGGAAAGCGCTGGATACTCAAGACCAATCGGCAATTATCGTTGGGCGGTTCGACGTCGCAAACGCGAACCGAGGGAGGGCCCCCGTCAGGGCTCCAAAAGTCATGAAACCAGCCGGTGGGAACTTCAAACCGAACGGCCCCGCCCTCCGCCACCAGCAGCATATGCCCCGGCGAGCACTTCCACTGATGATCCGGAGCCAGGGGAATGGTCCGGCTCGGCCTGCGCTTTTTCTTACCCATGCCTGGATTTATTCACCCTCCGCTAACCCTCACCCTACCCCGGAGTGAAGAAGACAATCTGGGGGTTTTGAGCCGCTCTCCTAGAATCGCGGGAGCATGACCAGTGAAACCGTAAAAGCTCATTTACTCAGCGGAAAGGGGCGCCTGGAATTGCCGCCGGGCGACTTTTGTCTCAGCGGTGATTTCTCGACTGAAATTGAACTGGAGCTGGTGGGAGCCGGCTGCTGGCAGACGCGCCTGATTTGCCAAAACTTGACCTGGCGCAGTCTCGCTCACCTCCGTCTACGAAATCTTCATTTGTTTGACGGGACGCTCGAAATATCGGGGTCAGCCGATCTGGAAGATTGCTGGGTCTCGGATGGCAAGACTTCTCTACGGCTCCTGGCGGGACAGCTTGAGCTCAAGAGGTGTCGCCTTGAGCGCAATCTTGTGGCTGCGCTGGAGATCTTAGGCGGAATTGCCAAGGTCGAGAATTGTCACTTTGAAAGACCCGGACGCAGTGGGGTTCAAATCCATCAGGGCCAACTGGCCGTCTCTGACTGCACCTTTGAAGATGGCATGGGAGCTGCTCTACGCCTGGAGGGCGGTCAAACGGCCTTGCGTCAATGTCAGTTTGAGGGTTGCCGCGTGGCCATCAGGTCATTGGGGCAAGCCCAAGGAACGGTCGAGCGTTGCCTGATACTGGGCAGCGAGGTGGCTGTGCGCCTGACCGACCAGAGTCGACTGGAATTGCAGGACAATCGAATGGCCGGGATGGAGCACGGCCTCATCGCTCTCGATGAGGCCAGCGCAAAAATAGGCTACAGCAGTTTTACAAACTGCTCCGAGTCGGCGGTCGCTGCCGGCGCTGAAGCCAGGTTGGAGCTGATGGACTGCTCGGTGGCGCGCTGCTGTCAGGCGGTGGTCCTGGAAGAGAAGGCCCGCGCCAGCCTCGAGCATTGCTCCGTTCATTTTTCGGCGCTGGCGCTACAACTGAGCGAAGAGACTCAGATTAAAGTAAAACGGCTCTGTTGTGTCGGCAACGACGAGTGCCTGAGGGCGGAAGGCCGAAGCCAGGTATGGGCCGAGGAATGGCTGTGCCAGGATTCGAGCACGGCCCTGAAGCTTCGCCAGAATGCCCAGGTCCATCTGGAGAGCAGCTGGCTGATCGGGTCCAAAGAGAACGACCTGCAGGTAGACTCCGGTCAGCTTTCCCTCCATGGTTGTGAACTGACCGGCCGCCAAAAGGGGAGCTGGTCCGGGCAACACAACAAGCAGGGCTTTTGGAAAAACCTTTTTCAAAGCCCCCGAATCTTGCCGCGCCTTGTGCCTTTTGAAGGCGGTAGTCGCCTGCCTCTGGAAAGCAAGCTACTCCTGGAAAAGGGCGAGTATTTTGGGCTTCAGAGCTTTGTTCTTCCCGTGGTCCCTGCCGAAGAGCAAGAGTCCCTGGAATCGCGACTGCTGCAGGAACCCTGGAAATTGGCCCAGGAACTCAGCCATCGAGTCGAGGTCAGTCGGGAGTCCCGCTACCTCGGATATGCTTTACGGGCGCTGGAGAGGGCATCCAGCCAAATGCAAAAGCCGCAGGACCGCGCGGAACTCTGTCGCTGCTGGGGTCGAGCGCTGCTGCGCAACGATCAGCAGGCCGAGGGTCTGGACAGGCTCTGGGAAGCTTGCCAATTGGAACCTGCTGATTCGCTGAACTGGGAAACCTGGGCCCCGTTCAGTGAGCACGACCCCCAGGCCAGTGAGCGATTTCAACGAGCTCTGGAACTCCACCCCGAGAGCGTTGCCCTCAATTTCTGGATGGCCAACATGCTCTACCAGCGGGACGATACGCAGGCTTCTTTGGCTTTCTACGAACGCGCCCTCGCCCGACAGCCTCAACACCTCGAAGCACTGGTCAATCGAGGAGTGGCACTGTTGGAGCTGAACAAGGGCGAGCCGGCCATTGCCTCCTTGCGCGCCGCTCTCGCCGTGGACCCCTCTCACAAGAGCGCTCAAGGCCAGCTGGCTCGGGCCTACCTGAAACTGGCGGGTCGGCTGCCGGATTCGGATTGAAGGCAATGAGCCCGCGCTTTGTTTGGGCTCGTTGCTTAAGCGACAGCGAAGTCTCGGGTATTCTTCGCGCTGACTTCGGCCTGCGTGTTCTCAAGGCGGCGAGGCGGATCATCAAAGCATCGATCCAAAGTGATGCGTTGACATCACAATGGGGATGCCTTAAGGTTTTCCTATGCGAACCACCGTGAATATCCGTGACAACCTGCTCCATCGACTCAAATTAGAAGCGGAAAAATCAGGGACGAGCCTGACCGAATGGGTCAACCGGGCCATCGAGAAAGGCCTGGAGCGCCTGAGCCCACAAGCGGAGGCCCCAACCTACTCAAGTCTCACATTCTCGATGGGGCCGCCCAGTTTTAATCCAGACAAGGCTTTGCGCTATGCAGCCGACCTCGAGGACGAGGAGACTTTGCGTAAAGTGCACTTTCGCAAATGAAACTGGTCGACCTGAACCTCTGGATATACTCGTCCAACCGTGATAGCCACCAGCATGCGAGGGCTCGTGAATGGGTAGAGTCGATCCTATCGGGGGAAGAGACGGTGGCGCTGGCTTGGAGCGTAATTCTTGGATTCGTAAGGGTGACGACGCGTCCGGGAGCTTTCGCCAGGCCATTGACTCCAGAGCAGGCTTTCGACGTGGTGGAAAGCTGGCTAAGCAGACCTTGCGTGACCATCTTGAGCCCGGGCGATAAGCATTGGTCCATCCTTCGCGGTCTGCTGGAGCAAACGGGAACCGCCGGGAACCTGAGTAGCGATGCTCATCTGGCGGCACTGGCACTGGAATTCGGGGCAACCCTGTGCTCGACGGATCAGGATTTCGTTCGCTTCGGTAAACAACTACGTTTCCTGAACCCCCTTCTGTAAGGCTTAACTCTTCCGGTTTCGCGGGATTTGCTGGGCAATTGATTGGCCAGGCTCTCGGTTCAGGCGCCTCCACCGCAGGAGCATCGCCGCCACGCCTCGGGACAGCCCGCCGCAAAGCTAAGGGTTGCACACATCGCAGTGGGCAGGGTCGGCGTTCTTGATTCCATCCGGCCGTTGACGCTGCTCGAGATGTTGGCACCACTCGCATCTCCAGAGACAGGCCAGGATCCAGCTGGTAGGGTAGCCGCAGCCCGAACACGGCAGTCCCCTTCGCCGGTCGACCACCCCAAATCCAGGTCCCTGGCAGGACGGACAGGGCGTCCTTAAACGTAGGACCAGTTGCATGGACAACCGGCGGATCAGGCTGCAGCGAGTCGGGTTGAGGTGTGCCCGCATATCGGTCGCCAGTGTCTGAGGAAAGTGGGCGGGCAGATCCGCCCAGCGCTGAATCCCTTTCAGCCAGGGACCGTCGTCGCGAGAAACCATCAGCGCGTGCCCCGGGAAGCCCATTTTCTCGGCCCAACCTCGTTGCTCTTGAGAGTTGTGCACCACATGCTGGGCGAAGTTAGTACGCAGGGTCGAGCCGACCTCGAGCCAGGAAATTTGCCGCGCTCCGTCAACCAGAACCAAGATTTCCTGATGCAACGGAACGAAAGGGAAGCTTGGATGCGGAGAAAAGGAAGCCTCGCTAGCTAATGCGAGATCATTCACGCAGTCTCCTCGCAAAGAGAGCTTTGCTTTGGCAACTACGACCTCAGAGGCCGGAGCCGGACGACTAATTTGGCCACAAAACGTGCCGAGTTGGTCTGTGTCAATTCCTTCTGTGGCCCGAGGCAGCAGGCCAAGTCCCCGCGAGAAAGCGACGGCACAGACCTTTTCCTTTTGGTGTATGCTAGCCATCCACAGCCGTCGTTTCGGAAAGCCGGGGACAAGGCGGTTGGCTTTCACGTTTGCCGTTCGATTAGCATGTCGAAGCGATGGCATATGGGCAATTCTGTCTCGGGAGCCCCTCCTCCCTCATTCTGCCACATCAAACAGTTTGCTAGAGCCAGGACCGGGCTATTTCCCTGAATCAGCCTGCTGTATAGATGCCAGAAGCTGCCTGTCTTTAGTTTTCCTTGGCATCGTCCAACCATCGCGTGTTTGCTCCTTTGGCCAGGTCCTGTGCGAGGCGAATATATAGAATTTTTTTTCATGACTTGTATTTCTATCTTTGCGCAAGCCGACCAACGTGTCAAGTGTCCTTGTCGACCGCCCCGATGATGCCCTGTTCGGCCATGCCTTGCTGGGAGGGAGGACATCCAGCAGTTTGCACACAAGGGCGCACCCACTGGAAGCACCTCACTGACTCGGCACGTCAGAAAGAATCGCGTCGAGCACAACTGGCGAGCCCCGTTAAGCGGTGAATTCATTTTACAGAACTGAGATCTACGGATGAGAACACACTACTCTTACCGCCAGCTAAAGGAGTGGCTGAAGGATCCCGGCTGGCATCTAGCTCTTTTGCCGGTGGGCTGTTATGAACAACACGGTCCGGAACTGCCGCTAGATACGGACATTCTTGAATCGACCGAACTTGCGCGACGCCTGGCCCGGCGGGTAGCAGAGAAAGGCCTGGGTCGCGCCTACTGTCTGCCCGGGCTGAACTATACTCCCACAGAGCCAAACAAAGATTTTGAGGGGACCGTCAGCATCGCGAGCGATTCCTTCCGGGCCTATCTGGAAGCCGTGCTACGCGGGATTTTGAGAACGCAATACACAGGCATTGTGATCGTCAATGGCCACGGCTCTGTCGACTCGCTTCTGAAAGAGGCCTCATTCAAGTTGGTTCTGGAGCAATTTGAGGCCGGCCTGGATACCGTCCGGCCGATTCTTTGCCTGAATACCTACGACGTCTGGAGTCAGGTTGAAGGGCGCTTCGGACAACCGCCCGGTCGGCATGCCGACTGGGCTGAGTTTCTAATGACCTTCCAATTGCTGGGGGAGGACTACTACGACGGGGAACGTTGCCGACGCCTTCACGAGTTTTCCCAGCGTCACGATTTCGCGCTACGTTTTCCGAAAGTTCTCGGTATTCCCGCCCAATTACGCAGCGTGGACGGGGTCCAGGGAGAGCCCTGGCCGCGTGGCTCTCAGCCCTTGGCGGAACAGGCACAAGACTATTGGACTTTTGTGGAAGAGGTCTGCTTTGACTCCTTGAAACAAGAACTGACCTACTTTCAGGACCAGTTTGCTGCCCAACCGCCCAAAGCTGGTTGACGGGACCACACTTGCTGCCTTCCTCTAAAACGGATCGGTTCGCCTCTTGGAAGACTGACGACACAACCACAACACCACGGTGGCGACCAAAGTGGCCAGACCCAACCACTCCCAAAAGGGCAGAAACATTGGCTGGTGGGGGATGTATCTCCCATTCGAACTACTTGAGTTCCCGGTCACGCTGGCAAGCCAGTCAACCAAGAGAAGCACCAGGTAAACAGCGGCAGGGAACCACAAGGAAGCATCCACAGTGCGCCTTGCCCACTCGTCTTGAGAATCCGAGCTCGTATCTAAGCTATCACCCATGCCGACCTCCAGTGTGGGCCCGTCGGTTGGGCCGATCAGCCGTCATCACAGAAAACATCCAACCACGATGGAGGATTGTCCATTTTTTGTAAAATAGAATTATCAGAGCAAAACGTTCACTTTAAAAGAACGGTCGGGCAGACATGAGCCGCTTAAACTATCACCACCTTCACTACTTCTGGGCAGTGGCTAAGCAAGGCAACCTGACAAAGGCCGCCGAGCAGCTGCACGTGTCCCAATCCGCCCTGTCCACGCAAATTCGCCAGTTAGAAGAGGAGCTGGGGTTGCCCCTTTTTGAGCGTCGGGGAAGAGTATTGGAGCTTACCGAAGCAGGCCGGATTGCCCTGGATTACGCAGAACAGATCTTTTCTCGAGGGGACGAGTTGCTGGCAACCCTCCGCCAGGGCGCTGGCTCCCCCCGGCAAATCTTGCGAATCGGCGCGGTAGCCACCCTTTCGCGCAACTTCCAACAGGGATTTTTGCAGCCCCTGCTCCTGCGCGAAGGCGTTCACCTGGTTTTGCACTCCGCCACGCAAGGAGAACTCTTGCAACGATTGGCAGCTCACAACCTGGATCTGGTTCTGAGCAATCGTGCCGTGCGCGCGGAACCTCAACACCACTGGCGCTGCCACAGAATCGCACGACAGCCGGTCAGCCTGGTGGGGCACCCCCGCCCCGGCAAAGCCCCCTTTCGCTTCCCTCAGGACCTGCAAGGAACGTCCCTTCTCTTGCCCGGCCCTGACAGTGAAGTGCGCATTGGCTTTGACCTGCTATGTGCCGGTCGGGATTGGCGCTTCAAACTGCTGGCCGAGGTCGATGATATGGCGATGTTACGGTTGTTGGCGCGCTCCGCTTCCACGGCGGCCGTGGTTCCCAGGGTAGTCGTCCGCGACGAGCTGCAGGCTGGCATCTTGGAGGAATACTGCACCCTTCCCGGTCTTTACGAGGACTTTTATGCGATCAGCATCAGGCGTCAGTATCAGCACCCCCTGCTCAAAGAGCTTTTGCAACGGACCGCGTTAGAAGTTCTAGCCTCGCCCCTTTAGACCAGCTGGGGCTGTTTTCTTGACGACTGACCGGCCGCAGGGCCCTCGGTCTTTAGGGCGGCTTAGAAGGGCGGACGGGAGGCAATCCGACGCGGCCTCTTCCTTCATCGGTTTTGAGAGAAAACTCTCGACCGGCGAATTCTGCACCCTCGGGACCACGGAGGAACTCTACGGCTCGGGCCACCCACTCCGCCGGAATATGCACGCCAGGATCCAGTTGGCTGACCGGGTTCACTCCCGATCGCCGGATGGTGATCTGCATCTCGGTGGCCACCGGCGCACACTCGATAGCGGGTCCGGACCAGGACTTCGCAGTCCGGAGGGGCTTGAGACATTGGACCCATCCGTAGCTGCGAGCGTCGGACAGGAGAAGTTCGATATTGGTTTTGGGAGTAGAGCTCATTCCACTCGCCCAACATAACAATTGCGTCATTCAGCAGCCTGACGAGTTTCCCGTTGCAATGGGCCTGGGCAGGACATTAGTTGGGCCAGGATGGAAGCTGGCGAACCCAACGCGATGAAAATTCTGATCGTTCACGCTCATCACGAAGCCAAGAGCTTTTCAAGCGCTCTCTATGTCCAGGCGAAAAACACCTTGCTAGAGCTGGGCCATCAGGTGGTGGTTTCCGACCTCTACGCTCAGGCCTTTGACCCCGTCTCCGACCGGCGCAATTTCACCACCTGCGCAGATGCAAACTTCCTCAAACAACAGGCCGAAGAAGCTTTTGCCAGTCCGGTGGACGAACAGTATCATCAACTCATACCGGCGGAGATGGCCCGCGTGGCCGAGTTGCAACGTCAGGGCGTCTTGCTGCAATCCTCCATCGGCGCACCCGGCAGCGAGCCCTGGCGGGCCTTCCTGCAGTTTCGCGAGTCCTCGCCGCAGGAAGTTCTGGAGCATCTGCATAGCTTGCCGCTGGCAGCCTACCTTGACTTTGAAATTACCGAATTGATGAAAATCCCCGCACCGTCACCCGTGCAGATTTAATCGAAGGCAGGTCGGATGACTGATTTCGCACGAGAACGTGCCTGCGCCGCCGCGCCGCTTCCTGCCGGCCTTCGCAGCCAACTGAAAGGGTATCAGTGGGCGCGCGATAACGTCGGGATGTCCGGCGGTGCCGTCTATCGGCTGCATGGCAAAGTCGGTGCGCCGGACTTGTTTTTGAAACACGGCTCTGGTTCCCTGGCCGATGAGGTGACAGACGAGATGGGTGGTGGACGCGCTGAGCGCATTTTTGCGCCAGTTCCACCGGATCCCGGCATCCGAATGTCCTTATAACAGCGATCACGCTTTCCGACTTTCCCGCGCGCGGCTGCGCATCGACGCCGGTCTCGTCGAGGTGGAAGATTTTGATGACCAACGACAGGGTTGGACCGCCGAACAGGTCTGGGGTGAACTGCAGGGGCTTTTGCCGCTTATGCCGACCGATCCGGTGGTAACTCACGGCGACTTCTCGCTGGACAATCTTTTTCTCAGTCAAGGCGAGGTCGTCGGATGTATTGATGTGAGCCGCGTGGGCGTCGCGGACCGTTACCAAGACCTGTCTATTCTTTGGAACTGCCTTGGCGAATTCGGCCCTGCTCTCCAGGAGAGGTTTTTAAGCCAGTACGGGCTGACCCATCTCGAATTCAGCAAGCTGCAATTTCACTTGATGTTGGATGAACTTTTCTGACCTCGGGGTTGTCGCTGAGTTGTGAACTGGCCAATTGCTCTTTGGCCGGTCCGAGGATAAAATACAAAAGATGAATGCGGCAGAGTCAATGGAGTTGGTTTCAGCTGAGACGTATCTGGCCTCGGAGCTAACCTCGCCCCAAAAGCATGAGTATCTCGGTGGGGTGGTCTACGCAATGTCTGGTGCTCGCAACGCGCACAACCAGATCGCTACTAACGCTGTCATCGCACTGGGCGGCCAGCTGCGCGGACAGCGCTGCCGCGTTTTTAACTCCGACACCAAGATCCGCATTCGCCTCCCCCATCATCTGCGTTTCTACTACCCGGACCTGTCCGTGGTCTGCCGTCCCAACCCGCCCAACGATTCCTTCCAAGACGAACCGGTGGTTCTGGTGGAGGTCCTTTCTCGCTCTACTCGTCGGCTGGACGAAGGCGAGAAGAAGGAAGCCTATCTGGCCCTCCCCTCGTTGTCAGTATTGCTCCTGGTGGAGCAGGAGCACCCTGCGGTGCAGGCCTTTCGCCGCACCGAGCAGGGCTTTATTCGAGAAGTATTTCAGGGAATGCAGGCGGTGGTGACCTTGCCGGAAGTGAATGCCGAGCTTTCCCTGGCGGACCTCTATGAAGGTTTAGAACTTACTCCGGAAACTTAGAAGACGAGCGAAGTCATATGAGCATGGTGGGACCAACTTTCGGACCGGAAACCTATCGCTACGGCGGAGCGGCCAGACCGCCTCAGCAGCGTCCCGAGGACCGCTGCGCCACGACCAGCTTTACGGAGAGTTTCCAACCAGGTGGTGATCACCTCACAGACCGAGTCGCCGCCTTCGCCAGTTGGGTCAAACGACACGACGGAGGCAGCCGAGACAACAACGGGGTAGCCAACGCCGTTTGCCTGAAGCTCAACACCTCCGATACCAGCAGAGTGCTTGGCACCGTTCTTGACTCCGGGGATTCTACCCGAGTGCACCGGCTGGTCGAGAACAAAGATGGCTCCAGCGTCGCCACCGGAGTGACCATCCAGGACGGTAGCGTCGAAGGTTTTGAAATTACCCGAAGCGGCAACGAGGTCTCCGGGAAAAAATTCCAGAGCTTCGCGGGCTTCGATGAGCTCACCGTTACCAACCTTGTTGGCAATGAGGCAAAGGGCGCTTACGCCAAGGTCTTCATCGACGTGACGCCCATCGTCTAGACCATTCAAAAATTGCGGGCGGGCCGCTGACACGGATCGTGTTGAGCGGCCCTTGTCGTTTGTCCCAATGGCCTGAACTGACCTGTCTCACTCCCGTCCCGAACTGCAGGCGCCCAGAAAGAACTACTCTGTCGGATTGGATCTATTCTCTGGTGTCGCCAAGCCGCCCGAGCTCTGGCGACGGTCCAGATAGTCCTGGATCTGGCTGCAGAAAAGGCCAAAATCCCCAAGATTGTTCTGAATGATCCGCTGAATTTGCTCAAGCTCCACCTTCCAATAGCGGTGCACCATCAAGTTTCGAAAAGCAATCATACGAGGGAGTCTTTCGGCTAATTCCCGGTCGCTCAGAACGCCGTGATGAAGCAAGGTAGCCACGGTATCAGCATTCTTCTCGGGGGATTGCAGATTATCATACGCGATAACGTGGTGGCTGATGGTGAGCACCCCCTCGATGGCAATCTGCAGTGCGTGTTGGACGCCCAAAGCACGCAGAGGATCTCTTGCTAGCGAATCCAGAGACTCTGCGCGGACCTGATGGAGCAGCGCTACATGGTTTTCGATTTCAGAAAAAATCCGCTCAATGAATCGTGGGTCGATGACCAAAGCGCCCTGCCTTCAGACGTTCTCGCCGAGCCTGGCGGTGTATGCCACGAAAGTAGTCATCGTCCAGGTATTCTTTGACAACAAAAGTCTCGTATTGGGCCCGCAAATCGCGGCTGACCTCGTAGAGCACTGTGCGGTCGCGAACAACCTGATACTGAAAGGCCGGGGCGGCATCGTTGAGAATTTTCAGGTCTAGCTGGTGGCGTGAGATTTGCAAGTCACTACACAGGTGTCCCGCCAAAACCTCGAGGTCAACATGCGTGCTTGCCAGCAGTATCGCCACATCGTAGTCGCTGTCCGGCCTGGCTACGCCGCGAACCTGTGAACCAAACTGATAGATCACCAGCACGCCCAACTGGGCGGCCAACTCCCGTGTTGCCTGGCTGATCATTCTACGGTGTTCTCCTCGCCTGGTGTGAAACCCCGCTCCACTAAAGGTCAGGTTGTGGGCAATTGGCGCGGGCTTGCAGGCGAAGACCTGGCAAGCGGTCGGACATCTCCCACGTACAAATCTGATACAGATTTGACAATTTGGCCCCGTGGGCATAGGCTTTGGTCGGGCTCTACCTACGGGTTCGCCTGTCTCACTAACTTGAAGAGAACAAGAGAATTGATGAAAATGTCCGCTCCCAACACCGCCCCCTTTACGCATCGTCACATCGGGCCAAACCCCAACGAAATCCAGCAGATGTTGGCCACAATGGGCTTCGATAGCCTGGAAGAACTGATGAAGGCAGTGGTTCCCGAAAAACTGCTCGAACGGGAAAGCCTGGAGCTTCCGCCCGCCCTGGCAGAACACGAGTGCCTGGCGGAGCTAGAGCGTATGGCCGGACAAAATGAAGTCTGGCGGAGCTTTGTAGGACTTGGCTATCAAGCGGCCATCACTCCTACCGTGCTGCAGCGCAATATTTTGGAAAATCCCGGCTGGTATACGGCTTACACACCCTACCAGGCCGAAATCAGTCAGGGCCGTCTGGAAGCGCTGTTCAACTTTCAAACCATGGTCTGCGACTTGACCGGATTGGCTGTGGCCAACGCAAGCCTGCTCGATGAGGCGACTGCGGCGGCCGAGGCCATGACGATGGCCTTGCGCTCCTCTGAACCCGGCAAGAACACCTTGCTGGTCGACGCCGACCTTCATCCCCAGACCCTGGACGTCTTAAAGGGACGGGCTCTTCCTTTGGGCATCCAACTGCGTAAAATTCGCCTGGAAGAGTCCTGGCAGATCGACAAAGACGCTTTCGCACTGATCCTGGCCTACCCGACCAGCCATGGCGCATTGCGCGACTTGAGCGATCCGATTGCTCGCGCCCAGGCTGCTCAGGTGTGCTCCATCGTGGTGGCCGATCTGCTGAGCCTGGTGGCGCTGAAAAGTCCAGCCGCCATGGGGGCCGAGATCTGTGTCGGCTCGACCCAACGCTTCGGACTCCCACTGGGATTCGGTGGACCTCACGCGGCCTTTTTGGCCACAGATTCGAAATTTAAGCGCAATCTGCCAGGTCGAATCGTAGGCCAGAGCCGTGATCGCCTGGGCAACCCGGCTCTGCGTCTGGCCCTTCAGACCCGTGAGCAGCATATCCGTAGGGACAAGGCCACCAGCAATATTTGTACCGCTCAGGTGCTGCCTGCGGTAATGGCCAGTATGTATGCCGTCTACCACGGTCCGGAAGGCCTCAAGAGTATCGTGGCCGACATTCATCAGCACGCTCTGGATTTCGCCGGCGCAGTGGTGGCCGCTGGCCATCGCCTGCTACACCACGCCTTCTTGGATACCATCTGCTGGGAATTCTCACAGGACTCAGCCTATCAACTCTTTTTGGAGCAGACCAGGGCAGAGCGCTATGCGGTCCGCACCTATCCCGAAAGCCTACGCCTCAGCGTGGCCTTCGACGAGCGCACCAGCACGGCAGAAGTTGAGCGCTTGAAGGCATTTCTGGGGGAGGCAGTGGCCACCCCTCAGGCCAGCCTGGGTATTCCAACTGGCTTGCGTCGCAGCGAAGCTTTTCTGACTCATTCGACTTTTCAGAAGTATCGTTCCGAAACCGAGATGCTGCGCTACTTGAAGCGACTTGAGAACCGCGACTTGAGTCTGGCCCATTCGATGATTCCACTGGGTTCGTGCACTATGAAGCTGAACGCCACCAGCGAAATGATGCCGATCACCTGGCCAGGGTTCGCTGATCTGCATCCGGCCGCACCTCTCGAGCAGAGCAGCGGTTACCAGCAACTGCTGGCCGATTGCGAACGCATGTTAAGTGAAATCACCGGCTTCCAGGCCGTTTCGCTCCAGCCCAATGCCGGATCGCAAGGAGAGTTCGCCGGACTGCTGACGATACGCGCATATCATCAGGCCCGTGGCCAGGAGCAGCGCAAGCATGTGCTCATCCCCGTGTCGGCCCACGGCACCAACCCGGCGTCGGCTCAGATGGCGGGGTTTGAAATCGCGGTGGTGCGCTGCGACCGGCGCGGCAACATCGACGTTGAGCACTTGCGCGAACTGGCCGCAGCCCACTCGGAAACCCTGGCCGCCTTGATGATCACCTATCCCTCCACTCACGGGGTTTTTGAGGATTCACTGCTGGAGGTCATCGAGGTGATCCACGGACACGGCGGCCAGGTCTACCTGGACGGAGCCAACTTCAACGCCCTGGTGGGATGGTGTCGGCCCGGAAAGCTGGGAGTGGACGTTTGCCACCTCAACCTCCACAAGACCTTCTGCATTCCCCACGGCGGCGGGGGACCGGGAATGGGCCCCATCGCTGTGGCTGCGCATCTGGCTCCTTTCTTACCGGGTCACCCGCTCCGTCGGGTGGGCGGAGAACAAGCTTTGGCGGCCGTTTCGGCGGCGCCCTGGGGAAGCGCCAGTATTCTCACGATTGTCTGGGCCTATCTGCGCATGATGGGAGCAGCCGGTCTGCGCCGAGCCACGGCGGTCGCCATCCTGAGCGCCAACTACCTGGCTCGTCGGCTGGGCGAAGATTATCCCGTCCTCTATACCGGCAACCATGGTCTGGTCGCCCACGAGTGCATTCTCGATCTGCGACCGCTCAAAGCCCGTTGCGGGGTGGAGGTCGAGGACGTGGCCAAACGCCTGATCGACTATGGCTTCCACGCGCCCACCATGAGCTGGCCGGTGGCCGGGACCTTGATGGTGGAACCGACCGAGAGTGAAGGTCAGGCCGAGCTGGACCGGTTTGTGGAGGCTATGAGTGCGATTGCCGCAGAGTGCCGCCAGATCGAAGAGGGCCGCCTGGATACCCGCGACAACCCTCTGAAAATGGCCCCCCATACCGCCCCCGAAATCGCCAGCGATAGCTGGGCTCATCCCTATGGTCGAGAGCTGGCTGCTTTTCCCCTGGACTCCCTGCGCGACGGCAAATTCTGGCCTCAGGTGGCCCGTATTGACAACGCCCACGGAGACCGCAATCTGATCTGCTCACGCCCATTGCAGGAGTCTACTTTGGCAACGAATCCTTAATGTGCTTGGCACGCGCCTAACATCGCTTACCCTTGCCTGACCGCGGGATCCCGGCTCGAAGCGGAGAACATGACTGGATGCTGCTTTTGGAGTCCGTCTATCTGATTCTCGGCGTTCTGGCCGTCTATGCCTTTTCGGAAGCGAAGCGCCTTGGTCTCCTCGAAGAGATGCCCTATGACCGCGACGCCCGAGCGCGCCTTCGCAGTGGCCAGTTATTGGGGATCCTCAAAAGTAAGCTAAGCAACGTGGAGCTGATTCAGATTCACCCAGATAAGGTGATCTACCGGAGCCTCGGGGATCAGTACCGTCTCTGGTTCCATGAAGACAGTCTGCTTTTCCAGGGCCAGTATCAGGAAGTGGAGGTGTTGCATCAGTTTGAGCAAGGGGAGCAAGTGGAATTCCGCCAGGAAGGTTGTCAAATCTCAATCGAAGTCAGTTCCCCAAAGGACTCTCGGATACAGAGCAGCTTTGCGCTGCGACTTCCTCTGGCACTCCGGGCAACCCCCACCTGCTAATGCTGAAGACGCCTTGTCCGCCGCAAGCACATCCTTTTTGCGGCGATGATCGGAAGACGGCCCAGGTTAACAAGGGCGTCAGGCCTTCCCCCACCGACCAGAACTGAATCCCTCTCGGCCCGCCCACAACAACGGCAATCCCGCCAAGATCGGCCAGAGCGCAGTGGGGGCCAGGCAAAAGGCGGTCTGGCCGGCCAGAGCCTGGCGGGTGAGCAAAACCACCCAGATCAGGTAGGCCAGCCCGGCCCAATGAAGGGCCAAACGCAGGCCAGAAGGCGAGAGTCGGCCGCGAAGCGACCACCACAAGAGAGGCAAAGCCTGCAGGGCGTGCAAACCCAGGAAATGAGCCACGCGAAGATCTCCGGCCAGGGTGCTCCAGCCCAAAAGGGGTAGCCCCGGCCCGCCGTCTGGCGCCCCAATGGTGTGACCCCCCAGCACGGTCATGGGCCAGGCGCTGCCCATACCCACCACCGCGCTGAGCAAACCCCAGCGCAAAGCCAGATCGAGCCCCGGGACCATCTCGCGTTGACGCACGGCCAGCCAGCAGGTAGATCGGAAGAGCG
>JALHOV010000060.1 GCA_022842865.1 Vulcanimicrobiota bacterium | reverse complement strand
GTTCCAGTTGAGCGCGCAAATCCGCCTCGTGGACGCCCGTGTTGCGCCCGTGATTCTGCCGAGTGGCCGTGCAGTAGTAAGTGGTCCCCGCAAAAATGCCCTCCGGCGTCTGCGTCATGACAAACGGAAACAGTTTGCAGGTGGCCGGCTTGGCCTCAAATCCCAACTCGCGGTGGATGGAGCACAACTGATCCTCGGCCAGAAAGCGGCAGTTCGGACAATCTTTGGAATTTTGAATGAACGTAGTGTCCTCGACTTGTCGAAAAACCGGCCCCTGCTCCTGGATAATACGCAACACCAGCGGCTGGCTTTGCAGATTGGCTACCACCTCGGCCTCGACCGGGATGTCCCAGCCGGCGCGGCAGCCGCGGCCGCACATCAAACAATCGTAGTTTTGCTGAGGATCGAAGTGTAATCGGGTCAAACCGGACTCCTTAATTGCTCAACCAGAAATCGAGCGCAACGTTGATAGACCGGACGCAATCCCCGGCAGTGATAGACCAGAAACTTCTCGGCCACATCCAGTGCATCCCAGTAGTCCTGATCTTGCATGACTCGGCCTCGCAGGCGGGCGAACCCCTGGCCATAGAGGGCCAAAAAGGTGGGCAAGAAATCGAGCAGACAAAGATTGGAGAGCAAGGTCGGGTGAATCACCAGTTGCTTTCGAAAGACCAGGTGGCGCAAGTATTTCTCCACCTCGGGGGTATCCAATGGTTCCACTCCCTCAAGAGCGCCCAGGGTCGCCCCCACCCCTTCCAGTTCCGGCAGCGAATGCTCCGAAAGCTGGGCCCACATCTCGCCCCGAACACGCGCCAAAAGCTCTGGAGCGGCTGGAAGACAGCCGGTCAGTTCCTCGGGGGCAGGACGCGGACTGGTATTGCGCGGCCTGGCCCAACCGGCGACCTGACGGGCCACACCGGTCAAGGCTTCGGCCAAGGCTGCCTGCATTCCGACCAATTCGGCCCGCCTCCAAATCTGATTCTCTAGATTTCGGTAGTCGCTCCACTGGGTAAACCAGGAAGCGTGCACCAACAATCCGTCTTCGCCTACTACATTCACGGTGGTGCCGGACTTCAGCAAGGCCGCGATCTCCTCACCTTGAACAGACAAGGGACGACCTGAATTTTGTCGGACGGCGGTGCATGAATAGGAAACGCCCACGTAAGTGCCCTCGGGCGTGCTGCTCAGGATGTAGGGGAACAAGCGGCAAATGTTGGGCTTGGCCTCGACCCCAATATGGCGGTGAATCCCGCACAACAAGTCCGGCTCCAAATAGCCGCAAGCGGGCGTCATGTTCAACACGGGGCCGGTCTTTTTCTCAACCAGCGCTGCGCCGTGTTGCTGGATGACCCGCAAGGTCAAGGGATGGCCTTCCAACTGCCGCCGCACTGGCTCCTCGACAGCAATATCCCAGCCGGCCTTACAACTACGCCCGCATTGAACACAATCATAATTCTGCTCGGCAGGCAGGTGGAGGGAGCCAGAATCCATGTTTGTTAAGGGTTCCAAACCGATCGTCGCAGTCCTGCGCAGGTTTCGCTCAGCGGGCCGTGTAACATACATGTAACAAACGGGACGCGCTCTTTACTTCTGAACACCGGGTGGGATAAGCAAACATAAGAGTGATGACCGCGAAAGGGCGAACTGATGGCAATCAACTTCGGCATGATGAACCCCATGATGATGGGCGGCATGAATCCCATGATGATGGGCGGCATGGGCTGCGGCAATCCCATGATGATGCAGATGATGCAAATGATGCAGATGATGCAGATGATGATGGGCCAGATGCAGGGCATGATGAACCCCATGATGATGGGCGGAATGGGCGGCGGGATGCCCATGGGAATGCCGATGGGAGACGTCATGGGCGGCTTCAACGGAATGCGGCCTAACTATTCGCAGCAAATGATGATGCCGGGCTACATGCCCCAACCCTATATGAATCAGTCTCCCTGGGGAGGTGGATTCCCCAGTCAGCAGCCGCACTACGGCGGACCTCAGGGTCCCTGGTCCTGTGCCCCGATGGCCGCCCCCACCGACTTCCGTGGCGGCAGCGCCTTCGGAAACGCCCTGGCCCGCAACTCGGCCAATGTCTGTCGGACCATGGGCACCTCCGGGTTGTGCTTCCGCGGCGTGAAGAACGCTCTGAGGCCGCTCGGGGTGAATCTTCAGGGTGGCTCAGCGTATATGGCCGCCGACCAACTGGCCGGCAATCCCAAATTCCGCGAGATTCAAGTCCCGCGCGACCAACTGCGCAACCTCCCGCCAGGAGCTGTGGTGGTTTGGAATCGAGGACCCGGACGCCCGCACGGTCACATCTCGGTGGCCCTGGGCAACGGCATGGAGGGCAGCGACAGGCTGCGCCGACAAATTACCAACTACCCGTCGACCTGCCGAGTTTTCATCCCCAACCAGGGGCAATAATTTCAGCAAGAAAGCCCGTCTCCGGACGGGCTTTTTTTTCATCACGACGGCCAAAACGGCCAGAAGTCAGCAACAGACGGTCGCCAGGCGTCCCTGAAATTGCGCAGACAGCGTAGCCTCCTTGCGAAGGGAGCGCTGCAATCAACCTCAAAGGCCCCCCATCTATGGACGACGAGTTCGCCGACTTCGTTCCGGACGAAGACGAGGAAATCCCGGATGACACCGAGGATCTGGAAGAAACCACTCCAGAGGATCCTCTTGAAGTGCTGGCCCGCTGCCGGGAATACACCGACGTAGAGCCCTTTGAAGAGCTCAAAAAGGAGGCCGAAGGCTTCCTGCGCGGCGAGGTGGCCGCCGAGTTGGTGCGCGAAAAATGGCATGTGCTGGATCAAGAGCTGGCCGTTCGCCACCACTACTTCCAGGATGGGTTGCGCTTTCAGGAATGGAGCGAACAGCTGGTGGTGACCGGCCGCCAGATTTTTGAGCAGTTCGAGTGGATCCAGGACCAAATGGGCCGCCTGGACGTCAGTCTGGAAACCGGCCAGGAGTTGGAGGCCGCTTACGCACTGGAACAGATCCACGCCTCCCTGGCGGTCCTGAAGAGCTCTTACCAGACCCTCCGCGATCTCCAGGCCAGCCTGCCGACCCTCTCAGACAATCCCATGGTGTGCGAGCTCATCCGCGTCGGCCAATTGGCGCTGGAGCAGAAAATTCCCATGGAGTCGTTCCTGGAGCGCCTGGTGGTCTACGCCGACATGCAGGATCGGCTCCAACAAGCCCTGCTCACCGCCCAACCGGCCCCGCGGGAACGCTCCATTCTGGATGGCGAACGCGCCAACCTGGAGGAAGCTTTCTCTCACCAACAACAGGGCCTGGAGGAACTTCACGCCTTTGCTGAGAGCCTGGACGCCTTGGACCTGGAAAAGGGGATTGCTTCTCTAGAACAAGGCTCTCAATTGCAGTTGCGCGTGCGCGAGCGCCTGTTGCAGACGGTCGGCGCCGAAGACACCCGGGCCTGCCCCTTTTGCGGCAGCGATAACCAGAGCCAGAGTCGCTTTTGCGCCTCATGCCAGGCCCGCCTGCCCGAGAATCTGGCCGTCCAGGCCGAAGAGATTTCCCTGGGGAGCTCCCAGGGCAGCGGGCTACCCAGCCATTTCCATCGTCTCGTCTCTGCTGTTGAGCAACGTCAGACAGGCCAGCTCGACGATCCCGCCTGGCAGCTGACTCTGAGCTGGTTTCGAGAGCTCTACGTCAACGTCTGTCGCCAACGCGACCGACGCAAGCCTCCCCCGGCCGACATCCCCCCCGAGCAACTCGAACTGCTGGAGAAAGCAGGGGAATCCTTGAATGCAGGACTGGAGCTGATCGGAGAGGGGCTGGGCCTGCTCGAGAGCGGCGAAGAACTGCAAACTGGCCTGGATACGATCCTGCGCGGGGGCGAAAAGCTTCAGGAAATGCCGGCCTGGCTGGACGAAGCCACCAACCTAACGAACGCCCTGCAAGAAAGCCAGACTTAAGGGCGCCAGAAAATCTTCCCAACCCTGGGCGTGAAAGGTCAAACGTCGCTCCACTTCGCGAATGGCCAGCCGGCGCATCAAGGCGGTCGGCTTGCCATGTTCCGCCAGTGCCTGCTGCCAGCTCCAGTAACGGACCATCTCGTTGATCAGAGGCAGCAAACAGACGCGGGCGTGCACGGACGGCGCACCCCAAAGAAATTTGCGGAACAGCAGATGGCGAAAGAAGCCCTCGACCTGCTGCCAGTGATCGGGCTCCTCCTGCTCCAGGCGGGTCTGAATTTGACGCGGCTCTACCCATCCGGGAAAGATATGACTGAAGTAGCGCCCTCCCTGGGCCTGACTGGAAAGCACCTCTTGGGCCCGCTGCGGCTGGCCATCGGCTTCGCTAATGGCCAGCAGGCCGCGCAAAATGCGCTGGCAGGTCGATTCGATCTCGTCGCTCAACCAACTCAAGCGCGCTACGCCCAGACCGGCCAGATTGTCTTGCGCGATGGCCAGCGAAACCCCCAGGGCAGCACTAAAAGCGCCATTACTGAAACACAGCTGGTCGCCCAAAAACTCCTCAATCTGCAAATAGGATTCCCACGGGCAAAGGCGCCCTTCCACCAGGTGGGCTCGCACCCGTTGCGCAGGAATCTCGTCCCAATCTCGGTCTGCGCGCTCGATGCGGGGGCCGCAACCCTGGGCTACGGCCGTGCAGGCGAAGGAGGCCCCAATGAAGCGGCCCCCGGGCGTATCAATGGCCCGAAAGGGAAAGTGGCGACAGGCACCGGGGCGTTGCTCATAAACCTGGCAACGGTCCTCAGCAGCCTCGGAGAGATTCGGACAGCCATCTGGTAAACAGCGCAAGTAAAGGCGCCCATCCGGCCGAGCCTCCGCCCCCGGCAACACCGAGCCCGGGTCTACGTCCACCTCGAACATTTCACAACTCTGGCCACAGTGAACGCATTCATAGTTGAGCGGTGGGAGGAAAGCCATCGAGTCTGATTCTTCCGGATCGCCCGTCCCGGGCCTTCCATCGAAAAATTGTTCGACCAGCAAAAGGGCTTTGCTGCGCCGCGCGTGAATTTCAATCACGTCAAACTCGAATAACAATCAAGGAGAAGCTCAACCGTGAACCAGGAAGCCAAGATTTTCAGCCAGACCTTAGGCGATCAACTCAACAAATTTATCAACCGCATTGAAGCGCTAGAAGAAGAGAAAGCCGGAATCATGACCGCTCTCAAGGACCTCTTCCAGGAAGCCAAAGGGGAAGGCGTCGACGTGCGCGCCCTGAAAGAACTGCTCAAACTCCGCAAGATGGAACAACTGGACGTGCAGGAGCAGCAGTCTACTCTGCACCAGTATATGAGCGCCCTGGGGATGTCGCGCAACTAGCCCTGGCCACTTCCATTCGTCGATTGAAGAAAAAAGACCCCCGGACTTCCCGGAGGTCTTTTTTCTGAATTCTGCCTTGAGCCGTTACGGAAGCTTCTCTTCCTTACCGCCTCTTTTCAGAGGCGGCATGGACTGGGCCTCGGTCTTCCCGCTTACCTTGACTTCCACCACCATCGGTTTGGTGATTTTGCTCAGGGCTTCGTCGGCTCGGA
Organism: Vulcanimicrobiota bacterium; assembly: GCA_022842865.1. Taxonomy (GTDB): domain Bacteria; phylum Vulcanimicrobiota; class Xenobia; order Xenobiales; family JADMJV01; genus JADMJV01. Next base: position 17,002 of record JALHOV010000060.1, on the reverse strand, counting down.
ACTTATCGCGTTCGGCTCGCACCGAATTGTAAGTTCCTCCGCCGTTGTAGTAAAGCATGTCGTTGAAACCCTTGTTGACCCAGTAGGCCTCTCGGGAATCAAGAAATTCGACGTCGCTGGAGGTCTTTTCCGTCGTCGGTTTTGTCGTAGAGGTATCGGCATCGGCCCCTTGGGACCAACCGGGCACCGCCAGACAACCAAGGACGAAGGCACTCATAATAATGCGGCGCATGAACAACCCCTCTCTCTTGTGGTTTAAATAGATTTCTCATGGGGCATGGTCGGCTCCTGCCGAAAACCATCTTAATAGCAGAAACTTAGGGCGTCGGCTTGAGCGAGAGGTTCAGCAACTCGCGCAAGAGCACTGCCTGGTCCATGGCATCATCTAAAGCATTGTGCGGATACGGTTTGGGGGGCCGAAACAGGCCACGCCGAGCCAGACGCGAGCGCAACTGACGCCGCTCGCAGCGAAAAATCCCCTGAGCCAGACTGGCGATGTCCAGGCAAGCATAACCAAAGGGATTGCTGCCCAGGAAGCGCTGCGCATAGTAGCCGATGAAAGGTTGGTCAAAACTGGCCGGCCAGGCCGCCATCATAAACTTGGGAACGCTGAGGCGCAAATCGGCCAGGTAGTCGGCCATCTTCTGGATGCCCACCTGTGGGTCCAGTCCATTTTCCAGCAGATGTTCTGGGCCGATGCCGTGAACCTCGTTGGCGGCGGGCAAGACGCCGGCCCCTTCCAACGGCTGAAATTCGCAGTAGAACGTCTTCTCCCCCAGTCGCCAGGCCGGGTTGGCGACATCCGGAGGCAAAACCGGCACACACCCTACGCTCACCAGAGAATATAGTCCGGGGAAGGGGCCCGAAGCTTCTACATCAAGACTAAGATAAAACACTGGCGGCGAGTTCTCGTTCGCCGTCGGAATTCCCAGGGGCCGGGCAGGCATTTTTCTGGTGGGACTCAAAGCCCATCCACCTTGGAGGAAATCGGCCATGAAGTTTGAGACCTATGAAGGCAACCTGCAGGACCTGCACGCGGATGTGTTGGTACTGATCCTGGACGCGCAAAACGAACTCTTCGAAGTGGATGACGAGGCGCTGCAAGAGCGCCTGGCCGGCGCCAAGTCCCAGTTCACCGCGGGCAAGCTCTCGCGGGAGCTGTCCTTCGCCCCGAAAGACCTGCAGATTGACACCGTGCTCGTCTACCATAGCGACCTCGAGAAGAATTATGGTTTCTGGGAAAACATCAAGACTTTCTCCGCTCGCGGCATTCGATTCGGCGCCGAAACGGCCCGGCCACGCGTAGCCTTCGCTCTGAACTCGGCCGACGGCCTGGAACATGTGGGGAAAGTGGTGGAAGGTATTCTCCTGGGATCGTACGCTTTCGAAAAGTATCGGCAGAAACCGCGGAAATTGTTTGACGACAGCGTGGCCGTCATCTGGACCCAATCGGCTGAGAAGGCCCAGGAACACATCGACCGGGCCGAAGTTCTCTGCCACGCCACCAACGGAGTGCGCGATCTGGTCAACGAATCGGCCGCCGTCATCACTCCGGCTGCACTGGTGCGCAAAGCGCAAGATCTGGCGGCCAGCCACAATCTGCAGGTCGAGGTCTGGGATCAGGCTCGCCTGACTCAGGAGCGTATGGTCGGATTGCTGGCGGTGGGCGCGGGCTCCGAGCATCCACCCTTCATGGTCTCTCTGAGCTACCAGCCCGAGTCTCCCAGCGACGTTCACCTGGTCTTACTGGGCAAGGGCGTGACCTTCGATTCGGGCGGCATTTCCATCAAGCCGGCAGAAAACATGCACCTGATGCGCGGAGATATGGCCGGCGCCGCCGCTGTGCTGGGCGCCATGGACATCATTGGCCAGCTCAAGCCGAGTATTCGCGTCACCGCCATCGTGGTGACCGCCGAAAACTCGCCGGACGGCAAGGCCATGCGTCCGGGCGACATTCTCAGCTACCGCAACGGTAAATCCGTGCACATTGAAAACACCGACGCCGAAGGCCGCCTGATTCTGGCGGACGGCTTGATTCACGCAGGCGACATCGGTGCCACCCACATTGTCGACGTAGCCACCTTAACCGGTGCGGCCATCCGCGCTCTTGGCTACTCGTTCACCGGCCTGATGGGCAACAACCGCACCTTGATCAACGCCGTCACCCGGGCCGGCGGCAATCACGGCGAGGCTTACTGGAAGCTCCCGTTGCCGGCCGAATATAAGGAATATATCAAGAGTTCGGTGGCCGACGTCAACAACATGGGCGGCCCGGTGGCCGGAGCCACCACCGCCGCGCTCTTTTTGCAGGAATTCGTGCCCGAAAAGACCGCCTGGGCCCATCTGGACATCGCACCGACCTTCTGGAAAGAAAAGCCCTGGAAATACTACGGTGAGGGCGCATCCGGCGTAGCCGCCCGCACCCTGGCCGACCTGGCTTATAACTGGGCGGAAAACACGTCCAGATAGTGGTGTTCAAAGCTCTTCTGGCCGCGGTCCTGCTCCTCACGGCGGCAGCCGTGGCCGATGAGGAAGAGCTGAAGCCCCTTCCACCTGGTTTGGAACTGGTCGAAAGCGTCCCGCTGGAAACAGAATCTGCACTCGACGATCCCTCCATTCGACAGACCCAGGAGGTCTGGCTGGAGATGATCAACGGCGCCCAAGAGAGCCTGGACCTCGAATTCTTCTATCTGCGATTTGAGCCGAAGACTGCTTTGGAACCGGTGGTAAAGGCTGTGGAATCGGCCAAAGCGCGCGGCGTTCGCGTGCGTGTGCTGGTGGACGCCAAGTTTCTCATTACCTACCCGCAACTCTGGGAACGCTGGGCCGGCCTGGGCATCGAGCTGCGCAAAATCAAGTTCGCCTCGGGAGTGCAGCACACCAAGCTGATGCTGGTGGATCGCCAGCAGGTCTTTCTGGGTAGCCAGAATTTTGACTTCACCGCCCTATCGCACATTCGCGAACTGGGCGTTCATTTCACTCAGCCAGAGCTGGCCAGTTGCTATCAACAGGCCTTCGACCACGACTGGGTGGTAGCCGAAGGCGATACCAGTCCGCCCAAACTCTCCCCCGTCACGGCCCGTTTTCCTGTCAAAATGGGCGACCTGGAGCTATTCCCCGTGTTTAGCCCCAACGATCCGAAGTGGAACGCAGGCAACCCCGAGGAACTGGCCCTGGTGGAACTGCTGCGGAGCGCCCGCGAGCGCATCGATGTGCAGGTGATGAGCTACTCGCCGCTGGTAGTGACTTATCCCGGCGACGGCCCGCTGCCCAAACGCTACGAAACACTCGATATTGAACTCAGGGCGGCCGCCGCGCGGGGCGTCGAGGTGCACCTGCTGGTGAGCAACTGGGGCATCAAACCGCCCTTGCTGACCCCTTTAGAAGCACTCAGCACGGTCCCGCATCTGGAGATCAAAGTCAGTCACATCCCGGCCTGGAGTGGCGGCGAAATCCCCTTTGCGCGGGTGGGCCACAGCAAGTATCTGGTAGTGGACGGGCAGCGCGGTTGGCTGGGCACTTCCAACTGGGAATACAGCTATTTTATGACCAGCCGCGATATGGGATTGGTTTTCGAAGGCAAGAGCCTGGCCGGCCGCTTGCAGGCCTTCTTTGAAAGGGACTGGGACGGTCCCTACGTACGCCATTTGCCTGGAAAATGAAAAAACCACCCCTTGGAAGGGATGGTCTTTTCATCAACAGGTCCTAGGCCCGTTGCTCGTCTTTCGGCGGACGAGAACCGCCTGACCGCCACCTCGCCAGCGTCAGGATCTGAAGCACATCGAAGATGTGCGACAGCCACTCTGAGGCATTAGCGTCGACCCAGCTCGACGGCGCGGTTTGGCCCTGCGCAGCCCTCACCTTCCCAGATGGTGAGACCTGTCCGGTGCAGCAAGCTGACCGGAGGGCCGACCAAGGTAGGCCCGATGTGCACTAAGGTAAGGCACAACCCCTCGTCTTTACGGCGCGGACGAGAACCGCCTGGTCGCCACCTCTCCAGCACCAGGAACCCAACTGCGTAGCGACCGAAGTCGATGCGTCGCTGGCCTCTCTACTAAGTTTTACGTCCGAATAGCCAGACGGTGGTCGAAACCACTGTGACGCTCCTGGTAGTCGCATCACGGTGCAGACCTGCCCGAAGGCGGTTTCTGCGTGCAACTTCGCCCGAAAGCGAGGTCACTGCGGGAAGCTTTCGCGTCTCGCGTTACGAACCGCAAGCAGTCCGTCTGGATCCGAAGACCCACGGCAGCCCGAAGGCCTCAGCCGGTGTGGCTAGCCCGAAGGCTGAGCCGTCCACACGCTCTTTGAGGGCGGTGGTGTGCGCTGCTGCCGAAGCAGTGAGCGCTGTGGTCCGCCGAAGCGAAGCGCGATTCCGCAAGCAGAGTCGCTCCACGAGCATCCCGAGGGATGCACCACTCCTTTTGGGGGGGGTGGCTTGCCTTCCGAAGAGGGCGGGCGGTTCGCGAACGAGCCGCCGGTGTATTTCGCGGACGAAATACGCGTAAACACGAGGTTCACGCAGCCTGAGGTATGGCCAACCCCTGCCGAACGCACAGTCCAGAACAGAATGACGAGTCGCCGAGACGGCCGTCAGCACCATAGGGTTGCGGGGTGCTCCGCGTTGCAGGCTCAGGTGTGCTGCCACCCCGTGGTCATAGGCCCACGAACCTGCGAGCCTGTGCGACCCGCCGGCAGGGCGCGACATAGCCGGCCTGCCCTGATCCCAGAGGACAGTGTCCACAGGGGAGCCTGAGGTCAGACTCAACCCGCAGCGACTTAAGGCGTCTCTGCGTGCCCCGAACGGGATACGCCATCCCTCGGACCTGTCGCCGAAGCGACCGGCTTGCCAGGGTTTTACGTCCGTGGCGGACGGCGCACGCGGTATGGCGCTACCCAGCACATTTCAGTCGTGCTCACTGCCTGCTCTGTGGTTTCCCACTCGCAAGGTGCCAGTTGCGAGCTGGCTATCGCAGTGACCGAGGTCGCTGCTAGATGATATGGCTCATCGTGGCCTCCAAGACCGAGGTCCCGAAGTAGGAGTGTTTTACGCCTGCACCCAAGGCGACAGTCTGAGGTATGCTGTGACCCTCCGAGTATCAGTCTCCCGGATCTGCCTGGGCCGACCACCACCGGCATCAGGTCCTCACCACGGAAAGAAGGCAACGAGTGCAATCTTTCACTACTGTGTGAGGCCCTGGTCATAGATTAACGAGCCTGGACCCGGCTCGACCCACTGAGGTATGCGGGTGACCCCCATCGATACGCTATCGAGGAGCGCGACGATTTTCGATATTCGTCGGTCGGTCGGGGTTTTTGGCCCGGCGACTCTTTGATGGTAGCCCCCCTGGCCGCGAACGTCAATCACAAACGTTCGTTTGTACGAATGTCCTGGGCAGCCCTGTGACAAATGGCTCATGTAGGCAAGAATTGACCCGGATTCAAGAAAAAAAGGCCAAAAAAGAAAAAGAATTAAGAACTCTTTTGTGGTCAGTTCTAATCAAATCAAGCTCGACCGTCGAGAGGGAGGGCACTCAGTCTGTTCGATCGACGGCTTCGCTCTTCTGCCAGGCCTCGTCGAGCAACACCACCGGGTGTTCGGCTTCGATTTTCAGGCCGCGGCGCGCCAGACCGTAGCGAATCTGCAGCAAACATCCCGGGTTGGCCACGCCCACCCGGAGCGCTCCGCTGGCTTCGATGGCGTCCAGTTTTCGGTCCAGCAGCCGGGAAGCCGTCTCGAAATGAGTTATGTTATAGGTTCCGGCGCTGCCGCAGCAGAGATCGGCCTCGGCCAGTTCGCGATAGCCGGGTCCGGCCAGCTGGCGCAGCAACTGGCGCGGTGCCTGGCGGATGGCCTGTCCGTGGGCCAGGTGACAGGCATCGTGGTAGGTCAGTGGCTGCACCACCTGGGGCAAAGCGGGCCGAAGCTCAATCTCTGCCAGGAACTCTTGAACGTCGCGAACCCGGGCGCTGAAAGCTGTGGCCCGGTCAGCCCAATCGGGCTCCTCTCCCAGCAACTGCCCATAGTGCTTCATCAAACTGCTGCAACCGGCTGAATTGACCACGATCCAGTCGACCGGGTGCTTCTCAAAAGTCGCAATCATCCGCCGGGCTTGCGCTCGGGCCCAGTCCAGCCGGCCGGAATGGGCGTGCAAGGCGCCGCAGCACGGTTGTTCTGGCGGTGCCTCAACCTGAAACCCCTGGCGACTCAGCACGCTCACCGTGGCTACGTTCTCCTTTGCGAAAGCAACGTCCATCACGCAGCCCAACAGAACGCCCACCCGCCCTCGGCCGCCGGGAGTGCGAGCCGGAATAGACTGCCGCGAGCCGTTCCAACTCGCCAGGGGCAGCATGCGGTGGAATTCCTTCCAGCGACCTGGCAAAACCCGACCAACCACAGAGGCTAGACCGCTCTTCTGATAGACATACAGCGCTCGGGTGGCCGCCTGCAGCAGCCAGGGCTGATCAAAGACTGATAGCACAACCGTTCCCAGCGCTCGTTTCCACCAGGGCCAACGCCGCCACACCTGGTCGCGCGCCGCCTCCAGCAGTTCCCCATACTGGACGCCGGCCGGACAGGAGGTCACGCAGCCCAGACAGCCCAGGCAATCGCTCATCTCCTCCTGGAAAACCGGAGAGTCGACCGACATGTCCCCTTCGGCCACGGCTCGAATTAAGGAAATTCGGCCGCGCGGCGAGGAGCGCTCCTTGCCCGTAAGTACATAGGTCGGACAGGTAGGCAAGCACATGCCGCAGCGAATGCAGTTGTTCAGCTGTTCCTGGGGAGGCGCGTCGCGCTTGTCGAAACCGCTCAAGGGCGAAGACCCTCAAGTAGAGGTTGGCACTGGCCCGAATGCACCGGCAGCTGTCCCTCGCGCCGCGGCCGATTCTGGAACATCTTGCCTGGATTGAGCACCTGGCGCGGATCCATCACCGCCCGGAAGCGGCGCATGGTCTCTAGCGCCCCGGGATCGGTGAAACGCTCCAAGAAGTCCCGTTTCAGGAGGCCCACGCCGTGCTCGCCGGTCAAAGTCCCGCCCAGCTCCAGGGCCGCCTGACAGATCTGCTCAAAAGCGCCCTCCATCCGGCGAACCTCATCCGCGTCGCGATCATCCAGCAAAATAGTGGGGTGCAGATTGCCGTCTCCGGCGTGGCCAAAAGTACCAATCATCAGCCCCGAACTCTCGGCAATTCGGCGCACCGCCTGCACCATCTCCACCAGACGCGAGCGCGGCACGCTGACGTCTTCCAAAACGGTGGTCGGCCGCACGCGGGCTAAAGCCGGGAAAGCCATGCGACGAGCGGCCGCCAGTTGCACCCCCTCTTCCTCGCTCTGCGCCATGGTCACTTGAGTGGCGCCGTGCTTGCGGGCCAAATCGCCCATTTCTTCGGCCTCCGAGCGAGCCACTTCGGGGTGGCCGTCGCTTTCCATCAGCAAAATTGCACCGGCGTCGGTGGGTAAGCCGATATGAGCAAAATCTTCCACGCAACGCAACGTGATCTGGTCCAAAAACTCCAGGGTGGCCGGAATGATGGGGGCCGAGATAATGGCCGCCACCGTGGCCGCAGCCGCCTCCATCGAGGGGAATACGGCCAGCAGAGTTCGTTTGGCTTTCGGCTTGGGCAACAACTTGACGAGAATCCTCGTAAAAATGCCCAGCGTGCCCTCCGAACCGACCAGCAGTTGCTTGAGATCGTAGCCGGCCACGTCTTTGGGGCACTTAGAACCGGTCCACATCAGTTGTCCCTCGGGCAAAACCACTTCCAGGCCCATCACGTAGTCACGCGTCACACCGTACTTGAGACCGCGCAAGCCGCCAGCGTTCTCGGCCACATTGCCACCCATGGTGCAAATTTTCATGCTGCCCGGATCCGGTGGATAGAACAAGCCCTGAGCCTCCACGGCCTGGTGCAGTTGGGAGGTGATGACACCGGGCTCCACACTGGCAGTCATGTTGGCTCGATCGATCTCGAGAATCCGATTCAAGCGCAACATGGAAAGAACGACGGCTTGCTCGAGCGCCACGCTGCCACCAGAGAGACCCGTGCCAGAGCCTCGCGGTACCAGCTTTAATCCCTCCTGGTTGGCAAACTGCAGCAAGGCGGCCACTTCCTGGGCCGAGCCAGGCGAAACGACGGCCGCCGGGAGGTGCCGCATCATGGCTGTGGCGTCATGCCCGTAAACCCAGAGATCGTCACGCTCGTGCAGCACGTGCTGAGACCCTACGAGCTTTTGAAGTTGCCGAAGTTGACCGGAATTCAACACGAGTAGCTCTTCGCATTCGGCGCAGCCACTCCCCTGCCGGGCAGCGCGGGGATTCACGGGAATGTAACAAATCGCTCCAGCATGCTGGGAACCCAGCCGTTAAAATAGAGCTATGCCCTCCGTCAATCCAGCCCTGCGCCAGCAAATCTCGCAAGCTTTCGTTTCCCATCGTCTAAACAACAGCGAGCTGGTCTCCGTAACGCGCGGACTGCAGGAATGCGAAGCGGAGCAGCGCTCCCCGCAGCCCACCGCCGATTTGCTGAAAAAATTCAGTCAGGTCGACATCGATCAGCGCCACCCGGTCACCTCGGACGAGGTGCAGCAGGCCGTAGCCTACCTCCGACTGGACAGCTATGCCAACCGCCTCAGCGAGGATAAAGCCTGGACACCCTTCGAGCGTGCCCTCTACCGCCGTCTCAGCTGCCTGGAAAACGATCCCGTGCCCACCGCCGCTCGGCCGGAATCGAAAGGTAGTCCAGCCTTTGCCGAAGAGGTGAGCAAGAACTTCCAGCAGTGGGATCGAGACAGCGACGGCGCCCTTAGCAACGTCGAACTGGACCAGGCGTTAGCCAATCCCGACCTGGCCGGCCAGGCGGCCGCTGCCGCCGTGGTTTTGCGCCGTCAATCCGCTGCCTTGCAGACATGTGCCCCTTCATCCGACGCGAAAGCCGGCGTGACCCGCGCCGACCTCGAATTTTTCACAGCCCACGGCGTGCCCGACAACTCGGCCGCCACCTTTAAAATCAATATGGGCTACCAGGCCAACTGCAAAGCGGCGGCCAACCTGGGCCCGGCTCCCGAGCTGATGAGCGAGAATTTCGATCCCACCCTGGTCGAGCAAGGCCGAGCGGGCTCGTGTGTGCTGCTGTCCACCCAATCCGGCGCCAGCCCTGAGCAGCTTCGCTCCATGATCCAACCACTGCCCAACGGCACCATCAACGTGAACTTCGCCGACGGACACACCGAAAACGTGCGCGACCTCACCCTGGCCGAGCGCCTCTATCACGCCAAATCGCCCGACGGCGGGCGCTGGCCTGGCCTGGTGGAAGTGGCCATCGGACAACGCATCTTCGGCCACAGCCCGAAAGAGGACGGGTCCTTTCGCAGCGCCGCCAATGGCATTAACCCCGAAGAAGCCAGCCAGGCTCTCCACGGCCGCTCGATCGCCCGCGCCAACCTCGATGAAATGAGCCTCCAGGAAACCCGTCAGATGCTGACCTCCCTGATGGAATGTCCGCAGCCCTGGCTGGCCGGCAGCCGTAAAGGTGTCAAAGGCCAGGACTCGGTGGTCTCCATCGAGGACCTGCACAACGGCATTCAAAACAACCACGCCTACTCCATCCAGAACTTTGACGCCGAGACCGACACCATTTATCTGCGCAACCCCTGGCGACACGGCGAATGGGTGATTCGCCCCGACGGCCGCGACGACGGCACCTTCTCGATGCCACTGCGCGATTTTTACGCCAGCTATCTGTGGGTCTCGGTGCCGAATTAGCGCTTAAACCCTGTCAGGAAGAGCAGCTCAGGGCGGAACAGCCGGGAGCACTGCGAGCCCACTCGGGACGGCGCTGAAAGAGCGGGTCCTCGTCCCCACGCTCGCGATAAGGATGACGCAGTTGCTCGAGCATCTCCTGAACGGCCCCGTCGTCGCCCTTTTCGGCCCGTTGGATCACTTCTTGCACCAGGTAGTTGCGCGGAATCAAACTGGGATTCACCCGGTTCATCCGCTCCAGGTCTCGCTCCTGACCCAGATAACGAAGCAACCACAAGCGCATCTTTTCCAGAGGCTCCCCCTGGGGCTCCGCGTAATAGGCACGCAACAACGGCGCGGGCAGCCCCTCGCCGGGCAGTTCTCGCACTCGGGCCAGGTTGCGAAAGAAGATGGTCATATCGATTTCGACTTCATCCAGCAGAGCCAGCAAATCCCCGAGCAACGGGTCGCTGGAGACGGGTAAACCGAGCTTGGCCCACATGTTTTCCCGACAACTTTGCTCAAAGGTGCGCAAATAGGCGTCCAGGCTCGCTTCCATCGGCTTCTCATCCTTGACCAGGGGCAACAAGGCCTCGGCCAGCCGAGCCAGATTCCACTGACCGATGCGAGGCTGCTGAACGTAGCAGTAACGCAAATTGCGATCGGTGGTGTTAGGAGTAAAGTCCCGTTGGTAAGGGTCAAGCCACCCGTAAGGGCCGTAGTCAATGGTCCAGCCCAGAATCGATAAGTTGTCTGTGTTCATGACCCCATGCACAAAACCCACCCGCATCCAGTCGGCCATCAGCCGGGCGGTGCGCTGACACACCTCATCATAAAAAGCATAGATGTCGCCTTTACACTCGGGGTAATGATGCTCCATCACAAACTCAGTCAATTGGCGTAGCACCTCGACTTCTCCGCGCGACGCAAAAATTTCAAAGCTGCCGAAGCGCACAAAAGTGGGCGCCAGGCGCGTCACCACCGCTCCCGGTTCGTCGGCCGGACGGCCGTCATAGAACATATCGCGCATCACCCCCTCGCCCGTGCCCACCAGCGCCAGCGCCCGGGTGGTGGGGATACCCAGATGGAATATGGCTTCGCTACAAAGGAACTCACGCACCGACGAGCGCAATACAGCGCGGCCATCGGCGCGACGCGAATAGGGGGTGGGGCCGGCCCCTTTGAGCTGAACTTCCCAGCGCTGGCCCCGGCCATTGACGACTTCTCCCAAAGTCAGAGCCCGCCCATCGCCTAACTGTCCAGCCCAGTGCCCGAACTGGTGCCCCCCATAGCAGGCGGCGTAAGGCTTCATACCGGGAAGCAAGCGATTTCCGCCCAGCACCTCGGCCATCTCCGGCCATTCTTGCCAGTCCAGCAACTCGGCTGCTTCCTTCGACCAGGCCAGCATCCTGGGCTGAGGCACCGGCGTCGGGACCACCCGGGAATAGCACATGCCGTGAACTTGACGCGAGCCAGGGCGGACTTGCTGTTCACCAGGCAAGCTGCGTACCCATAAATCATCAAAAGTTAGTTCCATAGGAATGGCTTCGGGCCCAGGGAACAGGTTCCTTATGCACAGCCACGGCGGCCACCGCAAACAGAGCGCAGCCCTGCTTTCCATTGTGTCCAACTCTTCGTTGGTGGTGGGAAAGCTGGCGGTCGGGCTTGTTTGCAGTTCGGTGGCCGTGATTTCGGAAGCCGTGCACTCGGCCAGCGATCTGATGGCCTCCATTATCGCCTACGCCGCGGTGCGCATGTCGGATAGCCCCCCCGATGAGGATCATCCCTACGGCCACGGCAAGATCGAGAGCATCTCCAGCCTGGCCGAGGCGCTGCTGATTTTCGCGGCCGCTCTCTATATTGTTTACGAGGCCGTCCACAAGCTCCTGAAACCGCCGGCCTCCTCCCCTCCTCTGTATCTGGCGATGGGCGTGATGGCCGTGTCGGTAGTGGTCAATTTTTTTATTTCCCGGCATCTTCGCAAAGTAGGCAAAGAGACCGACTCACAGGCCCTGTTAGCTGACTCCGAGCACCTGAAAGTGGATGTCATCACCGCCGCCGGTGTATTTTTAGGACTGGGCCTGGCCCAACTGACCGGCAAAACCTGGCTGGATCCGGCCGCCGCGCTAGGGGTGGCGCTGCTCATCTTCCGGGCGGCCTGGGACCTGAGTGTAGAAGCCTTGCAGCCGCTAATGGACGCTCGCCTGCCCGTGGATGAAGAGAAGCAAGTGCGCGATGTGCTCAACGGCGACCCGCGCGTGCTCGGCTACCACAAACTGCGCACGCGCAAATCGGGCTCGCAACGACACGTGGACGTGCATGTCCAACTGGATGACGACATCACCTTGTTGGAAGCCCATCAGGTGACCGAGGATCTGGAAGACGAGATCCGCAAACTGCTGCCGATGCTACTAATTAACATCCACGTGGAACCCTACCTGGCCGAGATGCAACATCAATTGGAAGTGCACGGCCTGCGCCCCGAAGAACTCAATCAGAAAGAGTTTCCCAGCAACTGAAGTAGATTGTCCACGGTGGTTAGAATAGCCATCCACCCCACTGGGGGTTGGACTTCCATTCGAAGGCTTATCCATGAAGAACTCTCTCCTTTTGATGGTTGCATTAGCTATGGTTCCGACCGTCGCTACCGCAGCCCCCCTGTTCCCCGACGCGAAAAACGACCACTGGGCAGCCGACGCGCTGCGCCGCTTAGCGGCGCAAGGCCTGGTCGAGGGCTACCCGGATGGAACCTTTAAGGGGGACCGCGCCGCCAGCCGCTACGAAGTGGCCATGGTGGTGGCTCGCCTGCTGGCCAGGATGGAACAAGCCAATTCGACCTTTGCCACCAAAGAGCAACTCGAAGAAGTGGGCAAATTGGCGCTGGCTCTCCAAGCGGAACTGGCGGCTCTGGGAGTGCGCGTCACCAACCTGGAAGAAAACGTGGGCCGCCTGGACGAACGCGTCACCGAACTCGAACGCATCACCTTCTATGGCAGCTTCGAATCGCGCACCACCGCTCAGTCCTTTCACAACGATGGCGAACCCGACAATGATTTTTCGCGGGGTGGTGCTGGCGTCAATAGCATCCCCTTCATCAACTACAACAACGCCGTAGGCTCTTCGGCAGGGCCCACTTTCCGCCCTCAAGTCCAGGGCGTCATTCCCGTGGTCGATTACCGCAACGGCCGAGCCCTGGTCAACGGCGTGGGCTTTACGGCCGTGGCACGCCTCGGCCTGAAGAACCGCATTGACGCCGACAATGAGTTCGGCCTGGAGATCGCCGGCTACACTGCCCAGGGCAATCAAAACATCGATTCGTATTGGGGAGCCAGCGCTCCTTACCTGGCCAATCCCTGGACCCTGAATCAGACCGCTTTGGGCCTGGGCGGACAGAACAACGCTCCCTGGAGCCGGGTGGTTTTCGACCACGCCTGGTATGAGCACAAGCCGAGCAAAACCCGACTGACCCTCGGATACTATGAAACCCTGCGCATGGATTCTTTCATTTACGCCGGCCAGACCAACAACAACACTTACGGCCCGGGGCGGTTCGGCGGCTTCGGCATGCAATTGCTAGGCCAATTTGATGTCGGAGAAGACCAGGACCTGAAATACGAGGTTTTCGGCAGTCGCTTTGGCGACGGCGGCAACATTTACGCGGGCACGAACTATACCCATTTAGCTTTCGGTGGCGACCTGATGTATCGCAACCACAATTGGGATGCCAAGTTTAACTGGGTGCGCTACTATGGGGACTCTCCCGAGGCCAACGGCCCACTGGTGGGACTGGAAAATATTACCAACCTGGCCTACCTCAACTCGGCCGGCTGGTCCCAACTCCAGTGGGTGAATCCGCCCGGCTACTTCGCCGGCCAGTCCCAGGTGCTGGGAGCCGGTCAGGTCAACAACGGGGCCTTCGTCACCAACCAGGTGGATATCCGGCCAATTGCCGGCTGGAATGGCAATGCCGACAATACTCTGGGCATCAACAGCGGGGCCGGCAACTACGGATCACAGAGCCAGAACACCTACGGATTGTCCACACACTACTGGCTGCCCCTGGGTGAGGAGAACAGCAAGGAAGGCCTGAAGTTCACCGGCGAATACGGCCACTCCGACTTTAAGTCCAACCGCAACTCAAGCTACGTCAGCAAAGGTAACTTGGGACGGGTCGAGTTGGCAGCCGTTCTGGCTGAGGGCAACTTGACCCTGAATCTGGCCGGCATGCGCATCGACCCCAACTACAACCCGGCCATTTTTAACGCCTCACTGCTGGGAATCCGTTTCGTGCGCACCTACAACTTTCTGGGGCGCTTTGCCCTTTACGACAACGGCAATTATCCCCAGAACCGCGAAGGCATCTTGTTCAAGGGCAACTATTGGTTCAACGAGAAACACACCTCGGTTGGCTTCAAGGCCAATTTCTTGCAGCAGACCCAGACCTCGCTGTATGACGTGCGCGTGCCCGGCAACGGCCTCAGTCCGGGCATTCCCACCAATGCGGTAATCGGTTTCTCGCCGGGCTTCTTCGATCCGGTCTTCGCCGGCTTTGCCCATCCCAATGTCTACGGCACGCGTTCCGGAAACAGCTTCGACGCCAATCTCAATCCGCTGGAAAATCCGCGCGGCAGCGAGGAAAACTTCGGATTCTACGCCAAGCACATCCTGGATGAGCCCCGGCTGACCTTCGACCTGGCGGTCGAGCGCAACCACTATCAACGCAACTCCAGCCTGGGTCCGGCTCAGGGCGGCAGTCAGAATCAGGTGGATCTAAAATCCGATTACGGCCTGCTGGGCCTGAGTTGGGGCGTCAACGCCGACTGGACCGTGCGCACGGGCCTGGAAGTGGTGCACACCTACGGCCACCACGACCCGGGCGGCCTCTACAACGGCTTCGCCAACGCCACCGGTCAGACCAACTTCGCCAACGTCAACTCGCTGCAGACCATCCCCTTCTTTGGATTTGACAATCAGTTGAGCAAAAACACCAGCTGGGGAATGGACTTCCGCTACTACACCACCACCGACCACGTCGATAGCGCCGTCTACGCCGGCGCCGGCCTGGGCTCCATCGGTGCAACCGCCAACCCCTTCGCATGGAGCGGTCCCCAGGTTAGCAGCTATTACAAAATGACTTTCTAACGGCGGGCCCTGAAGGAAGGCCCTCCCACTTGGCCAAAGTCGGCAACGATGAGCGCGCTCGAGTTGTCGGTGGTCATGCCCTGCTTGAACGAGGCGCGCACGGTGGTCACCTGCATCAAAAAGGCACTCGACTTCATGCAGCGCAACGGAGTGGCCGGTGAAGTCATCATCGCCGACAACGGCAGCACCGACGGCTCTCAGCAACTGGCCGAAGAAGCCGGTGCCAGAGTGGTGGCGGTAGCCGAAAAAGGCTACGGCAATGCGCTGATGGGCGGATTTCGGGCGGCTCAGGGCCGCTACATCGTGATGGGCGACGCCGACGACAGTTACGACTTCTCTGCGCTGGAGCCGTTTCTCGAAAAACTGCGCGAAGGCAACCAGCTGGTGATGGGCAACCGCTTCCGGGGCGGCATCGCCCCTGGGGCCATGCCCATCCATCACCGCTATCTGGGCAATCCCGTGCTCACCGGCATTGGCCGCCTCTTCTTCAACAGCAAGATGGGCGACTTCCACTGCGGTTTGCGTGGCTTTCATCGCGATATCCTGGAAATTCTCGATCTGCGCACCACCGGCATGGAATTTGCCAGCGAACTGGTGGTCAAGTCGGAACTCAACCAACTCAAGATGTGCGAAGTGCCCACCCGGCTGGCCAAGGACGGGCGTGGCCGGCCGCCCCACCTCAACAGTTGGCGCGACGGTTGGCGCCACCTGCGTTTTCTCTTGCTCTACAGCCCACGCTGGCTTTTTTACTATCCGGGTACGCTGCTGACGGTGGTGGGCCTTTTGCTGTTCGCCTGGTTGCTGCCCGGACCCAAGTCTTTTCTCAACGTCAACTTCGACGTGCATACGCTGCTTTACGCGTCGGGCTTCATTCTATTGGGCACCCAGGCTATCATGTTCGGTTTTTTTGCCCGCGTCTTCGCCATTAGCGAAGGGCTCATGCCCAAGGACCCCAAACTGACCGCCCGGCTAGACGGGCTTCACCTGGAAAAGGGATTGATCGCCGGGACGCTGCTGACTCTATGTGGCCTGATCGGCTCGTTGCTGGCGCTGGGAGCCTGGCGCTCCCTGGGTTACGGCGACCTTGACGTCAGCTCAAGCGAGCGACTGGTCATTCCCTCGGTGACCATGCTGCTCCTGGGTGGGCAGTTGGTTATGGGCAGCTTTTTCCTGAGCCTGCTACGTCTGGGCCGCCGCTAGGCTGGCTTAGTGGCGGCGTGAACTGATGAGCCACTCCTGAACCTGAGCGTCCTGATTGTCAATTTGGTAGCGGCGCAAGCGCAGTCCGGCTTCGTCCTGAACCGACTCGTAACGCACCACCCGATTGTCGTTTTGACTGCTTTCGCGCTGAGTGCAGGAGAGGGGCACGCCATTGGGGTCGCCACCGGGCAACATGGACTCGCATAGATAAAGGCTATTTTTGTAGACCTCGGCTTGATAGCGAGCCGGATGATTGTAGACATCGAGTTTACCGGACTGCGGATTGCGGTCGGCCGGGTTTTGATCGTAGGCCTCAAACTTGCTCCAGTCGGACTCGACTTGCGACAAAACTTGCTTCGCCTCGTTGGGCGAAAGCGACCGGGCCGGCACGCGCGAGAAGTCAACGCTGGCAAACTGGCGTCTCAAATTAGGGTTCACGATCATCTCTCAAGCAGTGTAACCCGGACAACCGGCTATTCACAAGTTAGACACGTGGTGAATTCTGGGGGCTGGTAATCTGTTCATATGAAGATTCAAAACCAGCCCACCACCCCCCTGCGAAGCCCCTCCTTCAGCCAATACTCCAAATCCGATCAGGTTCTTCTCAAAGACCTCTACGACAAGGGAGACCTGCGCGAGAACGCCGATGTGGGCCAGGTTCTGCAAGAATACAAAAACTCGCTAGAAGGAGCGGCGCGACTCCAGGGTGCGACCGGCTACCATACCTACGAGGAAATGAACGCGGCCATGCGTGACCTGGCCGAACGTTTTCCCGGTAAGGCAGAAGTCGTCTCTCTGGGCAAAAGCGCCGAAGGCCGCGACATTTTTGCTCTGCGCGTAGGCACCCCAGACGAAGCCAATCCCAAGCCGGGCATCGTCATCACCGGATGCCATCACGCTCGCGAATGGATGACGGTGGAAGT
>JALHOV010000059.1 GCA_022842865.1 Vulcanimicrobiota bacterium | reverse complement strand
ATTTGGTGCCGCTGTTGTGTACTAAAAAAACGCTGGTGAGCGAGGTTCTTGAATGTCCCCTCTATCAGGATGGCGACCTGCAGCATCTGCCGGCCGGTTTTTGCGCTGAGACCTATGAAATCTTGTGAGGTGCTGGCGCCCTGTGCAGGAGGGCGTGTGCAGATGCGTTCTTCCGAGGGCATCACCTGGTGGCAACCGGGTCGAGCGCCCCAGGACGGCTGGTATTGGTGGGATGAAGACGGTCTGTGTCGGCGCGAGGCCGAGTTCTCCGAGCTGCTCAGTCTGCCTTTGCGCACTTTGCAGAAGGGTCGCGTGCCGATTCTTTTGGGAGACAATTTGCGCGAGGGTGACTGGCTCAAAGCGTGGTGGGACGGCGCTCGGGGCTGGGCGGTGGGCCCTTGCGCCGGTCCCAGTCGGCCGCGTCAAGGAATGGCCTGCCAGGAGCTGCGTCGCGCGGTGGAGCGCGGGGGAGGGCAGTTGGTGGAGGCGGCTCCTACCCAGCAGGGTTGGAGCGTGACCTGGAAACGGGGCAACAGAACGCACGTCAGCCAGGTGGACGCGCGCTTGAACGTCTTGACGGCGGGTTTCTGCTTGAGCGGCCAGGACCGTATTCAAGATTTGACCAGTCTGATCTCGTTGCTTGAGGGAGAGGAGAGTCGGTATGCAAATCTTGATATGCGGGGTTGGGACCGTGGGTGGTAACCTGGTAGAACATCTGGCCCGAACCGGGCTGGATGCTCTGACCGTTCTCGATTGCGATAAGGTGGAGCAACGCAATCTGGCCAATCAGCCCTACTTTCAGCACCAACTGGGCAAGTCCAAAGTGGCCGCGCTGGCCGAAACCATCTTCCGCATTCGCGGCCAGCAGATTGGAACGCTACACAAACGTTTGACCTTGAGCAACGCCAAGGGACTGGTCAAAGGATTTGACCTGGTGGTGGACTGCCTGGACAATCATCAGGCCCGCCATGATTTGCAGCAGGCTTGCCGCCAGGCGGGGGCAGATTTGCTGCATATCGGCCTGTCTCTGGATTATGGCGAGGTGATCTGGGATGCTAACTATCGCGTGCCCCCCGATGTGTCTCGTGATCCTTGTGCCGAGCCGCTGGCGCGGGGGCTGGCGCTGCAGGCCGTGGTGCTTTTCGAGAAGGCTCGGGCGACTCGGGAGAATCTTTGCTTTACGGCCGGCGACCTGGTGGTGACGCGAATGTGACTGGAGGCCTTTGGCAGGGGCGTGGGGAGGGAGTTCGGAACAGTCCGCTATGGCCTTTGAAGACAACCAGCAGCTGACGCGGATTTTTGAGGAAATCGCGGACTTTCTGGAGTTGCAGGGCGAGAACATCTTCAAGGTCAAGGCCTATCAGAAGGCGGCGCGCGGCCTGGAAGGGCTGGAGCGCTCGGTGACCGAGCTCTACCGCAGCGGTGCGCTGGTCTCCATGCCGGGCTTTGGCAAGGCGCTGGTGGAGAAGGTTGGGCAGTTCGTCGATACCGGCCACGTGGAGCTGCACCTGCAGCTCAAATCGTCCTTTCCTCCCGAGATTTTGCATCTTATGGATGTGCCGGGCCTGGGCGCTAAGAAAGCGGCTCTGCTTTACAAGGAGCTGGGCATCGGCAGTGTGGATGGGCTGGAAAAGGCGCTGCGCGAGGGTTTGGTCACAGACATCAAGGGCTTCGGCAAGAAGACCGTGGACAAGCTGCTGGAAGGTATCGGGTTACTGCGCCAGGGGGAGCAGCGCTGGCTGCTGGGACGGGTTTCGCTGCTGGCTGACGAGCTGTTGGGGAGGTTGCGGGCCCTGCCGGTCGTCCAGCGCGCCGAAGCGGCGGGATCTCTGCGGCGCGGCAAGGAGACGGTGGGAGACCTGGACCTGCTGGTCATTTCCTCGGCGCCGGAGCAGGTGATGGAGTTCTTCGCCGGGTTAGGCGAAGTGATCGGCAGCGGTCCCACCAAGACCAGCATTCGCTGGGAGGGCACCTTTCAGATTGATTTGCGTTGCGTTCCGGCTGAATCGTTCGGGGCGGCCATGCAGTATTTTACCGGCTCGATGGATCACAACGTGGCCCTGCGCGGCCGGGCCAAGCGCATGAGCTGCGAGTTGAATGAATACGGCCTTTTCGACGCCCTCGGGCAGTGCCTCGCCAGTGAGACCGAGGAAGAAATATATGCGAAATTGGGTCTGCCCTGGATCGCTCCCGAGTTGCGCGAAAGCGGGGCCGAGCTGGAGTGGGAGAATCAGCCCGAGCGCCTGGAATTGTCGCAGCTGCAGGGGAACTTGCACACCCATTCGTTGTGGTCCGACGGGACCGATACTTTAGAGCAGCTGGCCGAAGAGGCGCAAAAGCGTGGCTACAAGTATCTGGCGGTGACCGACCACTCGCGGTCTATGGTGGTGGCCAACGGTCTATCGATCGAGCGGCTGTTGGCCCAAGGGGAGGAAATTGCCCGACTGAATCGGGGGTTCGGGGACTTCCGATTGCTGTGGGGCAGCGAAGTCGACATTCTGGGGGATGGCTCACTGGACTTTCCCGAGGACATTTTGGCTCGTCTGGACTTTGTGGTGGCGGCCGTGCACAGCCAGTTCTCCATGTCCCCGGAGGCTATGACCGAGCGCATCTGTCGCGGCATCTCCCATCCTTACGTGGACGTGCTGGCCCATCCTACCGGCCGCAAAATCAATCGCCGGGTCGGCTACCAGGCCGATTGGGAGCGCGTTTACGCGGTGGCCCGAGAACACGGAGTGGCTCTGGAGATCAATTGCTCGCCGCGCCGGTTGGATTTGAACGACAAGGCGGCCCGGCGTGCCCGCGATTGCGGTTGCCTGATCTCGCTGGGCACGGACGCTCACTCTTTGCCGGAGTTCGACTACCTGCCGCTGGGCGTTTTGCAGGCCCGTCGCGCCGGCATCGAGGCCGCCTCGCTGCTCAACAGTTTGTCCTGGGAACAATTACGCAAACGGCGGCCGCATCTTGCTGACGTTTAATCTGGCTCTGCGCAATGTCATTCGCAATCGGGAGCGTTCCTTGCTCACCCTCATCGGGGTGCTGTTGGCCATCGGCTCGTTCGTGGCCCTGGTTTCGCTGGCCGAGGGCTTGAGCCGACGCATCGAAATGGAGTTGGACAGTCGCTCCGTGGATGTCTATGTCATGCCCGAACAGGCGCTGGCCTTGCCGTCCGGCCCCATTGGCACCATTGGCTACAGTCAGGACACGATCAGCAACGACGTCCTGACCAAGATCAAGGAATCCCCCAACGTGGCTGAGGCAGTCGGGGTCAACCGTGATTCCTGGAAGGGGCGGCGCGCCATTCTTCCGGTCCTCTACCTGGATCAAAGATCGATCACCCTGTTTTTTCCCAATCTTGTGGGTGTGCCGGAAGATCTGGCCGAGGGTCAGGTGATTTTAGGTCAAGGGCTGGCCCGCCAGGAGTTTGGCAGCAATGCGGCCGACGCCATTCAGCACGGCCAGCAGAAGCTGAGCGTGGTCGGCGTCGTGCGTGGTGGCGGCTTCCAGGACTTCTTTGCTTTCGTCAAGCCGACGGCCCAGAACAACGGTTATCAGGAGATCTGGCTGAAGTTGACGGACTCCAATCTGGCCAGCGGCGATGCGGCCAGTTTGCGCTCGCAATTTCCTGGTCTGCAGGTACTGACCAGGAAAGAGTACCTGGCCAGCAGCAACGTGTTCGTTCGCTACGCCTGGTTATTGCAGGCTTCGATTGCCTCGATCGGGGTGCTCATCGCCATCACGGCCTCGATGAACACCATGTTGATGTCGACCTACGAACGTCTGCGGGAGTTTGCGGTATTGCGCGCTATCGGCGCATCGAGAAGCACAGTGGGCATGATGTTGCTCTGGGAATCGCTGATGCTGAGCGCCATGGGCGGGGTATTGGGCTGCCTGTTTGGCGTGCTGGTGTCCGGGGTGCTGGATGAGGCCGTGGTGGTTCTGCTGCAGTTGCCCTTTCCGTTGGCTCAGATTACGCCGCTTTTGTTGCTGCAGGGGATGTTGCTGTCGATGCTGGTGGGCGCGGCCGGCGCCCTGATTCCTCTGATTTTGATCTGGCGCCAGCAAATCATGGACGGGCTGAGGACCGAGTAAATGCGCGTCTCGCTGACCGGTATTCACAAAATCTACGGCAAGGCCCGACCCACCAAGGTGTTGGACGATTTGTCCATGACCATCGAGAGCGGTGACTTCGTGGCCATTACCGGGCCCTCGGGCTCGGGTAAGAGCAGCCTCTTGAATCTGCTGGGCTGCCTGGATACGCCTACTTTCGGCCAAATTTTCTTCGACCAGCGCGACGTCTCGCGGGCGCCTGAATCGGTGCGCGAACGCATTCGGCTGCAGCACATCGGTTTTGTCTTTCAGAACTACCAGCTGCTGCCAGGGTTGACGGTGCAAGAAAACGTATCCTTGCCCATGCAGCTGGCCGGCGTGCGCCGCGGTGAGCGTCTGGCCCGGGTGCAGGGGTTGTTGACGATGATTGGTTTGCAAAAGCAGGCCGACCAGCGCATCGGCACCCTTTCCGGCGGACAGCAGCAGAAGGTAGCGGTGGCGAGGGCGCTGGCCAACCTGCCCGGACTGTTGCTGGCCGATGAGCCGACCGGCAGTTTAGACGGGCAGTCGACCCTGCAGGTTATGGAGGTCATCCGCGAGGTGAATCGTAGCCGCAGCGTCACCACCATTCTGGTGACCCACGATCCGCAGGTGGCCGCCTACGCGCAGAAGGTTTATCGTTTAGAAAGTGGGCAATTGCATGGCTGAAAAGCAGGTGCACTCAAGGGTCTTCATGGAAGGGCTGGGTTCGAGGATGAAGAACGCTTCCGCGAGGAGTAACCACCAGTGATCATTTGTCATATCTGTGGGCATAGTAACACCCCCGAAATCAACCACTGTGAAAAATGTGGTGCTCGCCTCCCTAAGCTCGATCCCCGCAGCGCGGGTACTGCCGGGCAGACCCGTCAGACCGTGAAATACGAGCGTTTGCGCACCGCCGTCATGAAATTGAAGACCGGCGAACAGAGCTGGATCGAGTTCCAAGACTGGTTTCAGGGATTTTACGAAGACATTATGGGCCGCATTCAGGGCCTGGTGGACTCGATTCACCAGTCCCACGGTCCGGGCTGGAACTATTATGAAGAGTTCACCGAGGAAGTCGAAGCCACGTTCTCGGGCGTGGAAGACTACGAGACTTCCCTGAACCAGGTGTGGCAGGCCATCGAGACCAGCGACCTTGTGCTGGCCCAAGCGGCCGTCAAGCTGTTCTTGCGCGGAGCCGAGAAGCTGAACGACGCCCTGGTCCTCAATAGCGAGACGCAGCGCAAATTGGAAGAAAATTGGGGCTACATGTAGCCTGGTTGAGCTCAGCCAAGTATCGTTTGCTTACGCCACTCAAGATGTTTTAATCGAGGTTTCCCTGCGCTTGGAACCGGGCCAGGTGTTCGCATTGCTGGGCGCCAACGGGGCCGGAAAAAGCACCCTGCAAAAGCTGATTCGGGGCAGTTTGCGCCCGCGAGAGGGCACCGTGCGGGTTTTTGGTTCCGACCCCTGCCAGGGATCGTCCTGGCGTTCGCGCATGGCCTGGATTACCGACCAGGCCGCTCTGCATCCGCGCCTTACGGTGCTGGAGACCCTGCGCTTCTATGCGGGGCTTTACGGGGTGTCGGCGGATTTCGTCGGCTTGCTTGCTAAAGTCGGACTGTCTGGCCTGGAGAAGCGTTATGGTTCCCAGCTTTCCCGCGGACAGCAGCAACGACTGGCCTGGGCTCGGGCCCTGCTGGTCAAGGCCGAGCTGTTGCTTTTGGATGAGCCCACCAACGGCCTGGATGTGCTGGGGCGCGAGGAGATTTACCGATTGGTTAGGGAATTTGGCGGCGCTATTTTGCTGTCGACTCACGATATGCGCGAGGCTCAGGAATTGGCCGACCGGGTGGGAATCTTGCATAAGGGCAGATTGCTGGCTGATGGTACGCCGGCCGAATTGTGCCGTCAGCATCTGGGTCAGGAGCTGGGGGATCTGGCCCAGCAGCCCAGTTTAGAGCGGGTTTACCGGGCTCTGGCGGGCAGGAGTCTGTACTGTGCCTGCGAAGAATAGGCCATGCGTCGTCTGCTGCTGATTGTTGTTGCGTTTTTGTGGGTTACCAATGGTGCTTTGCTGGCCTGGGTGAAGCTCACTCCGCCTCCGCCGGCCCCGGCCGAGAAGAAGCTATTGCTGGTTTATTGCGAGAAGAAAGACCAGCCCAAGAAAGTCAGCAAGATCCTGGAAGGTCTGAACTTAAAGGCCGAAGTGCGCGCCAATCAAGCCTGGAAGCACGAAGTCCAGGAAGGCTTTATCGTGGTCAACCGGGTGACCGATCCCGACGTTCGCAAGGGTATTTTTGCCGGAATGAAAGGCCAGTTGCCGGTCAAGCTGGTAGGCGACGACATTCGTCTGGGCGGTGTTTACAAGACCAAGCCCGAGGCGACCAAGGCAGTCGGTGGCGCGCGCAACAAGGGCTTCACGTTTCAGGTGGTTGACAATATCGTCACCAAGACCACCAAGGTTCAGGTGGTGCGAGTCTCGTCGCTCGACGATACCCAGGTTGAAGCGGCCGAAGCTGCGCTGAAGAAGCTTAATTTGCACGAGAACCAGATTGTGGTCGAGTCGTTGGATACACCGGCCGGGGCCTCCGCAACGCCCAACCCTTAGGATGTTCCGCCGGCTGAGGTGGCTGGTCTGGAAAGACCTGCTCGACGCCATGCGCAGCCAGGTCGCGCTGCTGATTTTGATCTCCCCGCTCTGTTTGGCCGGGGTGTTGCGTATCACCGAGAAAAAGGGTGATCTGACCAGCATTCCTGTGGCGGTGGTCGCTCCCGAGGATTCTGGTCTGGTTCGAGCGTTGGGTCGGCACGAGGCGCTGGTGATTGCCCGCTATGCCAGTCTTGACGAGGGCAAGGCTCAATTGCGCCCCGGTGGCTCCGTGTTGCTGATCGAAGTGGGCCAGGATTTCGATCGGCGGTTGCTGGCGGGGGAGCGTCCCGAGGTGCTGGTCTGGGAGGGGGACTCTCGTCCTACCCAGGTGGCTCTGGCTCGCGAGTTGCTGCGCGAATCCGTGGGGCGCCAGGGTGGGCTGGAAATGCCGGCGCGTATCGAAGCCCAGCGCAAGGGAGGCGGTTCCCGGGACATGATGTTCTTGCCGCTGGTGGTGATGGCGGCTCTTTCGGCGATGGTGGTGGCTGCCTCGAATCTGGTCGAAGAGAAGGAGGCTGGCACTTTACAGCAAATGCTACTCTCGCCGGCCGGTTCCACCGAAATGTGGGCTGGAAAACTCGTCGTCAGCAGTGCCCTCGGTACTTTGGCGGCGATGTCGGTGGTCGCTCTGCGAGGAACCACGCTTTCCTCATTCTGGAGCGCCCTCGGGTTGACATTGGCGGCTAGCTTCGTGTTTGCTGCTCTAGGAGGAGTCATTGGCCTGCTGGCCAAAGGCCCCACCGCAGCCAGTTCCTGGACAGGCTTTTTGTTCTTCGGCTTGTTTGTTCCCGTAGCCCTCTCGGAAACGAGTCAAACTCTCAGTCGCTGGGCCAAGTTCTCTCCAGCTTATCCTCTTTACGATGGTTTGCAACGAACTGTGCTCGCTCAGGAATCGGCGACCACCCTGGTCGCTCATTTCGGAGTGCTTCTGGTTCTAGGAGCCCTCCTGACTCTGGTCGGGAGCCGCCTCCTGAGCCGACTCCGCTAAGTCAACTCCCGCAACCCCCACTATATCCCTCAAGGAGTAATCTGAATGTCTGATGATCACGCTGCCGAACTGCGGCGTATGTCCCGCGTCGAGCTATTTGAAGTAGCTCGTGAACGTGGCCTGACCGGCTACCAGAAATTGAAGAAAGACGAGATTATCTCTCGTCTTCTTGAACTGGGTGGCGCTCCCTCAGCGCCCGAGCCCGAACCCGAGGTCGTTGAGGCCCCGGCACCTTCCCGCGGACGCTCGCGCCGCGGACGACGCAGCGAACCGGAGCCCGTTGAAGAAGAAGTCGCTCCCGAACCGGTGGCCGAAGAAGAAGAAGAAGCGGCCCCGACCGAAGAAGCTCGTGGCGAAGATGATTTCCGGGGCCCACGCCGCGGTCGTCAACGCCGTGGACGTCGCGATCGCTATCGCGACGATCAGCCACAGGACGGCGCCGCCACGGGCGAAGAAGCTCCGGCCCGCGAGGATGACGGCGAAGACCGCGAGGACAATGAAGATCGCGACGACCGCGAGGACCGAGACGATCGCGATGACCGTCCTCAGCATGGCCGGCGCAACTATCGCGACCGCGATGGCGAAGGCTTCCAGCGTCCTCACGAAGATCCCCTTGGCCTGCTTTACGCCTCCGGTATCCTGGAGCTGCTGCCTGAAGGCTACGGATTTCTGCGCGGACGCTCTTATCTGCCAGGACCTTCCGATATCTACGTCTCGATGTCGCAGGTGCGTCGCTTTGGTCTGCGCATGGGCGACATGGTTCTGGGTCAGGTCCGTCCGCCCAAGCCCGGTGAGAAGTATTACGGCCTGCTTCAGGTGGCTTCGGTCAACGGCATGGACCCCGATACGGCCCGCCGTCGCCCGCACTTCGAGCAGCTGACGCCCATCTTCCCCAACGAGCGCTATCGGATGGAGGGAGCCGACAACGACTTCTCCAAGCGGATCATCGACTTGTTCTGCCCCATCGGGAAGGGCCAGCGCGGTTTGCTGGTGGCCCCGCCCAAGGCTGGTAAGACGATTTTGCTCAAAAAGATCGCCAACGGTATCGCCCAGAACTACCCCGAGGTGGTGATGATGGCCCTGCTGATTGACGAGCGACCGGAAGAAGTCACGGATATGGAGCGCTCCATCATCGGTGAAGTCATTTCCTCCACCTTCGACGAGCCGCCCGAGCAGCACGCTCACGTCTCCGAACTGGTGCTGGCCAAGGCCATGCGCATGGTCGAGATGGGTAAGGATGTCGTTATTCTCCTCGACTCGCTCACCCGTATGGGTCGTGCTTATAACCAGATTACGCCGCCGTCCGGACGTACCCTCACGGGTGGTCTCGATACCTCGGCACTGCGTATGCCCAAGCGCTTCTTCGGCGCCGCCCGTAACATCGAGAACGGAGGCAGCTTGACCATCATCGCCACCGCGCTGATGGACACCGGCTCCAAGATGGACGAGGTGATTTTCGAGGAGTTCAAGGGCACCGGCAACATGGAGCTCGACCTGTCCAGAAGGCTGGCCGAGCGTCGTGTCTTCCCCGCCATCGACATCAAGAAGTCCGGCACCCGCCACGAAGAGCTGCTGCTCACCGAGGAGGAGCTGAAGAAGGTGTGGCTGATGCGCCGCGCCCTCGACTTGATGGGCGAGGGCCAGGATCCCACCGAAGCCGTCCTGGAGCGCATGCGTCGCTCCAAGACCAATCAGGAGTTCCTGGATTCGCTCGGCAAAGAAGGCACCTACGTAGCCTCGCGCTAGTGCAGCTCTGGTCTAGAAAAGCCCCGGCTTCGGTCGGGGCTTTTTTCTTTTTGCGTTGGTTTCGCTGTGGAGGGGAGACCCGGGGGACCAGGGGAGATTTGGAGACAGATCGTTTGCACAGTGCGGCTTGAAGCATTTGACCCTTTTGTGGTTGGGTCGGCTTGGGCGAAATCCATTCCTCCAAACGGCACTTGAAAAACTGTCTCCATGTCCCCCAGGTTCCCCGGTTCTCCCTTTCACGGCGAGTCAGACGCAGGCGAGGCAAGGAGTCTCAGTCCCTGCAACGTAGAAATAAGCCTATGGCAGCTCCGTTTCGCGTAATGGCCTCTGATGATCAGGGGAAGATGTGGGATTTGCGCGGCTGGACGCCGGCGGTGCGGAGCGGGGTGGAGCATCGGCCGGCTCAGGAGCGGGACTGGATCCCGGCCCCTGAGGGGACACGGCTGCAATATCTCCAGGGGCGCAATCCCCTGGGGTGGCCGAAAGGGTCGGTGTTTCCCGAGGCGGCGACTCCGCTGGACGGTGCGCTGGCGGTGGCGGCTCAATTGCCCAGCGGGTACACGCGCACTTTATTGCCCTCCTACGTGCGTACCGACGGCATGCCCTACCTGCCCTTTTTCGGCTACACGGCGGTGGCGTTCCGGGAAGGCAAGCCCTGGGTGGCGGCTCTGAAAAGCGACTCCAACCCGCATTGGCAGCCCCAGCATTATAGCCCTCCCGACCTGGAGGCGCGCATTCAGGCGCATCAGGAGCGTTTTCCGGGCAATCGGGTGCTCGACCAGCTCAAGATTTGCTCGCTCGAGTACGGCTGCTACAATGCTCAGAACATTTTCTTGGGCCGTTGGGAAGGAGCCGTGCCCGTCTCACCGGCCTGCAACGCCGAATGCGTCGGGTGCATTTCCCAGCAACCCGACGACAAGCCGGCTTCACCGCAGCAGCGCTTCGTTTTTGTGCCCACTGAGCAAGAGATCGTCGAAGTTGGCCTGGCCCATTTGCAGGATGACAATAGCATTTACAGCTTCGGCCAGGGTTGCGAAGGGGAGCCGTTGCTGCAGGCCAAGCTGATCGCCAGGGCTGTCAGGAGTCTGCGGGAGCAGACGCAGGTCGGCACCATCCACCTGAATACCAATGCCTCCAAACCAGACGGCTTCAAGCTGGTGGTGGAGGCCGGCCTGGATTCGGTGCGCGTCAGCCTGAACTCGGTACTTCCGGAGCCGTACACGGCTTACTATCAGCCTCGCGGCTACACCTTTGAGGACCTGAAGCGGTGCATCGAGACAGCCCGAGCCAACGGAGTGCTGGTCTCGCTCAACTATCTGCATATGCCCGGATGGAACGACCGCGAGCAGGAAGTTGAGGCCCTGGTTGCCTTCATCAACGACCTGGACGTGCACATGATTCAGATGCGCACTCTCAACATCGACCCGGATATGTACGCCCAGGCCGTGCCGTTTCCCGCGGGCGCGGCGCTGGGAATCCCTCAGTTGGTGGCGCGGCTGCGCCAGGATTGTGCGAATCTGGTGATCGGCAACCATACGTTACCGAAAGTTCGCTACGGAAGCAGGGCCCGGCCGTCGTTGAAGTCGAAGATCGGCTGAAACTTGGGAGGTTCTGGAATCGTTGGTTAGCGCAACCATAGGCCGATATCACATCATCGAAGAACTCGGCCGCGGCGGCATGGGTGTGGTCTACCACGGTCACGACCCGCTTCTCAATCGCCCGGTGGCCATCAAGATTCTTTCCCAGCAGCTGGTGCAAAATCCGGAGGCGAAAGAGCGCTTCATTCGTGAGGCCCAGGCCGCCGCTCGTCTGAACCATCCCAACATCACGGCGATTTACGACATCAACGAGCACGAAGGTATCTATTACCTGGTCTTCGAGTTCATCACCGGTTCTTCGCTCGACAAGATCCTCAAGGCCCAGAACGGCAAACCCATGTCGGTGGTGGACGCCCTCAAGATCTTTGTGCCCATGTCCCAGGCCCTCAACTACGCCCACGAGCACGGCATCATTCATCGCGACGTCAAGCCGGGCAACGTGATGTACACCGACAAGCAAGAAGTCAAGGTCGGTGACTTTGGTATCGCTTTCGTGGAGATGTCTCAGACTCTGACGCAGCCCGGACAGATCGTGGGCTCGGTTTTCTACTTCAGTCCCGAGCAGGCCCGCGGTGAAAAAGTAGACCGGCGCGCCGACATCTATTCGCTGGGGGTGGTGCTCTACGAGATGGTGACCGGTCGGGTGCCTTTTATGGCCGACAATCTGCCGGCCGTCATCCAGGCTCACCTGACCCAGGAGCCGGTCAACGCCAGCAAGCACAACCGCGCCGTTCCCGAGAAAGTCGACCAGGCCATCCTGAAGTGCCTGAAAAAAGACCCCGCCGAGCGCTTTCAGAACATCAAGGACCTGGTGGAAGCCATCCAGATCGCCGACACCGGCGAGGAGCTTTACAAGACCACCATCAGTCCCTCTGAGGCGGCGCTGCATAACATCCTGGGCAATAACTACTACAAGCAGGGCAAGCTGGACCTGGCCATCCTCGAGTGGCAGAAAGCCACCGTTCTGGACCCCTACAACGCGCTGACCCACAACAATCTGGGCACCGCTCTGGATGGTCTCGGTCGTCTCGGGGAAGCGGTGGTGGAATACGGCAAGGCCGTCGATCTGAACCCCAACAACTTCGTGGCTCACTACAATCTCGGTTCCGCCTATTACCGTAAGGAAGACCTGGGGCACTCCATCGAGGAGTATCGGAAAGTCACCGTCCTCAACCCCAAGTTTGCGCCGGCCTATTACAACCTGGGCAACGGGCTCTACAAAATGGGTAAGGTCGACGCCGCCATTGAGGAGTGGCAGAAAGCCTTGATCCTGAACCCTCAGTTCGCTGAGGTGCTTTACAATCTTGGAAACGCCTATCACAAGAAGGGCCGCAAGGAAGACGCGGTTCAGTATTGGGAAAAGGCGATGGAGCAGGACCCCCAGTTTGCCATTGCGCTTTACAATATGGGCTCCATCAAACTGGAGCTGGGGGATCTGGACGGCGCCACCAAGATGTGGTCCAAGGCCATCGAGGTCAATCCCGAATTCGCCGAGGCTCACTACAACATGGGCAACGTTCAGTATGAAAAGGGCAACCTGGACGTGGCCATTCGCGAATGGGAGAAGGCCACCAAGACCAAACATGGCTTCTGGCAGGCCCACAACAATCTGGGCAACGCCTACTATCAGCAGTCGAACTTCGATGAAGCCCTGGGCCAGTGGCAGAAGACCGTTTCCTTCAAGGAAGAGTATTGGCCGGCCCACTGGAACCTGGCCAATACCTACTACTACCACAGGGGGCAGATCGAAGAAGCCGTGGTGGAATGGCAGCGCGTCACCCAAATCAACGGGAATCATTGGCAGGCTTACTACAACCTGGGCGAGGCCTATCTGGAGCAGGGCAAAATCGAGCTGGCCATCCTGGAATGGGACAAGGTCGTCCAGATCAATCCAAAGTTTTGGCACGTCTACCACAACCTGGGGACACTCTTTTATCAACGGGGGAAGATCGACCAGGCCATCGCATACTGGACACGCGCGGTGGCTTTGATGTTGTTCCCCTGGTAAGGACCGAAAGATATGATCGATAAGAAACTGGTGCAGAAGGCCTTCGACGATTTGGAGGCGGGGAATATCTATTTCATAGATCGCAAGACCAAAAAGATCACCATGTATACCTTGAAGGACCTGGCCGGTCTGGAAGCTTTGAAGAAGGCGATGAAGGAGGATCCGCAGCGTTTTGCCCAGATCCCCAAGCCGCAGCCGGCCGAGAATATGGCCGAGATGGAAGCTTTTATTGCCCAGGTTCACGACCCGAAGCTGAAGGAAGCCATGCGGCGCGCGATGACCAGCCACCGGCCCTTCCGCGAGTTTCGCGATTTGCTCGAAACCAAGATAAAAGAGAAGCGCGAGTGGGAGGCGTATCATAAGAAAAACCTGGAACAGCGCACCGAGCGATTCCTGAAGAGTGCGAATCTGGTGTAGAGGCCTGGGGCCGGTTTTGCTCGAAAAGGGCATAATAAGTGAAAGAATCATGAGGAGGATCGCTGGTGTCAGGTAATGTCGAAGATGAGGCAAGGGCCCGATTAGATGTCGCCCAGCTCTATGAAGATATGGGACAGATGCCCAAAGCCATTCGCTATTACCTGGAGGCCGCTCAGATCTATCGTGAGGGCGGCGTGCCCGCCCGTCACCGCGAGCTGTGCAACAAAATTTTGCGCCTCGAGCCGGGCAACGCGCAGGCTCAAGAAGAGCTGAACTCGGCGCGCGCCGCCTCCGGTTTGGACGGCCCGCCTGCCGCGCCACCGTCCGGAGAGTCACCCCCGCCGCCCGCACCCGGGTCGGTCGCTGCCGCCCCGGTTGCGCCCAAGCCTACTGTGCCGGGCGCCTTGCCGCCGCTCCAGCTGCCCCAGCCGCAGCCGGGCAAAGTGCTGATTCCTACACCCTGGCTTTTCCGCGATCCGCGC
The DNA here is from genome assembly GCA_022842865.1 of Vulcanimicrobiota bacterium. Taxonomy (GTDB): domain Bacteria; phylum Vulcanimicrobiota; class Xenobia; order Xenobiales; family JADMJV01; genus JADMJV01. Next base: position 8,686 of record JALHOV010000059.1, on the reverse strand, counting down.
TACGTGCAGAGCGCCAAGAAACAATTGACCACCCCGCTGGAGCGCTCTGTGCTGCAGTTTGATCCTTTGCCCAAAGTCGATCCGCAGATGGTGATGATCAAACAAGAACAGCGCAAGAAGCAGGAAGAAGAGGCGGCCCGCAAGGCCAATCCCGTGCGCGAGTCGGCTTTTGCCAAGCGCGAGGGCTCCGTCTTTACCAGCAATAAACCCAGCGCGCCTGCGGCTGCTGCCAGCGCCGCTCCCGCTGCGGCCACCGCACCGACGCCGCAAAAGCCGGCACCCGGCGGCGGACGGGCGGGCAACCTCGATCTGGCTGAGGCCATCCGCCGCCGCATGCGGGAAAAAGGCAAATAAGCGCTGTAGGGCTCTTCAGGTGCAAGTATCTTACATTGACCATCCCTGGATTACGAGATCTGGCAAATTCGCCACCCCTTCACAACTCTACAGAAGAGTTCGCCCACGCTATGCTTCGAGCCGCGAATGGGCAAACATGGTTGATAGCAAGATTGTAGCATCGTGTAGGGATATCTTGCTCATCGTCGGCTCATGCTTGGTAGGCAATGTAATCGGGGCTTTGGCAAGCAAGTCCATAGCGTGAAGGGCCCGTAGGCGCTGGGGACCTTAAATTCGTTGTTTGCTGCTTTGTATGTCGTTTGATGACCGGCGTCTTTACCCTTACACAAGGGAATCAGGCGGTTTTTCGGCGGGAGCGAGGCTTCTCTGTGACCTGGCTGGCGTAGAGCAAACAGGCCTGGATGTCCTCGGGTTCAAGGTAGGGGTAGTCATCCAGAATCTGCTCGGACCTCAAGCCCTGAGCTAGCATCCCTAAAATCTGAGAAACGCTGATGCGAAGGCCGCGAACGCAAGGTTTCCCCGCTAATTTGCCTGGCTCTTGAGTGATTCGCTCTAGTAGTGACATTTACCGAGACTATTTTCCGGTCTTACGCGACTCGAAGTAGCCCTCAATCTGAGCCTGCAGCGGCGCGATCCGCTCCTCCCACTGGAGGGTCGCCTCCACCAGCTTCTCAAAGAGATCCAGATGGAGAGCCTGGCGGGCGTCGCACTGCTGTTCCGCGCGGAAGTCCTCGTTGTGAATGACCTCGGTTAAGGTGCCGTCGGCGCGGTAGGCCAGGCTGGCCAGATAGTTCTCCGCCACCAGGCGGTCGTCGCCGGCGGCGTGGCTGGGATCAAAGACCACCGGTAGAATGGTTTTCTCTTGCGCATAGCGGATCACGTTGAAGTCGGGTGTGTAGCGGTTGTAGCCGTCTTTGCAGAACATCGTCTTGACGCCGCGTTCGCAAAGAACGATGTCCAAATTGCCCTGGATGGCGATGTACTCGGCGGCGTTGAACCACTCGGTAGCGTCGTTGCCGAAGCCTCGTTTGAGGATGACCGGTTTGCCGTGGCGACCGACCGCTTCCAAAAGCTTGAAATCCTGAGCGTTGCGCGTGCCGATCTGGAACATGTCGACGCGAGGTGCCAGCACTTCGGCCAGCGTGTGGTCCATGATCTCGGTCACGTAGGGCAGACCGGTCGTTTCCCTGACTTCATCGAGGATATCGATGGCCTCCAGGCCCAAACCGCGGAAATCGGTGGGGCGGGTGCGCGGCTTGTAGGCGCCGGCGCGAAAGATGATGCGGTCGCGAACGCCCAGGCGATCACCGATTTCGGCGATACGCCTGGCCTGGATGGTGGTTTGCTCGCGAGTTTGCACCGAGTCGGGGCCCACCACAAAGATGTGTTTGCCGGCTCCGAACTTGCGGACCTTGCCGTCTGCGCCCGTTACTTCCACGGGTCGACGCGCCCGGTTCACCTTCTGCCGGTTTTCGTCCGAGACGACTTTGGCGATGTTCTTATAGCTCGAGGAGATGCGCCAAACGCGCTCCACTCCCGGCAGGTTGGCGATATAATCGATATGGGTCGCCAGTTGGCGGGTGTCGCCCAGGCAATGCAGCGTATCGTAGATTTCGCCGCCGTGGATGGTTTCGAGGGAATTGCCGGACTTGGAAGCCAGTTGGGTGATACGGGCGACCGTCTCGGGGAAGCCCTTTTCGAGTTCGATGATCATGGGCCGGCGCTTCGGACAGCAGAAGGGCTAGCCCTGCGAGTTGGTAAAGGGGTCGGCTATGTCTGAACCCATTACGCATTTTAAAGAGCTGTGCAGCCCGATCTGGAACCTTTATTCGGTGCGCAGTCTGCTTTATTGGGATCAACAGGTGCTGATGCCCAGTGGTGGCGCCGGATCGCGCGCCAATCAGATCGCCGCCCTGGAAAAAGTATGTCACGGCATGCTGACCGATACGCGCTTCAAGTCTTCTCTTGAGAAAGCCGAAGAATCCGCCTCGGAAGACATCGACAAAAGGTATCTGCGCTCAGCACGGCGCGCCTACGACCTGGCCAGCAAGCTGCCCTCGCGTCTGGTGGAAGAGCGGGCTCGTGCCACCTCGCTGGCCGTGGAAGCCTGGGTGGAAGCGAAGAAGAATAACGACTTCAAACACTTTCTGCCACATTTGCGCAACGTTTTCGACCTCACTCGGGATGTTGCTGAGCATAAAGGTTTCGCGGATCACCCCTATGATGCACTGATTGACGAGTATGAGCCGGGCATGACCACCACTAAGATTGACGCCCTTTTTGGCGCCATTTTGCCGCCACTGGTGCAACTGGTTCAGGGCATTGCCGCCGCCCCGCCGGTCTCTCGCAAGATTCTTCAGCAAGCCTATCCGCTCGAAGGCCAGCACGAGTTTTCGCGCTACTTGCTGGAACAGATCGGCTTTGACTTCCATCGTGGGCGACTGGACCAATCCGCCCATCCCTTCTGCTCCTCCAGCACCAGTTCCGATGTACGGATGACGGATCGGCTCGACGAGCGACTGGTGACGATGTCGATCTTCGGTTCGCTGCACGAAGGGGGCCACGGACTTTATGAGCAGGGGTCGCCCCTCGAATGGAACTCCACGCCGCTGTCGGGTGGGTGTTCGCTGGGTCTCCACGAGAGCCAATCGCGCATGTGGGAGAACTTTGTGGGCCGTTCTTTACCTTTCTGGCAGGCTCACTTTCCACGCATGCGCAACATTTTTCCACAACAACTCTGGGGCTACAGTCCCGAGGACATGTTCCGGGCGGTCAACTACGTCGAGCCGTCCTTTATCCGAGTCGAGGCTGACGAGGTGACCTACACCCTGCATATCGTGATGCGCTACGAACTGGAGCGCGACATGATCACCAAGGCCTTGGACCCCGCTGACCTCCCCGACGCCTGGAACGAGAAGATGGAGAAGACGCTCGGCATCCGACCGCCCACCGACGCGCTGGGCTGCCTGCAGGATATTCACTGGTCCGACGGCCTGGTCGGGTATTTCCCAACCTACTCGATCGGCAACGTGGTGGCTGCTCAATTGTGGCGCAAGGTGCGTCAGGATCTGCCTTGTCTGGATGAGGACATCGCGCGAGGCAACAATCTAGGCTTGCTCAACTGGTTGCGACATAATCTTCACCGCTACGGCAGTTCGGTTTTGCCGGAAGAAGCTATCTTTGAAGCCACCGGCGGTGAGGAACTTGATCATCGCCCATTTGTTGATTATCTTTGGGATAAATATTCAGGACTTTACGAAATACAACGACCATGACCAAACCCGCCGACTTTCCACGCAAAGGCACCCGCACGATCACCGACAATCGTCGTGCCTATTACGAATACCACATCCTGGACACCTACGAGTGTGGAGTGGTTCTGGTGGGCACCGAGGTCAAGTCGCTCCGGCACGGCCGCGTGCAGATGGTGGACGCGCACGCCCAGGTTGTGCGTCAGGAGTTGTGGCTTTATAACCTGTATATCAACCCCCACGACAAAACTCACTATGACAATCACGAAGCCAAGCGTCCTCGTAAGTTGCTGCTCCATCGCGGCGAGATCAATCGTTTGATCGGGAAGCAAGAGGAGAAGGGCCTGACCCTGATTCCTACCAAGCTTTATTTCAAGGACGGTCGGGTCAAGTTGGAACTGGCGGTCGCCAAAGGCAAAAAGCTCTACGACAAGCGCGCCGACTCCGCCACCAAGGACGCCAAGCGCGAAGCCGAACGCGCCATGACCGTCTCCCGCCGAGATCTCTATTAGTGACCCCCAACGCAATTCTCATCACTTTTCTGGATGCAGATCCATCCCGTCCGGACTGCGTCGCAACTCCTTAATGTATAACCCGAGACACCGCGGTCGTCAGGAGCAACGGAGTTGCTCCACGTTCCATTGCCGGACGGGCGCCTCTGCCCCCAGAACAGCAACAGACTCACGTCGGGGGCCACTGTGAAGCAAAGACTGGCTGACTGGTTTCCCTTTCAACTCGACGATTTTCAAATTCAGGCAATGCAGGCTATTGAAGATGGGCGCAGCGTGATCGTGTGCGCGCCCACCGGTTCGGGCAAAACGGCGGTGGCCGAGTATGCCGTGCGGCGAGCCATTGAAACGGGCAAGCGCTGTTTTTACACCACCCCCCTGAAGGCCCTTTCCAATCAGAAGTTCCATGACTTTCGGGCCGAATTTGGAGAGGCTGCGGTGGGGCTGCTGACCGGTGACGTGTCGGTCAATCGAGCGGCTTCGGTGGTGGTCATGACCACCGAGGTCTATCGGAATATGCTCTACGGCACCAGCCTGGGTGAGGTAGAACGCAATTTGTATGGGGTGCAGGCAGTGGTGCTGGATGAATGCCACTACATGAACGACCCGGAGCGCGGAACCGTCTGGGAGGAGTCGATCATTTACTCTCCCGCCGAAGTGCAACTGATCGCGCTGTCGGCAACGGTGGCCAACGCCGACGATTTGCGGGCCTGGTTCGAGTTTACTCACGGCTCCACCGAACTGGTGGTCAGCCACCATCGGCCCGTGCCCTTGCGCCATTACTACTTCAAAGGACAGCGCTCCGGACTGCTCTTTGAGAAGAACGGCCAGCTCCAGGAGCGCTGGAAACGGGCGGCCATACCGACTGCCCGTAAGGGCTTTCGCCGCCGGCCCAAATCCGAAAGCGAGGACGCGGCCCGGCCCGAGGATGTGGTGGTCGATCTCGATCGCGAGGACATGCTGCCGGCCATTTACTTCCTGTTTTCGCGCAAAGGCTGTGAGCTGGCCATGGATCGCTGTCGGGGTCGCCTGCACGACCCGCGCGAGGTTCGCGAGGAGCGGGAAGATGAGATCGACGCCTTCCTGCAAGACCACCCCGCGCTGGCCAATCACGGTCACCTGGGAGCCCTCTACGAAGGCCTGGCCGTCCACCACGCCGGTCTGCTGCCGGCCTGGAAGGCGGTGGTGGAACGCCTCTTTCAGAAGGGTCTGATCAAGGTCGTCTTCGCAACCGAAACTCTGGCGGCCGGCATCAATATGCCAGCTCGAGCCACCGTCATCTCCTGTATCTCGAAATACACCGGCGATGGGCATCGACTGCTGACAGCCAGCGAGTTTCTGCAAATGTCGGGTCGCGCCGGTCGGCGCGGCATGGACAAGGTCGGCTATGTGATGGTAGTGCACCATCCTAAAGAGATGGTTACGGCTGTGGCCAAGCTGGCTCGGGCCGAGGCCGACCCCCTGGATTCGAACTTCCGGCCCGGCTACGGCATGGTGCTTAACCTGTTGCAGCGTCACTCCATCGAGAGTTGCCGGCAGTTGGTGGAGAAGTCGTTTGGCAAGTTTCTGGTGGAGCAGCGCGGAGGCGGCCAGGGGTTCCGCCACGCTCAGCAGCGCCTTGAGGATTTGAGCAAGCCGCTTTGTCCCGGCGAACTGGGCGACCTGTCCGCTTATCGCAAGTCTCTGGAACGGGACGAGTCGCTGCGCAAGCAGATTCACGGGTTGGCCAAGGCGCCCAAGCACGGGTCGGTCAAATACGAGATTCTTCGCATGAAGGCCGAGCGCGACCGCGTTTATGACAAGATCCAGGAGTCGCCCTGCAATGGCTGTCCTAAGATGGCTCCCTGCGCTGAGCAGGGGCACCGCCGTCGCGACCTGGAGCAGTTTTTGAAGCGAGCCGGCACCGGCAGTCGAGAGACGCCTTATTGGGGACAGTTCCTGGCGCTGACCAAAGTGCTCGAGCGGCTCGACTACCTGGATGATTACAAGCCCACTTACAAGGGCGAAGCCGCCGCCGCCCTGAGGGCCACCAACACGATTTTGCTGTGCGAAGTCATCTTCGCGGGTGTGCTGGACACGCTGGAAGTGACCGAGATCGTGGCCGTGTTGACCTGCCTGGTCAACGAGGAGATGCGCGCCCTGGAAAACCTGCGCCTGAAGAGCAAGCGCTATATTGCCGAGGCTCTCAACGAGTGCCGCGCCATCGCCACCGACCTGGAGCGGCTGCAGCGCCAGCAGAACGTGGACGCACCCTGCGGCGTGGTGATTGCCTACGCGCCGCTTGCCTACCATTGGGCCAACGGCTGCACCTGGCTGGAGCTGATCGAACTTTCAGGCCTGGAGGGCGGCGACTTGATCCGAGCCCTGCGCCGTACTCTGGATGTCGCTCGCCAGTTGTCCTTCGTGCCCGGCATTCCCGCCACCCTGGCCGAGAAAGCCCGCCAGATCGAGCCCCTCATTCTGCGCGACGAAGTGCGCGATTCGCTCTCGGCCATGGATTCCTGAAATTTTTCAGGGCTATCCATTAGACTCACCGCACAAATATAGAAAGAGTACGCGGCGAAGCACCGTTCCTAACTCGACCGCGGCCTATTCCAGCAGAGAATTCGGAGCAACTGAATATGGAATTCCGTCTACCTTTAGGCAACCGCGCCGTGGTCGGCAACATGACCCTCCGTGCCAACGGCAAAGTCGACCGGGCCGAGGGCAAAGTGGGCCCGCACGGCATCAAGAGCATGGACGATCCTCGTGTGGAGGAGTTCGTGCGCACCCGCGACGCCTCGGTGCTGGGTGAAGGCTGGAAGGGCTATTCGCAGCCCGAATATGAAACCGGCCGTATCATCGCAGGCGGCAACGCCATCCCGATGACCGACAAATCTTACTCCGGTCAGTTTCTGATCCTCGACCCGCGCGCCCGCACAGTGACGCTGCAGACCCAGGGTATCGAACAGGAACACTTCAACCACTGGATCTCGGCCAAGTTCGACGTGAAAAGCCGCGCCGTCAAGCCCGACACCATCCACGAATGGGTCAGCCGCTAGGCCTGACTTTCGGGCGCGTCCCGACCAGGCCTGACAATTGTTAAGCTCCACCGGGACGGTTGGGGGCTGCGGAAGCTAGTCGTGGCCTGCGGGGCCGGTGCTGCCTTTGATGGCTTTGACCTGGGCCTGCAGGATTTGCTGTTTGGTGCGGGCTTCTTGGAGCTCGTTGCGGGAGATGCCGCCCATTTCGAAGAGCTCTTCGTAGGTTTTGAGGGTATCGGTGGCTCGGCTCAGTTCTTGTTCGAGGCCGGCCAGCTTGGCGGCGTTCTTGGTGAGGGCGTTCTTCTTGTAGGCCTGCACATTCTTGCTCAGGGCTTTGTCATTGGCGATGGTGGCCTGCACAAAGGCTTGCACCTGTTTCCAGCTGATGCCGCGCTCGGCCGCCATTTTTTTGGCGTCGTTGAGGCGGTTACGAGCTGCTTCGACCTCCTTTTGCAGCTGTTTGCTGCGGCCGGGAGAGCTGGTGCGCGCCTTTTCCATGCGGGCCAACTCTTTCTGGGCGTTTTCCAGCTCTTCATGGTTTTCTTCCGAGGTCAGGCGCGAGACCAGGCCTTGTTCCACGTATTCGGCCATCATCGACTGGCTGGCCTTGAGGGCGGGGATCTTCTGGCGCAGGGCCTGCAGCTGGATACGGCGTTTTTCGCCCTCCAGCTTTTCGTTCCGGTATTCTTCTTCGGCCATCTCCAGCGTATTTTGGGCCAGCAGCCAGTTGGCCATGACCATCTCGCGGCTGGCTACCGGTTGTTCCACCGCCCATTGAGGAGCGGGTAGCACGCGCCCGTTGCCCCCGAAGTCGACGTAGTTGCCCTGGGCGTCGCGCATCTTCACGTCGACGTGGTTGTAGGCAATGGTGCCGATGGCTTCGCCGGGCAAGACGTGCTGCCCGATGCTCACTTTGGGGCTGACGTGTCCGTAGGTGACGCTGCTTCCGTCGGGATGCTGGACGGTAATGCCATATTCCTCGCCCGACCACAGAGCGATGGAAGTCACCGTGCCCGCCCAGCCCGCCGAGAAGGGGCAGCCGTAGGGCATGGCCACGTCGTAGCCGAGATGCAGGCCGGCGTGACCGCGATAGCGCGAGGTGGTACGCCAGTCGTAAAATCCCGCCGTGACCACCGCCCCAGGGAAGAAGCGTTGTTGGAGTTGCACGTAGTCAGCCAGGTCGCGGGCGCCGCTGGTCCGACCGGCGCTGGGGATGGGGGTGGGCAGCTTGTAACGCGAGCTGAGGGTTTTCACCACCACTGGCGCCGGTTTCAAGGGCTTGGCATAGACCAGAGGAGTGAGCAGCAGAGCCAGGGCAACGCGTTTCAACATAGCTTGAGCCAACCTTTCCCCCCCGGCCGGGGTTCCACACCTGTGCCAGAGGCCTTTGCGCATCCGATTGCGCCTACCGGTCCCGGCAATGCGCCCACCGGTTCCGGCACTCCGATTGCGCCTACCGGTCCCGGCAATGCGCCCACGGGTTCCGGCACTCCGATTGCGCCTACCGGTCCCGGCAATGCGCCCACGGGTTCCGGCACTCCGATTGCGC
>JALHOV010000058.1 GCA_022842865.1 Vulcanimicrobiota bacterium | reverse complement strand
CGCTCTTCCGATCTTCAGCAAGTTCTTCCGCCACGCCGGCGGCGGCGAGGTGGTTCTGCGCAAAGGCTCCGCGCCGGGCGACCAGCGCTGGACACGCTTTCGAGTTTTCGGCGACACCGTCGAGAAGAGCTCCTATCTACTGAAAGAGAACGGCGTCATTGAGTTTCACAAGCGCAAAGTGGAAACCGGCGACAAAGTGACCGCCAGCGACGCCCCGGACTCGGAAGATCAGACCTGGACCGGCGGACTGAAGTAGTCCCCGTTTTCGGACGGAAGTACTTTCGATGCAGGATCCTTCACTCTGAGCGCCGGCCCTCTTTTTGGCTAGACTGAGGGCAAGCCGGGGGACCGGTAGCTAGTGTATAAGGTGGATCTTACAATGCATTTCATTCTGTTTCTCATCATCGCCGCAATTTGCGCCATTATCGCCAGTGCACTCGTGCCGGGCCGCATTCCCGGAGGCTTCCTGGTCGCCATGGTCTGCGGCTTCCTCGGAGCCTGGATCGGCGGCAGCCTGATGGGCAGCTTCGGTCCTTCGCTGGCCGGAGTCTCCCTGATTCCCACCATCGTCGGCTCGGCCGTGTTGGTGATGTGTATGTCGCTCTTTTCAGGACTTACCCGCGGCGCAGCCTAGACTGCCAGCGCAAGCCAAAGCGGCGTTTGGGCATCTGCCCAGACGCCGTTTTTGATTAAAAGTCGAAGACGTGCTCGACCGGCAGTTCCTGAAGAATGCGGTGGAGTTGGTCGATGGGAACCCGTAACACCACTCGCTGCAGCTGGGGTTGCGTGAGTAGGGGCTGCGTAAACAAAAGCGCGGCCCCTTCCGGGATCTGGGGATTGCCGGCCGGTGCCTGATAGCAAACCATGATGCCCTGACGGTTGCCGGCGATTTCCCGGAATTGCACTCCCTGACGGGCCAACCTCAAGGCATCGTCCTGGAAAGCCTGGTAGCGCGGCAGGCTATGCAGCTGCCCCTGAGTGTCCACCAGCGCCGTCTGCGGCACCTCGGGCTCGTAGGAAGCACGGGCCGCCTGATACATCAGGTGGCCGTAAACACCTTTGAAGGCGTAGTCGGTGGTGAGGATGTAGCGGCGTTCCCACTTGCGCACGAAGCCGGCTCCGAGGGCGGGCAGGCGCCAAAGTCCAGCCAGATCCTCGAAGTAAGGATAGTCATACCATGCCTTGGTATCGAGTAGTTTGGCGTAGTCCGCACTCTGGCGGGCGGAGAACTTGTCCTCTTCGGTCATTCCTCCGAACGACAAAGCATCGCTGACGCGTCCCACCGTCGCTTCGTAGCTGGCTTTGACCAGGAACTCGGCGGTGGTGCTGGCGCCGATGATGAAGTTCATCAGGTGGTAGTCGAAATTAAACCCGTAGGGCTGGGCCTGCCGATTGGCCTCGGCATAGCCCGTCCAGAACTGGGCCAAATGGCCCAGATAGGGAAAATCCGTCGGGGTATGCTCACGCGCATAAGTGGCGTACTCGCGCGGGCTGAAGACCAGAAACCACTCGGGATAGGTCAGGTAGGTATTATCGGGCAAGCGCCTCTGCTTGATTGGCGTCAGCGACTCGGACACCACCGGCGTTAAGGGCACCGCCCTGGCGGGACGCGTATAGTCGCTTCCCCACAGCATGAGCCCGACCGACAGGGCCAGACTGCTGAGGCTGACCCCCAGCAGCTGGCGGTCAAGGCGAATCACGGGTTCTTTCGGAAAGCCATCAACGTGTTCAAGGAAGGGTCGCCGTCTTGCAGAAGGCGCTTGCCGCTATCGGTGAAACCGTGACCCGTGATGTAGCTCGACCATTCCTCGGCGGAACGGAACAGTTTGGTGTCGCGAGCTTCTTCTTCCCATTCGATTTTAAGGCCCAGGTTGAAGACGGTGTGCACCAGCGAGACAAAAGTGTGCATTTCAGGGTTGCGCACGTCGTGATCGCGCATCACAAAGACGCCACCGGGGCGCAAAATGCGAGCAATCGAGCCCATAAAAGCGTCCAGTTTCTCGGTCGGGCAGTGGTGGAGTCCGATGTAGCAAGTCACCATGTCCACGCTGGATTCGCCGATGGCGCTGATGGGCGCGTATTCGGCCAGTTCCACGAAGGTTCCGATCTTGGCGATCTGACCGCGCTCGGCCAGGTCCGGCGGAGCATAGGTCGGCTCCACGTCGTTGATCAGATAAATGGGCTCGTTGATTTTCATGCCCTTGCGCAACTTGCTGATATAGCGGCCAGTCGAACCGATTTCCACGTAGCCGTTGAACTCGCGGTCAAGTCCCAGCAACTCCACCGTTTCCCGCGAGATCTCGGCTTTTTGCTCGCGCAGCGATGGCAAAGCGTAGGTCAGTTCGGAGAGAAAGGGCTTGATGCCGGGCAGATCCGCGAGCACACTTTTGTAGATGGCTTCATCGTTGTCGAGCCGTCCGGTGGTTTCCTGAATCAAAGCGTGAAACTTATCCTCCGGGTAAAGGTGAAAGATGTTCTTGAGAAACAGATAAAAATCTTGATTGCTCTTGGGCTGATCGAAAACGGCCTTGAATTCAGACATTTTGGCTCCTTGGATAATATTTGTCCCACAGGGAATTGCGGAATCGGTATTCCGGGTCGTATTGGCGCTTGAGGGCGAAAAGTTCCTCTGCCCGTGGGTAGGCGCGGTGAAATTGTTCGTGACTGGCCCAGGGTTGGTAGGGCAGATAGTAGCGCCCTCCGCATTGCAGGGAAGCCTCGATCAGTGCGACCGTCCACTCCCCTACCTTGGCACGTGCCGCCGGAGTCGTGCCCTGTTTGTAATAAAGCACGAAGGCGAAGACTTCCTCGGAGGCCCAGGCCAACAAACTGCCGGGATCGGCAAAAGCGTGGCGGATGGAGACGTTGACTACGTTGGCGCGATGCCGGGCTAGAATATCGCGCATTTTGTCGGCAAACTCGTCGAAGCGGTCGAGCGGAACAAAATATTCTTGCAGGACGTAGGTTTTGTGTTTGCGGGAGTCCGGCTCCAGTTCGCCCACACAGTAACCGGCCTCAAAGTTGCGCCAGTAAATCAGTGCCTTGCGATAGAAAGCCGGATCAAAAAGATGTTCCCGCCGCCATTTGCCCAGCGGGGTTTCGGTCACCGCCCAGTAAAAGTAGCGGTGAACCGGGTAGGTCGACTTGGCCGTCTGGAGGCGCTCGCTGCGCCGATGAGGCAGGTCGGTGCGACTCCAGGTCACGGCCAGGCAGCGCCCGTAGTGGGGCGGGTAGAGGTCGGCATTGTGGAAAATCGCCCCCGGATTGTTGCGCACTTTGTCCCGAAAGAAGCCAAGATACTCGGTCCGCCCCATTTTTACGGCACTGCGCACCATGGGCACGTTGTCGCCCAGCTTCAGGGTGACCTCGGTGACCACCCCGAGCGCGCCGTAGCAGCCGATCGTCCCATAGAAAAAATGCGCGTTCTCCTCGGGACTGGCGAGGTGCTCGCTGCCGTCGGCCAGCATCAATTTCAGCGATTTCACCGACAAGATCAAGGGACCCAGACCGATGTAACGACCGTGGCAATTGACCGATAGCGAGCCGCCTACGGTGAAGTTGGCGTAGGTTTGCATGACCAGCACCGACAGGTCGTGCTCGTCGATGGCGCGCTGAATATCGCACCAGCGAGCACCGGGTTGCACGCGCACGGTTTTTTCCTGAGGATTGACTTCCAAAATGGCATTCATGCGGCGCATGTCAAGCAGGACCGCGTCCGGACTGGAGGTCTGGCCACCCATGCTGAAGCGACCGCCGCCGATGCAATAGGGACCTTCGTGAGTGCGCAAATACTCGCCCAGCTCCGAGGCGCTGGTGGGCACGAAAACGTCTTTGACCTTGACCGGATTGAGATGGGTCACGTCATTGATGACGGTCTCGCCCTGACCCGAGCGAAAGTGCTCATTCTCGACGTGGGGCCGGTCCTCGGGCCCGCCCCAGCCGAAGAGCAGCCAGAGCGCTACCAGCACCGGCCCGGCCAGGGGAATCAGCAGCATCAGCAGCCACCAGGGCGAGCGTCGCGTATCCCGCATGCGTTTGGCGCAAACGACGCCAAACACGTAAAGCCAGCTGACCGCGAAAAGCAACGAGAGCAGCGGAGCGGCTGAGCCCAGGTGATCGATCACCCAGTAGCCGTTGAGCAGACCGGAAAACAGTAAAATCTGGCAGAGCACAAAGCGCCTGCGATTGATTCGTCCCTCAGGGGAGAAAAGCAGCGTCATCATCTAGGGCGGCCGGTTCGCCACCGAAATCATTTTTCCTTAATCTGTTGAGATTCTCCGGCGCCCCCGTGGATCAGTCGCACGCCCCACTTCCACGAGACGTAAGCCCAGGCCCAACGGGCCGAGACCAGCGCGCGATTCTGAAAGTCCACGATGCGCAGCAAATGGTGCCACAGCCAGGTGAACCAACCGCGCGTGCCGCTGAAATGGCGGTTGCCCAAAACGGCCACTCCGCGGGTGCGCCCGACCGTGGCCATGATGCCGGGGTCTTGGTAGCAGAAGGGCTGAGTGGGCCGCCCCTGCAGATAAGCCAGCGCATTGGCGGCGGCCACCGGCCCCTGCTGCATGGCCACCGGCGCCATTCCCGGCAGCGGTTTGCCCTGATCGTCCGGGCAAAAGCACATGTCGCCCAGACAAAACACGCCATCCATTCCGGCTACGCTGAGATCGGGTAGGACCGGCACGCGACCTGCGGCTACCGTCGGTAAGCCCAGCCTGGCCGCCAAAGGATGACCGCTGACTCCGGCCGCCCACACCATGGTATGGGCCTCAATGCGTCCCTGGTCGGTGACCAGATAACCCTCGCCAATTTCCTGAACCCTTTCGGAAAGGCGCACTTCCACGCCCAGCGCCTCCAGATCGAGCCGCGCGGCTTCGCTCAAATCGGGCGGGAAAGCGGCCAGCACGCGCGGACCACCTTCGAGCAAGACGACCCGAGCCTGCTCCGGATGGATATCGCGAAAATCCCAGCGCAACACGTGCCGGCGCAATTCAGCAAAAGCTCCGGAAAGCTCCACTCCCGTCGGTCCGGCCCCGATGACCACAATGGTCATCAACTGGCGTCGAAGCGCCTCGTCCTGACTCTTCTCGGCCTTTTCAAAAGCCTCCAGCACGTGCCCGCGCAGCCACAGCGCCTGCTCGATCGACTTCAGCCCGGGCGCAAAGCGCGCCCACTCCGGATGCCCGAAATAATTGGTCTCCCCACCCAAAGACAAAACTACGGCATCATAAGCAACTTCGATCTGGCCCTCATCGAAATAAGCAATTTTCTTGTCGGCGTCGAGGGCCGACAACTCGGCCATGATGACGCGCACATTGGGAGACTTGCGAAACAGACCCCGCACCGGACTGGCAATTTCCGAGGGATTGAGGCCGGCCGAGGCGACTTGGTAAAGCAAGGCCTGGAACAGGTGGTGATTGCGTTTATCGACCAGCGTTACCTGAACGCCGGGTTGTCGGGCCAGCCAGCGCGCGGCCCCGAGGCCGCCGAATCCGGCCCCGACCACCAGCACTCTCAAGGTTTCTTGGGTTGCCTGGGAGGCATAGCCTCGCCTTTGACCATCGGCTGAGGGGCCATCGGCTTGCCGCCCAAAGCCGGCTCCGGGGTTTTGGCTGGGGGGCTGGGACTGACCGGCGTGGCCACATCGCCATCTAATTGAATAGGACAGGGCGTCTTCTGCGGAGTGGGCGAGGGCGAGGGCTTCCTTTCGGCCTCCCCAGCCTGGGCCAGCAAAGCAGCCGCCGTGACTGCCCCACCCGCGAACAAGAGATCGGCCAGAAATCTGCGCCGTTTCATTTTATCTCCACTCATGCTGCCACCATTTCCAGCGCTGTCTCAGCTGCGAGACACGCTTGTCCAGTTATTTCACTAAACATCGCTACATTTTTCAGCTGCAGCAGCTGATCGCCGGGCATCAGGGCCAGGCATTTGCAGCCACCCGATCCGCAGGAGCTCATCTGCTCGTCGGCCTGGCTTTGGAGTTGCGAGATGCGTTCCCAATCCAGGCCCTCCTCCAGGTTGCCGATGCGCACCTCGCTGCGCCGGTCGGGGCCGACCAGACGGGCGCAGGGGTAAAAATTTCCGGCCGGCGAGACGGCCAGCTCGTCGGCTCCGAAACCGCAACTGCCGCTCCCACCGTTCTGCTGACCCGGGTGTAACTCCACAAAAGGACTGATCCACATCGGCTCTTCGGTCAACATCGAGAGGAAGCAAACACGAGCCAACTGATGATAGACCTGGCTAAGGAGGGGCCGCGAGCCGGACCAGTCCGACTCCGCTTCGGGCAACAAAGAAATCTTGCTCACTCCCAGGCGATACATCTTCTCCACGGCCGCCGGCAAAAGGGCCAGGGTGTCGGGCCGCACCACCATCAGCACGCGAAAATCTTCCAGGTGCTGGCAAATGGCCTCCAGGTTGCGCCACACCAGTTCACCGGAACCGCGCCCGCCCACGAAGGGGCGCTGGCGATCCTGAACCTCCTCCACTCCGTCCACCGACACGCCCACGAAGAACTTGTAGTGCTTCAGGAAGCGCAGGTGCTTGTCTTTAAGAATGGTGGCGTTGGTGGTCACTGAAAAGCGAATCTCGCGGCCGGCGCGCCGAGCCCAGTGAGCGGCCACCCGAGTCAGGCGAGCCAGCGAATCAAATGCGATCATCGGCTCTCCACCGAAAAAGGAGACCTCGACCGGGCCAGGCCTGGAGAAGGCCAGACGAAGGCTTTCCAGACCGGTGCGCCAGCTCATGCTGCTCTTGAACTTCTCGCCCGCGTAGCAGTAACTGCAGCCCAAATTGCATTGATGGGTCAGAACCAGACAAACTTTCACAAGCGGCCCCTCCTTTCCGATAGTGTAGCAGTTATGGGGGAATTTATTGCGAATCCCCGAGTATGCTCCTTCGTATCGTCACCCAAAATCTCTGGTTCGACAGCCACCAGCGCGAAGCCCGCATGCAGGCCCACGCCGCCCACTGGCAAGAGCTCCAACCGGACATCATCGCCGTCCAAGAAGCCACCCTGGCCTGTCTGCGCCCCCTCCTCCCGCTGATAAGCAATTTCCATTCCACGGTATCCATCGAGAGTCCGGCCCAGTGGCAGGGAATTGCCGTGTTCTCTCGCCAGAAACCCGAGCAATGTGACATGTTGCCTTTGCCGGGCGAGATGGGGCGAAGACTGCTGCGCCTGCGCTGGGACCACCTGGAACTGGGAGTCGTCCACCTGGAGAGCACCGCCTCGGCGGGGCCCACTCGAAAGGCTCAGCTGAACGAGGTCTTCTCGCAATTGAAGGGCCCGGACAGTCTGCTGGTGGGAGACTTCAATTTCTGCTCCACCTCCCCAGAGAACGCCGCGCTCTCGCGGGAATTTACCGATCTTTGGCCAGCCCTTCATCCGGGGGAGCCGGGCTGGACTCTGGACCCCCAGACCAACCCGCTACTACGCGGCGCAAAACAAGCCCGCTTTGACCGAATGCTGCTGAAATCCAAGACCTGGCGGTGCCGCTCCATCGCGCTGAGCCAGAGCAAGGGCTCCGATCACTTCGGACTGGCGGCGGAACTTGAGAAGTAGAAGGTTCACGACCTGCCCTTGCGGAATCACTAGGAATGACGCACAAAGCTACTCCACTAAACATCCGCGCGATTGCCGTCGGCTTCGCTACCGACATGTTCTTGACTCAGCTTTTTGTGCTGGCCCTTATGATCGTGCTCTTTGACCCGGGGAGCAGTTCTGAGTGCCTGGCCCAAAGAATCGACTTCCGCCTTCTCGACCTTCTTGGCCTGAGTTGGGGCCTGCTTTTCACCGGTCTGGGTGGCTTCGTAACGGGCCGTCTGGCCCCCGCCCTTCGCTACCCCAACGCCCTCATGACCGGCGGACTTTCGCTGCTCACCAGTCTCAGCATCAATGGCGAGCCCAACGAACCGACCTATATCGTAGGACTGCTGTTGACCATTCCGGCCGCTCTGGCCGGCGCCTGGATCAGTGGCCGCTGCTACAACCAGCGATAACGAGCGCCATACCTACGAGAAAGCGCGCCTCAGGGCGCGCTTTTTTTATGCCCTTTCGGAGTGAAGTGTTTACAAGCAAGCAACAAACCCTTGGTCCGATTCACAATTTGTTTACACAGTTCACCCAGATGTAACTTACATCTCTACGATCCCGACAGCGAATGCGCCACAATGGAGAAAATTATCTAAGGATGGGCGCAAATGTCGATAAACACTCAGTCCCCGAGCCGGAAAGCGGGCGGTAGCAGTCGTTCTAACCAGGGCAGCAAAGCCAGGCGTGCCAGCAGCGCGGCCCCGACCCGAACAGCCAACGGCAGCCGATCGGCTCGGCCAGCCGCCAGAGCAGACCAGAGCAGCGTAAGCAGAGACGCCAACAGGCCTCAAGCCCAGAACCCCGTGAAATTTGAATCGTGGAGCGGCGGTCTGCTGAAATCAGGCGCCAGTGGCGGCCAGGTCGCGACCATGCAAAAGGCCCTCAATGAAAAGACCGGCGGCAACCTGGCGGTCGACGGAAAATTCGGCAAAGATACCCAGGCCGCTCTGGAAAAGTTCCAGCGCAGCAACCAGTTGGACCCTGACGGCAAAGCCGGCGATAAAACTCGTGAGGCCTTGATGGGCCAGGCGGGAGCACCCAGGCAGCCGACGCAAGCAGGCTCGAATGGGGAGACTCCCAACGCAGCCCCCGCCGCCAAGGTGGCCGGGCCTGCCAAAGTGGACGGACAGCCTAAATCCGGGTTTGGCGAAAAGTTGGCCCGCGATGCCAGGCGAATCGCCGAGAGCGGCGTGGCCGGAAGCGGCCGCAACTGCAAGCGCGGAGTTCGCATGGCTTTCGAGAAGAACGGAATGGGCCTGAGTGGCGTGTCCGCCTACATGGCCGCGGACCAGTTGGCCAAGAACAAAAACTTCAGCGAGGCCAAAGGTCTATCGCGTCAGGACCTCAAGGAACTGCCGCCTGGAGCCACGGTGGTGTGGAATCGAGGCAAGGGCCGACCGCACGGCCACATCTCCATCGCTCAAGGCAACGGACGCGAGGCCAGCGACGTTATGCGCAACCAGATCGTCAACTATCCGACTTCCTACCGCGTCTTCATGCCCAACTAGCCTCCGTGGCGCGCTACGCCTTCAATGATTATCAAACTTTTAGGGCGCTCTGGAGTTCCTCGGCAAGCCTCGGACCGCCGCCACTCCGTTGGTTCCCAACTCCTGTTCGGGTCGTATGGAGACTTACGGCTCACAGGTTCGCCTTAAAGTCTCCGCTTCGCTCCCCTGAACAGGGTGTTTGATACTAGCAAAAGCCCCCGGGTGACCGGGGGCTTTTTTATTTGGCCAAAAGGCGTCTCAGGCCCAGAAGACTTTCGCTGTCCGGGGGAGCGCCGTTCTGACGGGCCTGTCCAATTAATTCTAGCAAGCGGGTCTGCACCTGGCGAACGGATGGGTCCTCGCACGGAAGTGCACGCACTTTATCGGCCAGTTGCGCCAAACGATTCGAACTTTCGGCGCGTGGCGGCGCTGCTTGCTGACTGTGCCACTGGCTCAACTGGCGCAGGCAGGCTTCGAACTCTCGCGAGGAAGGTTCGCCTCCCCTGTCTCCGGTGAGCTTCTGCAGTTGGCGCACCAGCTGAGCCGAGGCCTCGCGAAGCTGGCCGGCGGGGGCCTGCAAGAACTGCTGGCAGGCTTGCTGGAAACGACCGTCGGCCAGGGAGCGAACCAGAGCGGATTGTCCGGTGGTCGCCTCCAACAGTTTCTTGACCTGCTTCAGAGAATGTCCCTCGGCCTGCAGACTACGAATGTGACGCAAGCGGTCGAGAATGGAAGGCTCATAATAGTGCACTCGAGCGTCTCCGCTGCCCGGGGGCCGCTTGACAGGGCGCGGCAGCAGTCCGAGCACGGAGTAGTAACGGAAAGTGCGTTCACTGACTTCTAAATCGAGCTTTTCGGACTCGGCCAGGACGTCCTCCAGACTCAGCAAACCCGACTCCAAAGCTAGGCTTCTGCCATTTCCGCCAGAACGTGCTTGTTGTTCTGGATCACTTCTTCAACGGCGCTGAGGATGTCGTTAGCGTCCTCCCCCAGGCCCACGGCACGGCGCAAACGGTCTTCATCGTGGTCGTCCAGAAACTGGGTAATTTCCTCAAAGCTCTCGTCAAAGAGAGAAAGCGACTCGACCATCAATTCCTGCACGGCCTGGGCCCCATCGGGTGGCGGAGTATTGTATTGCTCGCGAACTTCGTCCAGGTTGTCGCGCACGGCGCCCACGAAATCGTGGAGCTCATCCGCGTCAAACTCGGTGGTCAGCATCAAGCGCTCCACCAGACCGTAAATCAGCTCTAGAAGGTTCAGAGTGGGTTCTTGTTCCACGAATTGACTCACCTTTCCGTCGACGGGGTTCGCAGGCGCTGCACATGTTCGCCAGCCCTTTGGAAAAATCCGGCCACCGAATCTTCGGGTGGCCGGCTATTCTTTTGAATCAACCACTCTTTGACGACGATCACCAGGCTCTCGAGCACGTTCCTGGAGAGTGCGGGCGGGACCACCCCACCCAATTCAGGAGCATTCTGCAAGGCTACGATATATCCCAGAGCAGCGAATACATCCGCGATCTCGGGGTCCCCAGGCGGACGCGAGAGCGCCAGCAGTTCGTCGATCACTTGAAGTAGTTCCGCTTCCGAGTTGGCCATTCCCGATCAGTCGCTAAAGTCCAGGCTTTTCCCTACTGAGCCTGAGCCTGAAGCCCGGGAATCGCGTGGCGGTCGAAATCATCTTCAGGATTGCGCGCGCGCCACCACGGATTGGGAAAGATCGGGGGGTGAGGATGGATGGGCGGTTTAGGAAATTGCCAGCCCGGCTTCTCGTGTTTGTCATGGTAGACAGGTACACCATCTTCTTTGTAGATCTCGGTACGAGTATCGGTGCTGCCATCCTCGTTGGCGGTAATCTTGGTGTAGTCATCCTCGCCGGGCCCGGTGGATTCCTTCACCGGGTTGTTCTCCAGGTCGAGATGATAACTGTCCTTAGTGGTCTTACCTTGAGCATCGGTTGTGGACTTGCTGACCTCCGTGCCCTTCTGGTGCAACTCGCTGGAACTACCATCCGGATGGGTGGTTTTGACATCCACCGAGTTGGGGTTCTTGGGGTCGTAGCTGACCGTTTTGGTCGTTCCGTCGGGACTGGTCGTGGTCACGGTTTTCTTCTGGGTAAGAGGGTTCTCGCTGACCTTGACCTTGTCCCCGTTAGACAAGGTATGCTCGCCCGGCCCCAACTTTTCCACCTCGCGCTCGGCGCGGGCGCGTTCCCGCTTGGCTTCGCGGAACGTCTTCTGGTAGTCGGAGCGCACGTCTTTGGCCTTCTTGTTGTCAAAAAGATGAGGGGCGGTGGCGTCTTCCACACGCTTCTCATCGTTGCGCCCGGGGAAAATCTTGTCCCAAATGGAAGGGTCAATCTGGCAGCAGTTGCCGATGATCCCGTTACGCACTCCATCGATGTCGCCCAAAGACTTGTTATAAAAGTTCTGATGCGTCTGCACCTCGCCCGGCGAGAGTGCCTGAGACGATGTAAGAGTTGCCTCTCGAATCTTTTGATCCGTATCCAGCCGACGCGTCTGGCGCACGTCTGGCTGATTGTAGTTAGAACCTACCGAATTCGAAGGAATTGCCATCTGTCCGAATCTCCTCGCCTTGCATTACACTTGTCACTGTTAGTATCACTCAAGACTGCTATTTCGTCAACCCATAGAGGCGTCCGCTTAGTCGAGATTTGGACGAGAGGGTCTGCGAGGGGCAATGGTGGCATATCCTGTCACCTTTTGCTGACAGGTTGCCACCAGATCGCGCATTTGCACGAAGACGGCGGCTCCCCGCATGTGCACGAATTGGGATTCGTCACTGAGTGACTGAAGCGCGTCGCGAGACACTTCGACGCGGTCGGCCTGACGCGACACCACGTAACCGGCGCGCTGGAACGAGGTGGCGTTGACCGTCAGGATCTGGCGCAGGTCGTCTTGACAGCTAGGGCAGCAGGCCACGCGAGCCTGAAAATCTGAGCCGCAGCGGCGACAATTGTGTCCAGCGCGGTCGCCGGCTTCAAAAAGATTGACGGGTTGGACTTCTTCCAGATTGTTGGGCTTGGAGACCGGCTCATTTTCCACGACCCGGGCGCGAGCCTTGGGCTTGGCGACTTCCTCGACTTTCTCCGCCGCTTCCTCTTTCGTGTCACCAGCCAGCGTCTCTTTATAGTCGAGCAAAAGATCCGCCTGGGCCAACTTTTGTATCCTGCCGTGGCGGTCAAGAATGGGGGCGGAGTCGGGTGCTTCCACCTCGGCCGCAAGCGGGGGAGCTGCGGACTCGGAGGCTGGGACCGGGTTGGCCTGGACCGCGGCTTTTTGCTTGACCACCGACAGTTCGGCCTCGACAGCGGCCATGCGCTCCGCCCGGATTTCGGGCGGCAGCGGTGTGATGACCCCGCGCCGAGCCGCGCTGTCCAACTGTCGCTTGGAGCTGGCCAGGACCGGATCCTTTTGGGCCGCGGCCTCAATGGCGGCGTGACTTTCCTCGTCTTCGAATCGGGCCCGGCTGCGCACATGAAGAACCTGTTGGGCTACCGCCGGATCGACCGAGAGGGCCAGGTTCAAGCGACTGACCGCCGTCCGCCCTTCGGCGCTTCCCACCAGCTGAGCGTCCATTTTTAAGGCATCGCGCCCGGGGAGATTCTGGGAAAGTTCAGCAAAAGCGATTCGACCCGGCCCCAGCGTAGCCGCCTGGGCGTGGACCTGCGCGACGGCCAGAGCCAGCCGGGAGTCCTTGGCAATCCCCTGGTTGAGCAGCCCGATAGCGTTCAGTCCCGGCTGCGACTTACTGGCCTGAGCCTGCACCTGCACGAAAGCGACCGAGGCTCCGGTGTCTCGACTCACGGTCGTGAGAAGCTGCGTAGATGCTACCCGACCTTCGGGGGTGGTGGTGGCCTGGGCCAACGAATTTAAGGCCCTGGCGCTTTCCGGCACGGATCGGGCCACCATGGTGGCCCGATCCTCGAAGGTTCTCAGACCGCCGGGCTTCTGGAGGGCGGCGACGTCGGTGAGAAGAGTCGTCGCTGTTGCGCCGGTGGGGCGTTCGCTGGTGGCCGTGTTGCGCGCTGTCAGCATTTCCCGGCCCTGGGGGATCTTGGCGGCGGCAGCGTCAACGGCCAGAAAGGACGCCTGAG
The DNA here is from genome assembly GCA_022842865.1 of Vulcanimicrobiota bacterium. Lineage (GTDB taxonomy): Bacteria > Vulcanimicrobiota > Xenobia > Xenobiales > JADMJV01 > JADMJV01. The sequence continues at coordinate 9,596 of JALHOV010000058.1, read as the reverse complement.
CCTTGGAGTCGGTAGCCACGGCCGTGCTGCGCGCTGTCACCACCTCCCGGCCTTCGGGGGTTTTGGCGGCAGCAGCGTCGACGGCCACACAGGAGGCGGAAGCCCTGGCATCGGTGGCGACTGCAGTATTGCGCGCTGTCAGCACTTCCCGGCCTTCGGGGGTTTTGGCGGCAGTTGCATCTACGGCCACGAAAGAGGCCGAAGCCTTCGGATCGGTGGCCACGGCCGAGTTGCGCACTGTCAGCTTTTCGCGACCTTCGGGAGTTTGAACGGCGGAGGCGTCGACGGCCACGAAAGAAGAGGCGGCTTGGGGATCGGTTGCCACGGCGGTATTGCGCGCCGTCAGATCCAGCCGGCCTTGCGTCGTCGAAGCGGCGGAAGCGTCCACGCCTACAAAGGAGGCCGAAGCTTTCGGGTCGGTGGCCACGGCGGTGTTGCGCGCCGTCAGCTTTTCGCGGCCACCGGGGGTTTGGGCCGCGGACGCATCGACGGCCACGAAAGAGGAGGCCGCCTGGGGATCGGTAGCCACGGCCGTATTGCGCGCCGTCAGATCCACCCGGCCTTGCGTCGTCGAAGCGGCGGAAGCGTCCACGCCTACAAAGGAGGCCGAAGCTTTCGGGTCGGTGGCCACGGCGGTGTTGCGCGCCGTCAGCTTTTCGCGGCCACCGGGGGTTTGGGCAGCGGAGGCATCGACGGCCACGAAAGAAGACGCCGTTTGGGGGTCGGCGGCCACGGCGGTGTTGCGTGCCGTCAGGGACGCTCGGCCTTGGGCCGTCGAAGCCGAGTAAGCGTCCAAGCCCACAAAGGATGCCGAAGTTTTCGGATCGGTGGCTACAGCCGTGTTGCGGATTGTCAGCTTTTCGCGGCCAATGGGGGTTTGAGCGGCGGACGCATCGACGGTCACGAAAGAGGACGCTGTTTTAGGATCGGCAGCCAGGGCGTTGTTGCGGCCGGTCAGGGCCACTCGGCCTGGGGCCGTCGTGGCCGAGTAAGCGTCCACGCCCACAAAGGAGGCCGAAGCCCTCAGATCGGTGGCCACGGCGGTATTGCGCGCTGTCAACGCCTCCCGGCCTGGCGCCGTCGAGGCCGCCTGGGCGTCGACGGCCGCGAAGGAAGCCGAGACCTTGGGATCGGCAGCCACCGCGTTGTTTCGTTCGGTCAGCGCCTTGAGGCCTTCGGGGGTGGTGGCCGCGGCGGCCTGGGCTTTGACCACCGCCGCGCTGGCCTGCGGGTCCTGGGCCATGGACTGGTTGAACTCAGCCAGACTTTTCAAACCCTCGGGAGTGCGAGCGGCACTGGCCTGAGTGGCCACAAAGGCAGCGCTGGCTTTCGGATCTTCGGCCAACTGCCGCTGCAAGCCGGTCAACAACTCTCGACCCTCAGAGGTGCTGGCCGCGCTCGCCTGGGTGGCAAAGAAAGCCGCGCTGGCCATCGGGTCCCTGGCCAGCTCGGTCGAGAAATTCGTGAATGCGGTCCTTCCCTCGGGCACCTGCAAGGCCGAGGCCTGCACCGCCACGGTGGAGGCGGAGGCCTGCGGATTCTTGGCGACCTCCCGACTGGTGGCCGTAAAGGCGACTTGCCCCTCGGGTGTTTTTAAAGCGGAGGCCTGCAGCGTCAGCGAGGAAGCGCTGGCCTTGGAATCCCTGGCGATCTCCTGATTGGAGGCGGTGAAGGCGGCCATACCTGTCTGGGTTTTCACAGCGGCCGCCTGCATCGTCAGAACCGAGGCTGCCGCCTTCGGTTCCTGAGACATGTTCTGGTTGTAGGCGGTGAAAGAGGTGCGCCCCTCGGAAGTCTTGAGTGCCGAGGCCTGCACCTGGAGGCCGGAGGCGGCGGCTTTGGGGTCCTGGGCCAAACCCTGGTTGAACTGGGTCCAGGATTCCCGTCCCTGAGGGGTGGAGGCCGCCGTCGCCTGAATCGCCCCGTAGGAGGCGCTGGCGGCGGGACTCTGGGCTAGATTCTGCTGGAACTGAGTCAGGTTTTGACGCCCCTCGGGAGTGCTGGCAGCACCGGCCTGCACGGCCGCATAAGAAGCACTGGCTTCGGGACTCCTGGCGATCAACCCGGCCATCGACTGGTAAGTGGCCAGACCCTCCGGAGTGCTGCAGGCCTGCGCCTGCAACTGCGCAAACGCAGCGCTGGCCTCCGGGTCCTTGGCCAGGTTCTGATTCATCTGGGTCCAACTGGTCAGGCCCTCAGGAGTGGAAAGCGCCATACTTTGCGCCTGCAACCAGGAACCGGCCAATTTAGGGTCCGACCCGACTTGCTTTTGCAAATCGGTCAGGTTCAGCACTCCTTCAGGAACGGTCGAAGCAGCCGCCTGATTGGCCTGGCGCGCCCCGGCCACCTGGGCGTCGCCCGCCGCGCTCTGCACCACCTGAGTCATCGAGGCTCTGGCTTCCGGGTCTTTCAAGGCGGAGGCCTCGTAACCGGTCATCTTGGCGGCCAACTCCGGACTGGAGGCGGCGCTTTTTTGCAGGCGGGCGTATTCGGTTCTGCCCTCGGCAGTGGCCGTGGCGGCCGCATCCAGACGGGCCTGCGAGCGGGCCATTGCGGGATCTTGCGCTGCCGCCTGGTAGACCGTCTTCAGCGATTCTCTGCCGCTCTGGCTGCTGGCCGCGGCCGCCCGGGTGGCCGTGAACTCGCTAGCCGTCTTGGGGTCGGCCGCCGCCGCCCTCGTCAAAGCGGAAACGGACTCTCGTCCCTGGGACGTGGTGACCGCGCGGGCCTGCATTCCGGCAAAGCCACTGGCCAGGGCCGAGTCCTTGGACATGGCCCCGAGGTAACTGGAGGCCTGCTTGGATGGAATGCCCTGACGGACCACATCGAGCTGCAAAGCCGAGGTCTTGGGATCCTGAGCGATCAGTTTGAACTGATCGCCCAACAACTTCTTCCCTTCGTCGCTGGCGCCCAGCGAGCCGTGCATCTGCAGATAAAGCCTGGCGGTCTCCGGGTCTTTCTGAGCGCTGGAAAGAAATTGGTTAAACTGCTGTCGTCCCTCGGGCGTGGCCATCAGCTTGTTTTGTTCGGCCGTAAACTGGCTGACGGCCTTGGGATCCTTGTTCAGGTCGGTCAGCCAGCTCGACAATCCGCCGGACTGGGCCGCCGACATCGCGCCAGACATGCCGAATGCGCTCCCTGGAGTGGTGTTCAACCTGGTCTCGGCCGCAGGAGCTCCATTGGGATAAGACACGCCTACCGGCACGGTGGTGGCCGCAGGAGCCGAGGAAACCACGGCGGGGGGATCGCTGCGGGTCACCGATTGCCCGCCCTGAGTGGTGGTGGGACGAACGGAGCCCTGGATGGGTGCGGTCGCCCCCACCGGCTTAAACTCGGGAGCGGCAACCTGACCGGGCTCGATCGGCCGTTGCTGGCCGGCGCTTCCATAAAGACTGGCCTGCAGGCTCTGAGCAGAGGCTTCCTCCGCCTGGGTGTCTTTCTTGACTTCTTGCTTCTGGGAGGATGCCCCCTGTTTTTTCGGGGCGGGAGCGGGAGACCTGGTCTCCGTGGCGGGGGGTTTGCGCTCGGGAGCTTTGACCAATCCCATCTGCACAGCGGCCGTGGTGACACCGGAGGTGCTGGTCACCCCTCGGGGACGTTGCGGCGGCGGCCCCTTTGGCGGAGTAGCAGGCGGGTCGGGGAGAGCGGCCTCCTTCGCGTCCGGTTTAACGGGTGTCGGAGTTACCGTCGGCTTCGCTTCCGGCCGGGGTGGAGTGGTTACCGCCTTCGCTTCCGGCTTGGGCGCCAAAACCACGCCCTTGTCGGGAACCGCCATGGGCCGGACCGCTGGAAATGGCAGTTGGGCCAGGCGGGGGGGAGCGGACTCAAAACGATCGGTCGGTCCTTTTTTGTCCTCGAGGGGAGCGGACTCCAACCTGCGCTCCTGGGCAGGTCGAAGCGAGCCCGCCGTAGCGGGCGACAGCTTATAGAGCCCAGAGTTCAAATCCAAAGGCTTACTCCAAATGACACCTGTTACTGTCTACATCACGCCCACATGGGAGAAAGTCAAGACTTCGGCGTCGGGTGCAGTCAACCTATCACTCGAACGCGAGCAAGGCTTGAGCGCGCCGCTGCAAGCATTCGCGGGCCGCTTCGCCGTTGCGCACCACCAGTAGCAAACTGTGAATGTGGTCGCGAATGCGTTCGCGCACCTGCTCGCTCACCCCAAACTCCAGGAAACTCTGGTGAAGAGAGAAAGCGCAGTCGCCGCATTCAAAAAACTCGCTAGAGAACTGCGAGCCTTCCCTGGCTACGCCCCACAGGTTGCCGGCACAGACGGGACAAAGACCTGTGCCAATGGCCTTCTGTTCTTTTTCGCTGGGAAGAGCGCTGACCATGCGCAGGGGAACGCGCAACAGAGCCTGCAAAACCTGGACCGACTCAAAGGAAACGGTCCATACCCGGTCGACCTTCTCCCCTTTCAGGTGGCCTGTGGCCAACAGGCCGCGCACCGCCCCCGCGGTTAAGCCCAACATCTGCGCCGCCTGCGGCACGCCAATGGCCTTCACGGGGCGACGGGTAGGACCCAGTGGGCATGCATCAAATTTTCCCAACGAGCCCCGCCGTTACGCTTCACGCCGCGCGCCTTGGGCAGTGCTTGAGCGAGCCCAGACTCCAGGTCATACTCCAAATGGGGCTCACCCTTCTCGACTCGGTAAGAAATGTGGACCGGATCCAGTCTTCCCAGCCATTGGGGGGACAATTCCTTAGGCAGCCGACCCTGCCTCTTCTGGAGCAGCAGCTCCGTATAAAGATGTAGGAAATCCTGGCGCTGATGACTGACTTCCAACAGGCTAACAACCCGCTCAAAATTCGGCATCATCAATTGCGACATCCAACTGTGCTGCCCGAGAAACCAGCTACTGGTCGTGTACTGAGTCATATTCCCGCTGAACTGCGGCCGCCTGGCGCGGGCCGCCTCCAGGTAAGGATAATAGTCGTTCTGATAAAGGCGCCACTCTCTCTGCCAGACGCCCGGTAAACGCACCAGGGCGCCGGATTGCGGATCGGGTTTTCGGGAGAACGTATTCTGGGCGGCCCAAAGTTCATAGTCCAGACACTCGACTCCCAACTGGGCGCTTACGGAACTTGATTTTAAAGCAGCCAGTGCCTTGCGCAGATCCCCCTCGCTCCAGTCCGACCAGCCCTGCAGCACGTAACCCAGAGTTTCCTGACCGGTCGACTGGATGGCCGAGCTGATCATGGTCATGATGAGCGGATGAGCCCTTTGACCCACCGCCAGCTTGGACAGAGCCAGAATATCCAGACTCGCGTCTAAAGCCGCCGGGCCTTTCCCGTCAGCCAGTTGCACCTCGGCATAGGCGCTGAGGGCCTGAGCGATGGAGCGCAAGGCTATATAGTTGGAGCCCTGGCTTTCGAAGTGAGGGAACTCCGAACTGGGAAGAATGAAAGCGGGACGTAGTAAGGCGCTGCGCAGCACAGGCAGAAACGCGCTAAAATCCTCGACCGCCTTGTTTAAGTCGACATCTCGCTTGCGCCTGAGAATTGCAATCGACTTGTGCTCATCGTCCCCACCCAAAAACCCAAAAGCACGTAGGGCCATCACCACATCCGCCGCTTTCGACTGGGCCTTGTACTCGATCGACTTGCGCCCCCAAAACGGGGATAATTGAGGGTCGATGAAGGCGTTGTGTCCGGGGTCCCGCGCCATCTTCTGGTCGTCTTCGAAGGCTTGCTTTTGACGGGCCAGCAGCTTGGAAATCTCCTCCTCCGACGGAACGGAGGGCAGAGCCACCCAGCTCAAAAAGAAGACCACTACCGCCGCCATGGAAACAAGGCAGCCCGGCACAATCTTGGAAGACGACATGCCTTGGGTTACGAGCCCAGACCTGGTTCTCCTACGGACCACAGGGAGGCGCTAAGGAGGAACTTCGTTCCTCCGTAGCCCCCCTGAAAACCAAATATTTGCCCCTGCATTCGGCAGGGCTTGCTCCACCCGCGCCAAAGTGCAGGCCGTTGAGACTACAGCTGCAGAGCATCGGGGAAGCGCTGCCGGGGCGTGATTTACCCGGTTTGCACGTTAGCAATGAGATGCTAGCCGAAGCGGTGGCCCGATTTCGCTCCGGTGCCCACCTTGATTTCCCATTGCCCGAGCCCGATTTTCCCAAGGACCGAGTAGGGGTTCTGCATCGCCGCATCCTCCAGCACGATTTGACCGCCTATGACATGTCGTTAGCAGCCGCCCGCCAGGCCCTCGAGCGAGCCGGCCTCGACCGCGAATGCTACCGGGTGGTGGTGGTCAGCTCCGTTACTTACCAAAACTGCATTCCACCTCAGGCCGCCCTGCTCCAGGGAGACCTGGGTCTCAGCAATGACGTGATGGCCTTCGATAACACCATGGGCTGCAACGGTTTCCTGGCCGGAGTGCAACTGGTGGGATCCTTACTGCGCACCTGCCCCCCCGGCAGCGCCGGCATCCTGGTCACCAGCGAAGCCATGACGCGGACGGTGGACGCCACCGACCGTCACACCTCGGTGATCTTTGGCGATGCGGCCGCCGCCACCGTGTTTTTGCAGGGAGACGAGGAACGCGTAGCCGAGGTGGCCTGGTCCACCCAGGGCGAAAAAGGACCGTTGCTGGCTTTCCACCTGTCCGACCGGCCCGTTTTCCGCTTTCACGTGGATGGGGACGAACTTAGCCTGCGCGAAGACCCGACCAATAACTTGCGCTTGACCATGCAGGGACGACAGGTCTTCAAGGACATGGTGACCGACTTGCCGCGCCGCATCCAGCTAGAACTGGACCGCCGCAACCGGAAAATCGAGGATTTCGACCACTTCGCCTTCCACCAGGCCAATCAGCGCATCGTGGACGCAGTGGTGGCCCGCACCACCATCGACCCCGCCAAGGTGCTCTCCAACATTGGCAAACTGGGCAACACTTCGAGCGCCTCCATCCCGCTGATGCTGGCCGACGCCGGCCAATCCGGCCAGCTCCAATCCGGCGAGCGCATTCTGCTGGTCGGCTTCGGCACCGGCTACTCCGTTGGCATCTCCGAACTCCTCTGGCCCTAGCCATTCCCCGCCCCGGCTCAACGGGCTCGCGGCCAATTCGAAGCCTATCCTGGGGGACTAGGGGCCCACGGTTCAAATCCGTGCACTCCGACCAACAAGAAAGCCCGTAACAGCGGGCTTTTTTCATTTCCCGGTAACTCAGTGTTAAGACAAGATCGGGCGCGTGATCAACTTTCCGCTCAACTCCCGAGAGCGACGGATTTTTCAATGTTTATAAGGGATTGGCTCTGTTGATCAGCGATTTTCTCGATAGCATTTGGGTTTCGAAGAGAATTAGATCCCTGACCGACTCCCACTGCCAATCAACTTTCCACCCGGCCACCCGCAGATGAGCCCCCGACTTTTGAGTCCGCTGAGCAGTCGCCGCTCCTTCAGTAAACCACTCCGAAATGTTGGGTGGCGCATCCAGAGCAAACGTCTTTCCCATAGCGGTGGCCGGTATTTGTGAGCTCCAGGCAAAGCCTGCAGCGAAAGAAGTATTTCTTGCTGATCAGCACCTGTTGTCGGGCACGCTCGAGCTGAGCCGCGGTGGGGCCATGCTTCCAGGAGCGGAAGCGGTGCCAAACCGCCACCGGCTCACTCGGGTGAGGCCAGTCCACGAGCATGACCTCCAGCACCGCCCCATCGCGCAGCCCCGTGTAGGCCTCGAGAAGCTGCTTCTCGCTCACTGCGTCGCGGCTGTGACCACGCCGTACTCCGCGCTGGTGCTCTGACTGGCCACGGACTGGCCGTCCTTGCTGATGTCCACGCCCAGGGTTCCGCTGGTCTGCTTCTTCTGGAAGCTGACGCTGAGCAAGGGGCCTGTCTCATTGTAGGAGCAGGGTGCGGTTCCGTCCACGCTGCGCTGCTCGGACTTGCCGTCGCGAATGACCATGATGGAGCCGGAGAAGGGGCCGGAGCCGGTGACGTTGATGGTGAAGCTGCTGCTGCCCGCGCAGCCGGCGGTGATGAGAAGAATGGCGAGAAGACGTTTCATTGGTGGAAGAGTCCTTTCCGATGACTGTCTCCAGGATAGCCAGGGGCACGACGAATTCTGTCGCGGCTAAAAACCGAAAGTCTGGTCTAAGATCCGGTCAAAATCTGGCACCACCGTGCCCGTTTCGTAAATTGACGAATCTGAAGACCAGGAGTCGGGTGGGCATCCTGGGGAAGTTCAGGCCATGGCATTGACTCCTTCGGCGTCCAAGGAACTCTTGTCGGAACTGCGCGTGCTCGTGGTGCAGGCTCGCGGACGCGTTGCTCAGACGGTCAACAGCGAGCTTGTGTGGCTCTATTGGCAGATTGGCGATCGCCTACGCGTCGAGTTCCTCAAAGACGGGCGTGCGGAATACGGGCAGCGAGTTGTTGCCTTGGTGTCGGAGTCTTTGACGGTGGAATTTGGTCGAGGCTTTGAGAAGAGAAGCCTCTACAGAATGGCCAAGTTTGCCGAGGTTTTTCCGGACTCTCAAATTGTGTCCGCACTGCGGACACAATTGAGCTGGACTCACCTGCGCGAGTTGATCGCCATCGAGGACCCGCTCAAGCGCCGATTCTATACGGAGCTTAGTTGCGTCGAGCGCTGGAGCACCCGGACCCTGAGATCCAAGATGGATGGGATGCTGTTTGAGCGCACCGCCATTGCTCAACGTCCCACGGACGTCATCGACCAGACACTGGCCACGCTCGAAGCGCAGCAACAGCTGACGCCCGACATGGTGTTCCGCGACCCCTACATTCTTGATTTCCTGGGGATGCCGGCCGACTTCAGTGAGTCCGAGCTGGAGGCGGCCATTCTCCGGGAACTCGAACAGTTTCTGCTGGAGCTTGGCGCCGGATTTACCTTCGTCACACGTCAGAAGCGCATGTCGATTGGCGCCGATGACTACTACTTGGACCTGCTCTTTTTTCATCGACCCTTGAAAGCACTGGTGGCCATCGAACTTAAGCTGGGTCGGTTCGACGCGCGCGACAAGGGTCAGATGGAACTCTACCTGCGCTGGTTAAACAAGCACGAGCGCCAGCCCTGGGAGAACCCGCCCTTAGGGTTGATTTTGTGTGCCGACAAGAATCAAGAGCAGATCGAGTTGCTGGAACTGAATGATGGCTCCATTCGCGTCGCAACCTACTTGACCGAGCTGCCGCCTCGAGATGTGCTCGAAAAAAAGCTGGTGGAAAGCATCGAGCACGCCCGTTCTCGCGGGTTGGGAGGGTGATGAGCCTTGCGGGCCACCAGGGAGAAGCAGAAAAAGGTGGCCGACGCCCTGATTTTCAGCACAAATCCCTGTCCAGGTCCTCCCGGCACCTCAGTCGGCTGCTGGCGCTTGGCGCTGGCTGAGCACCAGGAGCAATGGGTGCGCCTACGAGCGAATCAAACCTAGGCAGAAGTCAGACTACCCGGCCGTCCGGGCCACGCAACCTTCTTGCGGCTGAGGACAATAGTAATCCCAGATCGGGGCAGCCCATCTTTCGCAACATGTAAACGCTCAGCCTAGCTGTCCCTGATCTCGAGCTTTTTTATCGCGCTGTTTGTCTTAGGGAGTGACTGTGGCCGTCGAGGCAAAAGAAAAAGGCAGTTGGTCACC
>JALHOV010000057.1 GCA_022842865.1 Vulcanimicrobiota bacterium | reverse complement strand
GATGGGAACGGTGGCCCTGGGCGCCGGCTATCTGGAGCGCTATCTCACGGTGGAGCGTGACCGTCGCCAGATGCGCGGGCTGTTTGGGCGCATGGTCAGTGACGAAGTCATGCGCCACGTGCTCCAAAACCCCAGCGTCCAGGGCAAAGTAGCGGTCCGTCAGGAGGTCACCATTTTGTTCTCCGACATCAACAATTTTACGCCTCAGTGCGAATCCTCCACGCCCGAACAGGTCATCCAAATGCTCAATGCCTATTTTGAGGAGATGATCGAAATCATCTATCGTCACGGAGGCACCATTAAACAATTCGTGGGCGACGAAATTATGGTGATGTTCGGAGCCCCGGAAGTGCAGCCCAATCATCCGGAGCGAGCCGTGCGCTGCGCTCTGGACATGCTTTACCGACTACAACAATTGGGAGAAGCCGATCAAACCGGCAAGGGTTTTTTTGACGTCAAGGTTGGGATCCACACTGGCTGGGTCGTGCTCGGGCAAGTGGGCTCGGACCGTCGCTCGGAATACGCCGCCGTCGGGGACGTGGTCAATCTGACGGCCCGAATAGAAGCCACCACCAAAAAGCTGAACACCAATATTCTGGTCAGCGACGTGACTTATGCGGCCTGCAAGGAAGCCCTGGTTGGCCTGGAGTGGAAGTCCTTTGGCCCCCAGGAGTTCAAGGGGAAAACCACCCGAGTCGAGCTTTACACGGTGCTGGACCCAGGTCGGGAAAAGAAGAAGCAAGCATGAAGGAACAGGGTTGCTGGAAGTGGTTGAGCGTGTCGCAAATGCTGGCCAGCCCGAATTTGGCGCCGGACCTGCGGCGCTTTCTGAGTCGCCTGGACCCCGCACTGACCCTGGATGCGGTGGAAAGAGAACTCCACGATTTTCAGAGCCAGGGCAAAGGAATGGTGGCGCTGGAAGTGGTCGCCCTCGGAGTGGTCGTGGCAGGCATGGGGGTCGTCAACAACCTGCTCCCCGGCCCCTTGCTCAAAGGGGCCATGCTGCTGGCGGGAATCTCCCAAATGCCCCCTCTGGTGAAAGAACAACTGCACCACTGGCGATTGCGCCTGGCCCCGGCCGACCTGGCCTTGCGCCTGCGCGAGGCGGCCGAGCAGGTCGGCCCTCCCTGGGTGGAAATTTTCGCCGACGGGGGCAAAGTGGACCGGCGATTCCATCTTTCAGACCACTTGCCCCGGCGCGAGCTTCATCGAGACCCCCAGGGCGCGCTCGTCCGCCACGAATGGGACTTTCTGGTGGCCGGCCAAACCTTACACTTCGTCGCCGGTCCCGAAGAAGTTGTGGTCAGCGGACCCCGGGGCGAGTCGTGCGCTTTTTCGCACCAGGGAATTGTGCACAGCGCGTCTTCGATCCTGATTCGCCGGCCCGGGCAAAACCTGTGGATCCACCTGGATGGCCACCTGTCCCTTGGGTGGTGCGAAGAGTCCGACTACTGTAGCCCGCTCCAATGGCGCCACGACACCGTTCGCCTGCCCAGCGGATCTTGGACCTACAACTGTGGCGGCCCCTGCTCGCAGCCCAAAACTCCGGTGCGCATCGAGGAAAACTGCTTTGATTATGGTGATTTTCGCCTGGAATGTCCGCTCCCTTTGCGATGGTTGCAGGCTCCAGCAGGTGCCCCCTAAACCAGTGGCGGCAGCAGATCGGTGGTGAGCGAAATCATCGAGAGCAGGACGAATAGCACGGGCATAAGGTGCGCCCTACTCCGTGCTCATGCAAGATTCATTCTATTCGCAGCCGGCCAAAAAGGTGGTGCGGGCGCCCGAAGTGGATTTGCCGGGCTGAGTGCGGTCCATCAGAAACCAGGTCTCTTCCGTTCCCATCTGCCCATCTTTGGACACGGCGGCGCTGTAGGAAATCTTCACCAAATTGCCGTCGAATTCGGTCATCTTGCGGGCATCCCGACAGATGTTGCCCTTGCTGGTATCGCCCTCGTAATAACGCTCGTAAGCGGGTTGCTGGCCCTGAGCGGGCACATCCACCACACCCTTGCGCCCATCCTGGTCACCGGGCTGGTTATCGAGTTTCTGGGCCAAGAACATGTCCTGGTCGGCAGCCTCGATCAGCGCCTGGGTTTCCTTCGCGTTGGGCGGCTTGGGTGCGGCCGGTTTGGCGGTGGGTAAACGATCCTGGATAGTCATAGCGAAAACTCCCTCAACCTGTGTTTTATTCTGTGAGGAGAGCTTGCCACGACCGCGCAAACGATTCGCAAACTGGTCGACCGATTTGTAAACAATTACCGTGCTTCGTGTTGCAATAACCAGCGCTTGCGCTCTATCTCGCCGGCGTAGCCGGTCACTGCCCCAGCTATTGTGGTTTGCCACTCTCTACGGCCGCGAACTCCGGCTACGCCTGCTGCTGCCGTGTCTAGACGGTTGTCCCAGCCCTCCCTGGATCGAGTTTTTGGAGAATGGCCTGGATTGGTGGTGGCCCGGCTGGAGCGGGCGGCTCAGCAACGACCTCCTTCCCGGCAATTTCCAGGTGTTGCGGAAAGTAACCATCACAACCTTTCGACACCTGGCGCGCGCCCGCGACGGCCACCTCGGAGTCGCGAGCCAATAGCCTGAGCGCATCCATCCGGTAGCTGGTTTGGCTGAGATCTTCTGGCCGACTCGCCAGAAGTTCACAAAGGTAACCTTTTGTTCAAACGATCTTCAGGGAACCGGCTCAGTCCCCAGAGCTACACTTAGGCCATGCAAGTCAGCCAAACCCCCACCCCCCCAGCATCCACACAGAATCGTAACAAAAGGCCGGCTCCCAAGCCGAGTCAAGCTGTAAAGATTCCGCCACGAAAAGACCAGGCCCGTCTTTCCAGCGAGGCCAGCAAACCGGCACCAGGTCCATCCGCGCCTCCCTGGATGGCTGCTTTGAGAGGAAATTTCCAGAGTCCAAAAGCGGAGCCGGCACCGGTCATGACCGGGCCGAACCGACCGGCCCCCCGAGTGGATCAACTGCCATCACGAATCGACGCGCCTACCCAGATCGTGGGCGTGCCGGAGAAGCCAGACCCTTCCAGGCGGAACGTCATCGTTCTCGACGACTTCCGCACCAACGATAATCCAGTTCGTGGTACAAGCGCGCGCTCTCACGGCGAGGCCATCTCGCGCCCTCTTGAGACGCAAGGCTACAACCTCTACCGCGTTCAAGATGCCGACCTCGACCCTCAGGGAAAAAACTCCAGCGGAAGGAATTCGCTCGACCATCTGGCCGAAAGAATCCGTAACGGGCAGATTCCAGCCAGACCTGGAGATGTAGTCAATTTAAGTTTTGGCCAGGATGAAAAGTTGGCTTTCGGTGACGTCAATCGCATGGCCGGTTATCGAGGCGACCAGAGCCTCACTCGTAGCAATCTCACCCTGGAGCGGGCCCAGCAGTTGCGGGAGCGCCTGCAACAAAGACTGGATGACCCCAACAGCGGACTCACCCAGGCCGACCGCGACCGGGTTAAGGATATCCTGGCGAATGCTGCGGGGATCGACAAACTTAAAGAGTTGGGCCTGGTCGTCATCAATGCAGCCGGAAATGAAGGACCAGATGCTCTTCATCCAGGCTATCTCAACTCGACCCACTCTCTGCAAAATCGCAACGGCGACGGCAGCTTCGATCCTACTTCGGCGCGTCACCGTCTGACCGAACCGGCCCGAGGTTCCTTTGTATCCCGCACCTTACCCGGTGGCGTGGACGTCAACAACGACGGCATTCCGGACTTCGATTCCCGTCCTAGAAAGGGAGACGAGGACCTCTCTGGCACATCGTTTTCGGTGCTCGAGTTTCTGCGCCGAAAGTATCCGCCCCCGCTGCACTAGGGGTGGCTTAGAAAGGAGCTTGATGCCGACCCTCTCAACTCAAGCCCGCGAGCCCAGCGGACACCGTCTCCAGCCAGGCTGATCGCTCCGCAGTAGGAACCCAGGGCCACCGAGAGGGCGGCTCCCGCCCCCAAGGCCAGGGCCCAGCTGCCTGGTTTGGGGCATCCTAGTCGGCCAGGCCGACTAGGATCTGTGGACCTGACCTCGCAGGCCCACAGATCCCAGATCCGGAAGTCTCTGGTGGTCCTGGGTGAAAAAGTCACTCCCGAACGACAGGAGCATTTTCACGAACCCTGCCGCCAGCGGGAAAGCGTCTTCGGTCAGGCGAGTCTGTCGTTAAGGCTTGTAGCCTGCCTCGCGAGCTTCCGTGTCGATCCGATTGTTTTGCCCTGCTCCCCAGGCGGCTACGCCCGCCCCGGCGGACAAGCCTGCCACTAGCGATACGCCCGCGCCGACATAGTGTCCGGTGAGGGCACAAACCGCGGCAGGGAGAATTCCCAAGGCGGCGGCAGTGACGCCCCCTTCTTTAAGCAAGTTGTGGCGAAAGACGGTGCGAGTGCTGGAGTTGCTGCTGAACGATCCAGTGACCGAGTCGGTGATCACCGAGGTTTGCGAATAGTCATAGCAATTGCGTTCCTTATTGAAGGTAACGTTCAGCTTTTGATTGGGCATCGGACTCTTATTGGCTGCGATTTTCATGACAACTCCTCCAAATTAGCTCCAGAATAGCGGGGCAATCGGAAAAATACCTGAACGGAGCTGACCTCTCTAGAAATCTGCGTCGGGTGGAGCGGACTTTAGTCGACTCTCGCTATGAGGAAACCTGCTGCCACCTGCCGCTGCAGTCGGCCAGGATCATGGAGAAACTCCTAGACTGCTCTTCCATTGAGGGTCAAAGACCGAGGAGGGCGGACAGGCTCTGCTTGACACGCAAGTAATCCAGCTCTGTTAGTTCGCCTAGAATCCGCAAGACCCGCGTGGCATCCTGCGACGTCATTTGTCAAGTAGAAGCAAAGAGGGGCGGAGCAGGTTGACGCTACCTGCCGGCAGGTGGGGGGCCGGCAACGCCCAGGGCTGACCACGATCGGTGTCACCGGCGCAATCAAAAGGACCGGGAATCTTGGTTTCCCGAGGTTTGCGGGCAGGTCCACAAGCAGCGCTGGCCGCTCACCCGATTGCTCATGTCCAGGAGGCAGTCGCTGGCCAAGCGCAACCCGGCTGGGCTCAGATTCCAATTTAGCAACATCCTCTTAGAGAGCGAGCCTGCCAGTCTCATGGATCGCTCGATAGAGAGTGGCCCGAGCGTATCACAGTGGCTCAATTGAGATCTTTTGTCGGACAGCATCCGCAGGTTTCGTTTTCTGTCGAGAGCCCAGGTCGGACTCGACCTGCTCCGACCCTGCAGGTGCATACGGTACATCGGTGCACCCCCTTAATTCCCGACCTGGTCTCTCTCTGCGCGGAGCCCGATCGGAAGAAGGGGCAGCAGGTTTGTGGCCAGCACCACCCAGTAAACAATGGCCGGCAAGTAGGCCATTTCAGGAATCGCTTCCGGCGAGAGCAGATCGGCGGCGGTGGCAGCAACCCCCAGCGTCACAATACCTCGCGGTGCCACCGCCCAGAGGTTGGCGCGCTGGGTCGGGCTCACCGGCATGCGAAAGGTCGCGGCCAGCACCAGCACCGGGCGCAGCCCCACCACCAGCAAGGCGAAGCCCGGGTAGCGAAAAGGCTGGCTCACCAGATCGGCGACCGGGATCAGCGTTCCCATCAAGATCCCCAAAATGCCCACCAGCACCGCCTGCAGGCTCGAATAAAAGGCCAGTGGCAGTTCAACCTGACGCTGCGAAAGGGTCTTGCCCAGCACAATACTGGCCACCAAACCGGCCCCCGGCAGCACCGAGTGAGCGGCGCCGTAACAGAGCAACACCCAGCCCAGACAGGCCGGCTCGCGCACGGCTGGGGACAGGTGGGAGTGCACGGCCGCCAGCAGGCGTGCCCCCAGATAGCCGATCAGCCCGCCGAAGAGAAACTGCCGGGTGGTGGAGAGCAGGGTATGGACCACGGCAGGATGGGTAAGATGAGTATGAATCACCAGCACCATCAGAGCGGCCCAGGCGCCACCCACGCAACTGACCAGGTAGCACTCCTGAAACAAAAGTTGTTCTTCGGCTTCGCCTCCTTTTCGGCGGGCCACCAGCGGAGCCACCCCTTTGGGAGAAAAGACCGTGAGCACGGCGCCCAGCAAAAGACACACCGGCGAGGGCAGTCCGATAACCAGCCCGGCCAGGCCAGTCATCAGCACCCAGCCCAGCTTGGGGCAGATGGTCACCAGACGCTTGGACAAGCCGGCCAACTCCAGCTTGCGCGAGCCCATGCGCAGGCCGCCTTCGAAAAACGACAGGCAGACAGTCACCCCGAGCAAAGGAAAGATCTCCTGCCAGCTCCAGTTGACCGCCAGCCATGGCCTCAGGGCGGTCCCCAGCAAAAGCAGCAAAGGAGCTACCGGCACTCTCCAACGTTCTGCAAACCAGTGGCACACAGCCGACAGCCAGGCCAGCAAGCCCAGCAGCAAAATCGGCGTCACCGACAGTCCTTGAGCTGTTCGAGCAGTCGAGCTCCATCCAACTGCTTGAGCAAGGCGATGACCACCACCTCGTTGACAGGAGCCTCGGTCCAGGCCCGGTCAGGCGTCAGGGAGGTGCGCTTGCCGACCTTCTGCAAGAGATAACGACGACCGGGGTCGTCCTTTAGAAAGAGAAAGCCCTTGGATCGAATCACCGCTTCCGGCCAGGAGCTCAGGCAGTTCTCAACCGCCTGACGGTCAAGCGGGTGGGACCACTGCAGGCTCCAGGAGGAATGCACGGCGTGATCGGGACCAAAATCGTGCGGCCCCGGACTTCGATGACCGTGCAGCAGGGACGGAGAAATCTGTCCAAATCGGGTCTCGACCACCCGCGCCTCGGGGGCCTTCTGTAAAATCCAGGCGTGCACCAACTCGAGCTCGGAGGGTTCCAGCAGGTCAACCTTGTTGAGCAGCACCAGATCGGCCCCGCGCAGCTGGCGGATGACCGCCTCGCCCACAAAACGACTTTCGCCCTTCTCGCGCAAAGTCTCTGCGTCGGCCACCACCAGCACCGCCTCGGGACGGAAAGGCGCCACATACGCATAGTACCCGATACGAATTGGATCCGCCACTCCGCTGGCCTCGATCACCACGTGCTCGGGCCAGGGGTCCATCTGGCGGACCTTGTTGAGGGTATCGGCCAGGCCGGTGACCAGGGTGCAGCACAGACAACCATTGTCAAGGCGAATGACATTGTCTTGCTGACTTTCGATCAATCCCGCGTCGATATTCAGACTGCCAAAATCGTTGACCAGCACGGCATAGCGCCGGCCTTCCTTATTACGCAACAGATGATTGAGAAGAGTGGTCTTGCCGGCTCCCAGATAGCCACCGATCACGCTCAGGGGAATGTCCATTTGCTGACTCACGTTGGATTCGGGTTCTCTCAGGAATCCGGAGGTTCCTGTGTAGGAAAGATTCGATCCACCCGGGAAGATCCCCATAATGCGGAGGATACGATAAAGATGAATGCGGATAAAATTTATTGCAATGGTGTGGTCGTCACGGTCGCCGAGGAGCGTCCGGCCGCCGAGGCGGTGGCGGTGGCCGAGGGCAAGATCGTGGCCGTCGGTTCCAACCAGGAGATTCTGGCCCTGCGCGGTCCCGACACCGAGGTGGTGGACCTGCGTGGCAAGACCATGGTTCCGGGATTTGTCGACGCCCACAGCCACTTCATCAACGGACTCCAGGTTCTGACCTATGCCAATGTATCCGCTCCTCCGGTCGGACCCGTAAACTCCATCGCTGACCTGCTACAGGTTTTGGAGCAGCACAAAGCCCGCTGGAAACCGGCTCCTGGAGAATGGATCGTGGGATACGGCTACGACTCCAACATGCTCAGCGAGGGTCGCGAGATGACCTGCGACGACCTGGACACGGTCAGCCCGGACAACCCGGTCATGATCATCCACGTATCCTTGCACGGCGCGGTGCTCAATTCACTGGCCCTGCGGACCTTTGACATCACCGCCGACACCGTCACACCTCCGGGTGGTGTGATCCTGCGCAAGCCGGGTGGCAACGAGCCTGCCGGCCTCATTCAGGAAGTGGCCTTTCTGCCGATCTTTGCGCGCATGCCCAAACCGACTCCCGAGGAGTTGCTCGAACGCATGCAGGGGGCTCAGGAAATCTACGCCGCCGCCGGAATCACCACCGCCACCGAAGGAGCCAGCGGGGTCAGCGACCTGGCTCTGTTGACGCGAGCTGCCCGCGAGGAAAAATTCTACCTGGACGTGGTGTCACTGGCACTGATGACCGAGCTGGACGAAATCCTTCAAGAACACAAACCCGAGGAATTTGGCCACTACCGCAACCGACTCAAACTCTACGGCGCCAAAACCTTCGCCGATGGCGTGCCCATGTCACGCACCGCCTTCTTTCGCGATCCCTACCTGCTGCCCGGTCCCAACGGAGAATCTCCCTGGCGCGGCGAGCCTATGTTTCCCTACGAAACCTTCCTGGGGATGTTTCAGAAGGCCTACAAACACGGCATTCCCCTCTTCATCCATGCCAATGGAGACGAAGCCCTGGACATGCTCTTGCTGGCCCACGAAACGGCCGCCGGCGATCGCAGATGCGAAAAGCTGGGCACCACCATCATTCACGGGCAGTTCGCCCGCCCCGACCAGCTCAAGAAATTCGCTGAATACCAGATCAACGTCTCGTTCTATACCGAACACACTTTTTTCTTCTCGGATGCCCACCTCAAGAACCTCGGACCCGAACGCACCCATCCCTGCAGCCCCCTAAAAACGGCTCTCAGTCTGGGAGTGCGCTGCAGCAATCACACCGACTTTTCAGTGCTGCCCATCGACCAGTTGCTGACTATCTGGACGGCCGTCAATCGCATCTCGCGCTCCGGTCAGGTGATTGGCGAGCAAGAGCGGGTGACGCCGCTGCAGGCTCTGCGCGCCATTACCATCGAGGCGGCTCACCACTACCGAGAGGAAGATCGCAAGGGCTCGATCGAGGTCGGCAAACTAGCCGACCTGACCGTGCTCAGCGACAACCCGCTCACGGTCGATCCTCTTACCATCAGGGACATCAAGGTGCTGGGAACGATCAAGGAAGGCCGCATCATCTTCAGCGCCGAGCACGCGCCCTGGAAGGAAGGCGCCCGGGCGTGAACCACCAGGAACTGGGTGAGCGGGTCGACTGGCTGCTGGGCCAGGTTGGCCTGAAGAAGGAAAGCGGCGGAGGCAAGTTGAGCTTCACCGGCCTGGATCCGGTGCTGCCCACCGTTCTCAAATCCGGGGCCGCCTCCGCCTGTGTGCTGGCGGCCAACGCCATCGCCTCGGCAGCCATCTGGCAAGCCCGGGGCGGGGAAGGTCAGGACGTCCACGTCGACCTGCGCCTGGCCCCTCACGTCCAGAGCCCCTTTATGGCTCCCAACCTGCAATATACCCGTATCCACGACGTGCCGGTGGGCCTCAACCAGAATTTCTGGGGCTCGACCACCGGCAACGTCACCTTGCGCTGCAAAGACGGCGGCTGGGTTCACCACTGCGCCGTCTACCCCTCGCAGGTGCTGAAATCCAATCGCCTGCTTAACACCGGCTGCCATCCCGATCAGTTGGCCGCCGCCGCTCTACAGTGGAACGCCCAGGATCTGGAAGATGCAGCCGCGGAAATCCGTCTGCCCATCTCGCGAGTGCGTACCGTCGAGGAATGGAAAGCCAGCGAGCAATATCAGGCCATCCGCGACCTGCCCTTGATTTTGCTGGAAAAAATCGGCGACTGCCCACCCATTCCGCTGCCGCCGGCGGCCCGTCCCCTAAGCGGCCTGCGCGCTCTGGGCATGGTCCACGTGGTGGCCGGCCCCACCGTGCTGCGCCAGTTGGGAGCCCAGGGGGCCGACAGTTTGAACCTGTGCCTGCCCGACTACGCCGAACGACCCGATATCTGGCTCAACAGCGACACGGGAATGCGCTCCGCCTACCTGAACTGTAAGACCCCCGAAGGGCGCCAAAGAGTCTACGACCTGGTCAGCCAGGCTGACGTCTTTGTGCACAATCTGGCCCCGGGGACGGTGGAAAAAGAGGGCTTTTCCGCGGAAGAGCTGGCCAGCCGAAAACCAGGCCTGATCTATGCCTCGGTCTCCTGCTACGGCACGGCCGGTCCCTGGAAAGAACGGGTGGGCTTTGACCTCAACGGCGCTGCCGTGGCCGGTCTGCTCACCTGCGAGGGCACTGCCCAGGAGCCACGCTTTCCCATGCTCAACGTGGTCAACGATTTCCTCACCGGTTACCTGGTGGCCATCGGAGTGCAGGCGGCGCTGTTGCGCCGCGCGCGCGAAGGAGGGAGCTATCGAGTGCGAGTGGGACTGACGCCCACCACCACCTTCTTGCTGGACTTCGGTCTGATCGCTCGCGAGCAATTGGCCAACCTCGATCCCGCCAGGGCTCTGCAAACGCCCCGGCTGATCACGGCCGAAACGCCCATGGGTCGCTTTACGCGCATGGCCTCACAGGTTGATCTCTCCAAGACCCCGGAATACTGGGAAGATCCCATCATCGCTCCCATGGGCGCTTCGGCGGCCGAGTGGAGGGCCTGAACGTCCAGCCGTTTAACTCTTGTCCTCCAGAGCTTTCTTTCTGATGGTCGAGTTGGGCGTTTAATTCCGGCTGACGCGCTTCCAATAGGATCCACAGGCAAAATTCCCGTCGAAGCGGTGGATTATCTAAGGCAGACAAACCGGAGGGGGTATGTTCCCTGTGTGAAGTTCCCCTCACACCCGAACACCGGGCCACTCTATTCGCTTGGCCCACCGGGTCCAAGGCCAGCCGGTTCGAAGAGTTCCTGGCGAACGACTACTACGACCCCGCTCGCCAACAAAGCGCAGCCGAAGCGCTCGGCCTCACGCTCCTATGGTTCGCTTCGCTCTACGGGCGCGAGCACGCCAGCGAAGGGGAAATTTGGCCGCCGGTATCCCGCCAGTTCCCAGAGGAGTCGAGAGCAGTCCTCTTTACCCAGGGCCATCCGTCTGGAGGATGGGAGCTATCAACTCGACCATCCCTTCGAGTTTTTCCAGGTCATCGATGGGCTGGCCCAACCTGCAAGCGTGCTGTGCGACCTCGAGCAGTGGAGCGCGGCGGGCTGGCTGAAGTAAATTACTCCAGCAATCGCCTTGCTCTGGCCCTGATCTCGTTACACAGATCAGGGGAAATGCGTTCAATCCATTCGATGCGCCGCTTTTGATAGTCAAGGCTGCGCAGTTGGTCAGTCAGGACGACTCCCTGAATTGACGCGCTCAGGGGCAACGGGACTTCAAAGGGATACCCTTTGGCCCGGGAGGTAATGGGACAGATCCATGCCAAATTGCTCTTTGAATTATAGAAACCGGGAGAGAGCACAACGGCGGGGAGACGTCCGGCCTGCTCACGGCCGAGTTGTGGGTCGAAGTCGATCCAGACCAGATCGCCTCTTTCTGGTGAGTATTTCTTGCTCACCAGAATTCGGCTCCCTGAGCTGGCCCCCAGTCCATCTCCTGGTGACGATTTTCCGGGGTGATGCCAGCCACCAGCTGCTCCAGGGTGGGAACCTGGGCCGCAGACCGGACCAGCAGTTGGCCATCCACCACCGTGAACTCGACCACGCTGTCCTCGCTAAAACCTAACTCCGCAATCAAAGTCTTGGGCAATCTCAAGGCCAGACTGTTACCCCAGCGAGCAATTCTTGCTCTCATACGAAGCTCCCCGATGTATATACAAAGACTATGTGAGTCGGCCGGCCCACCGTCAATGTTTGCTGCGTCGAGAGTGGGGTCCGGGTCGGCCGGTGGAAGTCGAGGGCGGCTACCTGCTTACCGTCGGCGATGTCGGCTGCGGCATCCCCGTCGAGGATTTGCAGCGGGTTTTGGAACCGTTTTATACCACCAAACCGGTGGGTCAGGGCACAGGACTGGGTCGATCCACGTGTTGGGAATCATCCAGCAGTTTGAGGGTCGGGTGACCATTCCATCGCAGCCGGGTGAGGGAACTCAGGTGCAGGTGTGGTTGCCTTCCCGCCACTAAGAGCGGGCTCATAGCCAGCGTCGCACAGCTGACTTATAGCTCACGTAGGCTTTGCCGAACTTCTGCTCCAGGTAACGCTCCTCGCGCTCGATCACGCCGCGCTGAATCACCAGCAACAAGGGCCCAAAGAGGAGCAGCGCGACCCCGCTGTCCAGCAGCAACCCGAGCGCTAGATACATCAAGGACATCGCCAGATACATCGGATTGCGTGTGAAACCATACACGCCCGTGCGCACAATGGCCGTTGAAGGCTTCCACGGCTCGGCCCGAGTGCCGGCGCGCCGAAAGCCGCCCAACGCCCCCACCAGCAGCGGCAGCGCCGCGGCAGCCAGCCCTGCGGCCCCAAGCTGCCGCCACTCAGGGGCCAGGGTTGTCGGCACGCGATAGACGAGGAAGTCCAACAGCACGGCCAGCCCGAGCGCGCTTAGATAGATCAACGGTGGAGGCCCAATGACCCCCGGGTGGTCGTCTGACTGCATCTCTATTGCCTCCTCCAGGAATCTCCAAAAGCTACGTCCACTTTCCTGACGGCAGCTACTTCGTCCTGGGCCTGGCGCCGTCGGCTCAAGGTCAGCGAAAACGGGGAAGGCGGTTTTCTTACTCCAAAGCAGTTTCTCACTCGAGCCGCGATCTCAGACACCGCCAAGAGGCATTGAGCAAAGCTCAGCAGCAGAAGCTTTGTGCTGGCGGTATCCTGCTGCTGTCGAAAGGTGCCAACGCGGGAGCCGTTGCCGTGGTGCGCGACGACTTCACGGGAGATTGGATCGCCAGCCAGTCCTTTCTCAACACTTCCTTCTCAGGTATTTGTGGTCGCCATTGGGACAGGAGATGTTGGGCCGTCAAGCGGGAGGATGCCGAACCAGACTCACCAGCAACACAGGGCTCCAAACCGGGGCAGAGAAAGGGCGCTCGATGATCAATTTCTCCGAGAAAGTCAGTTTTATCTGGAACGTCGCCGATTTGTTGCGCGGTGACTACAAGCAGTCGGAATATGGCCGGGTCATCCTGCCATTTCTGGTTCTCCGCCGTTTGGATCAAAAAGAGTCCAGCTGACACGCCGCCCCGCTCTGCGCTCCATGATCCTGCAGAAAGCCTCCGGCCAGAAGTTCTACAACACCAGCCCTTTTGATTGCGACGCACTGCTGAACGACGCCGATAATATCGGCGCCAACCTCATCGCCTATCTGCACGGATTCAGTCCGAACGTGCAAGACATCATGAAGCGCTTTCGCTTCGAAGCCCAGATTGAGCGCCTGCAGTCCAGCAAGTTGCTTTTTCTTGTGACCAAGAAGTTCGTGCTGGTCGACCTTCATCCTGACCGGGTCACCAATTTGGAAATGGGCTATATCTTCGAAGAATTGATCCGCAAGCCAAGCTGACCGTCTACGGTCCGGAGCTCAACGACGAGTCATTCGCGATTTGCAAAGCCGACATGCTCGTCAAGGGGCAGGAGCCGGACAATATCGAGGCGGAGCACGCCAGCAAAGGTCATGCCGGTCGTTTTGGCCCCGGCCTTCCGCCTAAGAACACCCCCAGACCTTCTTCGTGGCTGGTCGGCAGACGAATCCCAGCGCTTGGGCCCAGACCAGCTACTGAGGCTTAACGTCTCGGAGCGAAGAGAGCTTTTAACTCCTGCTGTTGCCGCGTGTGCTCACACTCCGTCTGATGCAGCGTGGCGCGGTCCCGAAGGAATTTTTCCTGTGCTCCCGGTTTGAACTCCTGGTCGTTATAGCCGCCCGCGATGGCCGCCCCGTCTCGCTCGTCAGGAATGTGGGCGTCGTTCACTTTGGAAATCACCCGTTTACCCAGGCCGCCCACACCGTAAGGGGTTTGATTGACTCCTAGCATTTCCATGAATCCCATCTTCTTGTCCTCCAAAGCTTTCTTTCTGATGGGCTCACTCTAGGGTGGTGATTTCTACCAAACTTCTACAAAGTGATCCAGGATGTTAAATCCTTTCGCTTACGAAGTTCACATCGTGAATATCCAACAGTGGCTGCAAGAGCTGATTCCCGAGGCCTACCGTCGCTACCAACCGGTGCTGGAGCGGGCGCTGATGCACTTCGTGCAGAGCCTGGGCCCGGAGCGACAGCAGGCCATTGTGCAGAACCAGTTGGCCGCCCACACCAGCGCCGAGCGCATGACGGGCCTGATGCGCGATTGTCCTACCCTGCACAAGCTGGGTCAGTTGCTGGCCCGCGACTTGCGCCTGCAGGAATCTTTCCGGGAGAAGCTGCGGGAACTGGAGTCCTGCCTGCCGTTGGCCCGCGCCGAGGACTACGACTGGCCGCTGGAACTGCGCCCTCAGGAAGCCCTGGCGGAGGGATCGGTGGCCAGTGTTTTTGCCTGCTCCTGGGGCGAGACCGAGGTGGTATGCAAGCAGCTCAAGCCCGGTGTGGCCGAGAAGTTACGCGAGGAGTTCGCCATCTGGGAGGAGCTGGGCGGCAAATTGGGCGAGTGGTGCCGTCAGGAGGAGCTACCGGTCTTCGATTTCCGCACGGTCCTGGCCAGTTTGGTGCGTTTGCTGGAAGACGAGCTGCACCCCAGTCGCGAACAGCGTCAGTTATTGCTGGCTGCCCAGCGCTTCCAAAATCTTCCGGAAGTGCAGGTTCCCCGGCTCTATCCGCAACTGCGGGGCCTGGTCATGGAGCGTCTTTACGGCACGCCTCTACTCGAACACGAGCGGGCCGCCGAGCTTTTTCCCCTGGCGGTGCGCGTGCTCATCACCGATCCCTTCTTCACCTCGGAAGAAGACGGGATCTTCCATCTCGATCCTCATCCAGGCAACATGTGGGTCAGCCGCGATGGCCGCCTGGCACTGTTGGACTGGGGCAGCGTGCTGATCCTTTCCAAAGAACGGCGTGCCCTGCTCACCCATGCGCTGCTATCGGCTTGGCGCGGCGACCAACAGGATTGGGAATTTTATGCCAGCCAGCTGACCGGAGCGCCGGTGGGAGCCTGTCCGCGCAGCGGCACTCTTTCCGGACTGCTGAGCCCCGATGCTTGGGGCGAGCAGTTTCCGATCGATCTGATCTTGCTGCGCAAGATCCTCTTCCATCTGGAGGGGATCGAGGCGCAGTTAGGCGAGTCGCAACTGATGTGGCATGTTTTCACTCAGGCGGGGGTCCGTTTTCTGGCCGAACTGCCTCTGCGCCTGGCGGCTCCTCCGGACTGGCGAGGTTTTTCCACGCACCTCTCCAATTTGGATCTGGTTCGCCACACCGTTCTTCATTTCCTCAAGCCGTCTGGTTGGCAGGACTGAGACGGCGCAGTAGTTCCTCTACCCGGCGCTTGCCGGGCAATCGCACCATCTGTTTGCGCCAGCGGCTGTCGAAAAGCACTTTGAGCATCAGCTCCCGTCCCGCCTCCGGGTAGCGGGCCTCCAGTTCCTCGTGCAGACAGTCCAGCCAGTCGCGCACAAACTGGCGCCGGGCGTCGAGGGCCTGGTTTTGGACCAGCTTCTCGCCCAGCAAATCCATGGTCAGGCCGTGACAAGAAACCACCGCCGTGGCGGCTGGTAGGACGAACGTAACTTCTTCGCGTTCCACCAACTGTCCGCGGTGCACCCAGTCGATGCGACCCGGTTGGCTCAAGTCGCTGGCAAAGGAAAGAGCCAGATAGCAGGTCTCCAAATCGTCAGGCGGTTGAGCGCCCGCCCAAAGTCGAGCGCTGGCCAGGCTAGGGGTGGGCAGACGGACCTCGTTGCGAGCGGCCTGGGGGCTGTAGAGGCGAAACTCCAGGACCTGGTGGTCGGCCCAAAAGTAGCTGGCCGGCTGATACCAGGGACCTTTGAGCAGCACCTGTTTGGCCGCTCCGATGTGCTTCAGCAACCCCGGTCCTCGCGGATGGCCCAGGGGTATCTGCAGGACCTCGCCATTGAGAGTAACGGGAACCCGGCAGTAGCGGAACCAGCTCCGAAGTTTGGCCAGGTCGGAGGATAAAGCCCGACCCTTGGGAGTGTTCCACTCGATGCGCGTAAAGTAGAGATCTTGGGCCAGGTTGACGGCCTCGGCCACCTCCACTTCGCGGCTCTTATCCATCAAAAGCTGTCCGATTCGGCCCGGTTCCCCCCGCAGAATGTGCAGGTCTTGGAAAGGCTTGCTAACGATGCTGTTGAGAGCGATGGAAAATTCGCGTTCAGCCGGATCTAGGGAGAGCACCTGGTCGAACGATTGGGCCAATGAACTGACCGCGGCCCAGTGTCCCGCGATGGTGACACTGGTTTGCTTAGAGGTCAGCTCGGCCTGCACCTGGCCGCCGCACAAAGCTCCTACGCGGACCAGGCGAGCCACCGTGGAGACGGGTTCCGCTAAAGCATACTGGCCGAACTGGCGCGAAGCGGAGGCCACATCCAGACTGAAGCGCCCGGTGGAGTGCAGTTGGCCCTGCCCCCGCGCCCGCTCCACTAATTGATCGAGCTCGCTTTTGCCCATCCCTTTTGAGTTCTAACCCGCCGGGTGGCGACCTCCGCTCTAAGACAAACCATGTCGGTGCGTTAACGGAATCGCAAGAACTTGAAACAACTTTGTTACAAAGAACCAGGTTTGTTTTCACCTTGCTTTAGCGGTACGCCCTAAGCTGATGCTAGATTAAGTCCAGGAGGACAGAACCCGTGTTATTGCGCCAACTCGAAGTGAACCATTCCGGTCAGGCCCGTGCCCTGACCCCCGTACGGGTGGACACGCTGCTTTCCGGCTTGACCGGAGCCATGCTCGGCTTTGTCTGCGCCCTGGTCGGCGGTGCCCTCGGTTCGGCTTCCGGCCACGAAATGGTCGGAGCTCTGGCCGCCTGGTTGATCTTTGGATTGGGTGGCTGCGCCTACGCTCGATGGGAGCATCAGCGCGGCGAAAACGCCCTGGCAGAATTTGTCCTGTCGGCCACGCAAGGCGGCGCGTTAACAGGGTTCGTCACCTTCGTCAGTCTGGCCTCGCAGTCGTTGATGTTGCTGCCCGTGGCCTTTCTGAGCGGTATGCTTTTGCCTACGCTGGTCCTGCTTGCCCAGCAGAAGCGCTGAAGATTATTCGAATACCAACGGCCGGGTACGGCTCAACCTGAGCAAACACGGCAACTCCCGGCATAATCGTCCTTAGAAAGTCGAAACTTTGGAGGACGAAAGAAATGCCTGATCGAGTAAGAGCTGCTGTTTTAGAAATGCGCGCCGCCGAGCGCGAGTTATCCCAAGTGCTATCGCGCGCCATGCGCACCGGCAGCCCTCGCCAGCATCAGCGTTTGTTTCGCCAGATTGCTGCCACGGAAGCCAAGATGGCCCGCCTGGAGCAAGAACTTACGATCGAATAAACCTTAGCCACACACACCCACACACCGCTGCACCTCGTCTCGCGAGGTGCAGTTTGCTTTTACCAGCAAGCGCGCTCCCTCGGTGAGAGGCTGCATTCCACCTTCCTCCGCCAGTTGACGGAGTCGCATCAGCGGCAGTCGATCCAAGATTCCCTGGCGCAAGTCCTCCGTGACGGTCAACACTTCGGCCACCGCCTGCCGTCCCCGGTAACCGCTGGAATCGCAACGGTCACAGCCAACCGGCTCTCCGGTCTCGGTCTTGCAGTATGGACAGAGTCGGCGCAGCAGACGTTGGTAAATGACTCCGCCCAGCGCGGCCGATAAAAGGTAAGGCTCGACTCCCAGTTCCAGCAAGCGGGGGACCACGCCTACACTGTCGCGGGCGTGGACGGTAGACAGCACCAGGTGCCCGGTCAAACTGCTCTGTACGGCCGCGGAAGCCGTTTCCGGATCGCGGATCTCACCCACCAAAATGACGTCCGGGTCCTGGCGGAGCAGTGAGCGCAGGCCGCTGGCGAAGGTCATGCCGGCCGCTGGCTGCAGGGGCGTTTGGGTAAACTCGGGTAACACCACCTCGATGGGATCTTCTAGAGTGACGACATTCAGACGGGCGCCGCGGCGCGGTCCCAACCAGCGGGCCTGACCGTTCCACAGCCAGCGCAGCGAAGCATAGAGGGTGGTCGTTTTCCCGCTGCCGGCCGGACCGGTAGCCAAGAGCAGCCCTTGAGGCTGGCGCAGGATGGATTGCCAGCGCCTTAACTGGGTTTCCTCCAGACCTAACTCTTCCAGATCCGGCAACTGCTGACCGGACCGGACCAAGCGCATAATGACCTTTTCTCCGAAATGGCTGGGCCCGGTGGCCAGGCGCACTTCGCAGCCGTCCACACTGAGCCGGCCGTCCTGGGGAGTGGACTTGCGAAATGACTGGACCCGGGCCATATTCTTCAGACCGACCAGCAGTCTCTCGTAGATCTCGCCAGGCAATTCCATTTGCTCGGCCAGCACCCCGTCCACCCGGGTCAAAACTTCCACCTTGCCCTGGTTGGGTCGAAGATGCAAATCGCTGGCGCCGGCGAGCGCCGCCTGACGAATCAGCCACTCCACCGCGGGGCGGGCGTCAAAATCCTGAGGCGGAATCAGTAGTTCAGCCAGTTCCGGAGGGAGGGTCACTGAATGGCGGCGCTGGCGTTGTAAAAGGGCCACCAGAAAGCAACCAGAGCCAGTCCGCACAGGATGCCGATGAGGATCAGAGCGCGCGGCGCCATCAGACGCAGTTGCAGGTCGGCGCGCAGGCCGACTTCGCGGTCGATGGCATCAGCCCCGTCCAGCACCCGCTGGGCTACGTCCTCGCCATCCAGGCACCAGATCAGCGAAGACTCCAGACCACATCGGCCCAGCGCCGCCTCCAGGTTGGTGCCGCGTCGCGCCTGGGCGGCCGCCTCGGCCATTTGAGCTCGAAGACGGGCATCCTTGACGATGGGCAGGGACTTCTCGACGGCTTCGATGGGCGGCAGACCGGCCGCCAAAAGAGAGCCGAAAGCTCGCGCCCAGACGGCCTGACTGGCCAGTTTGTTCAGGTTGCGAATCTCGGGGAAAAGCCAGAGAAGCGGGCGCGCGGGCTGCCCCTGCAGCAGGGAGAGCATCATGGCCAAAACCAGGAACGCGGGTAGCCAGGCGAGGTAGGCCCAATAGGAGGGAGTTACGGCGCCCGCCTGATTGGCATGCACCAGGTCGAAGGTGACCGGCGAAACAAAACCCACCCCGATCACCAGGCAGGCCAAAAGCATGAGCAGCACCACGAAGGGGTAGGTGAGCACTGTGTTGATTTTGCGTTCGACTTGATCCGAGCGCTCCAGCCAATGGCTCAGTTCTTCCAGCACCTTATCCGGCTCAGGATGGTCCGAGGCCGCCTCGATGAGGCTGCGGAAATAGGGCGAGAATAACCGTGGCTGGCGGCCCATAGCCTGCTCCAGGCTATCCCCGCGCTCCATATCCTCGCCCAAACGTGCCAGCCACGGAGAAGCGTCAGGTGCCATCTGGCGTAGACCCTCGGCCAAAGGATAGCCGAGCCGCACCAGCATAGCCAGCTGGCGTAAAGCGTTGAGAATCTCGCGTTGCTGAGGCTGAGTCATCACAAGGAACCCATGGTGTTGTACAGGGGTAAAAACACGCTCATAATCATCGGGAAAAGCACCATGGCAATCCCCAGCAGACTGGCGACTTCAAGGCAAGCCAGACCACCCTCGGCATCCGCTTCCAACTCGCGTTGGAGCAACTGCGAAGCCTGACTCAGGTAGTGAGGAGGAAACTCCTGAATCTGCCCCTGACTCACCAACCACAGGGACAATTCGTCCAGCAAGCCCTGGCGTTCCAGCGCCGCCTTCAGATCCTGACCGCGCTCGGCGTCCGCCGCGGCCGCCTCGGCGCGCGTGCGAAAGGCAAGATCCTGGCAGGCCAGGCACGCCCGTCTCAAGGCCTCGGGCACAGGTCGGTCGAGGTCCAGGTAGTAATCGGTCCAGTCCAACCATGTGGCCGTCTCACTGCGCCGAATCCATGAACCGATCAGTGGCAGGCGCAAACGCCAGGCGGCGGCAGCTCCCGAGCCATAGAGAACCCAGGCAAATCCTGCCACACCCAACAACAGCAGAGCCAAAACGGCCGGGTTGGTGATCACTTCCAGGAGTTTTACGGTGAACCGGCTGAACAGCGACATGGGAGTGTGCAGCTCCGACAGAAACTTTGGAATGGATTGACCGACGGTGCTCGAGAGCAGCACCACCAGGGCCAGTCCGGCAATCAGCAGCATCAAGGGATAAGCCAGCACAATAGCGGTCTGGCGCTGGCGCAGGTCGGCCCGCTCCAACAGGACAGAAAGACGCTGCAGCGGCAGGTCGTCTCCGGCCGCGTCCAGGCCATCCACCAGCAGTCGCGGAAAGCTCTCCGCCTTTCGCAGAGCGGCCGCCAGCGAAGCCCCGGCCGCCGCCGCATCGCGGGCCTTACGGATGGCCACGGCCCAACGCCCCTTCGAACGCGCCTGAATGCGGGCCAGTGCTTCCGGGACCGGAATGCCGGCCTGGAGCAAAAGGTGCAGATCGCGAGCCAGGTGAGCCGATTCAAAAAAACCGTTCACGGCATCACCGACGTTTCCATCAAGTTCATGGTGACCTGGATCACGGGCAGGTAGGTCCCCATCACCAGCAGTGACACCACCAGGGCAAAAACCATCGTGATCAGCCACTCCAGCCAGACGCTCCAGCTCTGCTTGGCCTGGTCGGCTCTTTCGGTCAGGTAAACGGCGGCCGAAGCAAGGGCCTGCTCCATGTTGCCGTGCCGCTCTCCCTGTCGAGCCAGCCAGCGCAAAGGAGCGCCAAAGAGGTGGGGGTGGGCGGCCAGACTGTCCGCGATGCTCCCCGACCTCGCACTGAGCGCCTGTCGATAGGCCGGATGGTCGGCGCCCATCGAGGCGATTTCCAAGGCCTGCTGTTCCTCCGGACCAAGACGCAGGGCCCCGGCCAGCAGGATGGCCACAGAAGCCTGGTCTTGCAGAGGGATGACCTGTCGGAACGGTGGCAGCGCGCACAGCAAATCTCTCACCCGTCGGGCAAAGACCGCATGAAAGTGGCAGAGCAGGATGACCGCCAGCAAGCTCAGGGGCAGCAGCAGATTCACTAAAACCCCC
Organism: Vulcanimicrobiota bacterium; assembly: GCA_022842865.1. GTDB lineage: Bacteria > Vulcanimicrobiota > Xenobia > Xenobiales > JADMJV01 > JADMJV01. The sequence continues at coordinate 1,917 of JALHOV010000057.1, read as the reverse complement.
AGCGGGGAGCGGAGCCAGTGGCCAAACATCAGAATGTATTGGGTAGCGCCTGGCAAATGCAGACTCATTCCCTCGAATAGCGCCACAAAGGTGGGCAAAATGTAGGTGCACAGGAACATTCCGATAGGTAGCGCCAAGAACCACAGGCAGAACGCGCGAACCCAAAACCAGGTGGTGAACCAGGGCCGATCCGAGCGACCCAGTTGCAAGTTCTCCAGCACCTCGATGAGCAGGCCGCGCTGTTCAGCTATTTCCAAGAGGCTGGCCACTTGGGGCGGAAAATAGGGGTCGCGCTTCATGCCGGCGCCCAGGCCATCGCCCCGATTGCACTCGTTGGAGAGAGACAGCAGGGCGCGTCGCCCCCCCGACCAACGGGATCGCCAGTTGGAACCCTGGTGGCGAGACAGTGCTTCCAGAGCCTCCGGCAAGGGAAGCCCCATCTTCAAGAGGTCGGCCAGTTGGCCCAGGATGAGCCGTCGGTCCTGGGCGTCGTTGCGTCCACGCAGCCAGTTGTAGAAGAAGGTGACAAAGAAACTGAGCCACATGACCAGGTTGAGCAGCGCGATCAGGGGCGATAGGTAGTCGGCCGGATTCCCGTAGTCTTCCCCCAGGTAAGTCGCTCCCAGCCAGATGACGCCCAGCACCATTTGGCCCAGCAGGCAATAACCCGCCACCCGGAACCCCAGAGTGCGCAACGGGACAGGCAGTCGATAGGGCAGATGAAACTGCCCTCCGATACTCACGGCTTCCCCTCCAGTTGTTGTCGGGCGCGCCCAAAATATCCGGTGCTAAGGATTGTTCTGCCGTTTACGGCAACCTCGAAACGCCCTCCGCCTGGCAGCTCCGGAGATTGGAACCGGTGCGGCGGGCGCCACCGTCGCTGGCGCAGCTGGGCGCGGGCATAGTCCTGGCCGGAGACGGCCAGCGCAGAGGCCTGTTGCAAGTCTTTGTGGCGTTGCAGTCGGGCGCGCAGCATGGCGATGCCGCCCAGCGTAGCGCTCAAGAGAACGCCCAACAGCGCTAAGGTCCACATGGTCCCGATCAGGGTGATTCCACGCGGCCTTACCACGGGCCCACCCGAGGATAGTCGTAGATTTCGTGCAAACGCAACACGGGTCTGCGCGAATCCACCGGCACGTCCACAGCCAGGTTCAGGGTGACCCCGCCCCGTCTTGGCACGACCGAGAAATCGGCCACCGGCCATTGCATAAGCGACAGCGTATGACCGCGCTCGGTGATCTCCAGGCGTTGCTCTCGCCAACGGACGTGGCTGCCGTCGGCGGCGCTCAGGCCGTGGTTGTCGGGAGCAATCTGAAATTTAGGGTGCTGACTGAGCCAGCGAAAGATTCGCTCGCCGGCCCGCTGGCATTCCGTTTTGGCGTCTGCCTGGCGGCTCAGATCGGTAAACTGACGATAGCCCATTTCCACCAAGTTTGCGATGGGGATGAGCACAATGCCCATCAGGCAGAGCACCACCATGATCTCCACCAACGTGAAGGCGCGCCGCTGCTTCATCGCGACTTCACCAGGGTGAGTTGCATCCGGGTCGTGCCCTGTTGTCCGTAAGCTTCCTTCACGTAGAGAAGACGATTGTTCTGCGGCGTGGAGCTGGCGGCCAGACGCTCATCTAGAAAGCTGCCGGACACCTGGTTGCGAACGCGTGCACCGGAGTAGTCCACCGAAACCACTTGACCGGCCATGTCCGGCCCGAATTCCAGCTGATCACCGAACTGTCGGCAGCTGACCGTGCGCGACTGCCCGCCGCGGTAGGCGTGAACTCGGTCGACTTTGACCACCGGAGAATTGCGCAGAGTGATTCGGTAAGGGGCCGAGCTCGGGACCGTGTGCGCCTCGCCCTGATCGCCGACGAAATAAGCATAGTCGACCGTAACCTTCTGACCGACTGGGGCGTCGAGT
>JALHOV010000056.1:699-22923 GCA_022842865.1 Vulcanimicrobiota bacterium | reverse complement strand
TGGCCGGTGGATTGCCTTTTGCTTTGGCCCGCTCGGCCGCGGCCGCACCACCGGAGGTTCGGGGATCGTCAAATATTCCGCTCAAAGTATACAACAATACAACCGGAACCTATGTGCTCTTTTCCGACGGAAGTATTACCAGGGTGGACAAGGATGAGTCGCCAACGGATCCTACAAGGTACGCCCCTGTTACTCGTTTTCGAAAGCGCAACCAGGTAGACAATCACGCTAAAGGTTCACCCAACGTCGCGGTAGACATTTTGCAAGATCAACTTGGCACCTATGTTCTTTTTGCCGATGGTACCTTTCGTCAGCCTCCTGGGGGTCCTGGAGCGAGTGGCTACGGTACTGTCGAGTTTTTTTACGGCAAAACCAGGTATGGGCAGATTCACAATAACAGTGGTAATTTCCAGATTATTGCCCCCAATAGGATTCGCTTCAATAACCCATTTCGAGAAGCTCCGTTCACTTGGGCTTTCCGAAACCCCGAGGCTATTATTTTAATGTCCGGTTGGGCCGGCGTGAAGCATGCAACTGCCACTGAATGGGATATCAGCGATTTCAACCAGTCCAATATGGATGGTGGTTTCTTCGGAATCGGACTGCACTGACGGGATTGGCCTCCGGTAGGCCGCGCGGAAAGGTTGTTGCATGATTTGCCAGGTCAAACGTGTTCAGGGCATGGCTCTGATCACCACGCTTTGTGTATCCACGGTGCTGTTGGTGTTGGGTGTGGCTTTCCTGACATTCCTCGAAAGGGACTATCGCTTCGCGGCCACCCAGTCTCGCAATCAGGAAGCTCTCTATCTCGCCATGTCGGGCATCGAATACGCCAAGTCTCGTCCAGACCTGGTACAGCGGGGCGCTGCGGCGGTAAAACGCCAGGTTCCCCAGGCCAATCCAAATCGCTATTTCCAGGTTGAAGTGCTGGGAGACGGCAGCCTGCGGTCAACTGGCGTGGTGCATAGTGGACTGGTCTACATCCAGAAAGTGCTTATCGTTCGTCCTGGCGATTCCCCTCGTCGCTTTGTGGAGACGGGATTATGAGGGCGAGGCGTGGTGCGCACACGATTGTCGAACTAATGGTGGCCGGGTTTCTGCTGGGTGTGGTGTTGACGGTATCAGGCCGCCTCGCCTGGCTGGCTTCGAGATCGAAGTCGACCTCAGAAGCCCAGAACAATACCTTTCGCTTTGCTTCCATTGCCCTGGAGCGGGTTCAACGGGAAGCGCTCCATACCCAGGAGCTGTACGGTCCCAATCCCTTCCCTACCGGGGCTCCCGTGGAAGTCGTGGCGGCCAATCGATTGGTTCTGCACAGTCGGAGCGGCAGTTCACCCAGTGGGCACGCCGTGATCGCCTATTATCGCGACCCTGTTAAGGAGGAGTTAGTGCGAATGACCTTTGCGGACAGTTATAATCCGTTGATTGCCGCCAGTCAGGTCGTGCTCGACCCGCCCAGGGCAGTGGCTAAGGGCGTGACTTCTTTCACGGTTTACCAGATCGATGGGGCGGACCGCTCCACTTCGGAAAACCTGTCCATCAGTCTGGTGGTGCGCAACCGGGAAGCCAAGCGCGCCCTGGCCTTACCTCTGACCACCGAAGTGAGGCTGGCCCGATGAAAAGGTGTGGGATCAGTCTTTTGGAGACCATCGTCAGCGTGCAAATTCTGCTTATCGTATCGCTATTTTGTATGTCCATCTTTGGACAGGGTCAGCGTCACGATTTGCGCGCTCGTCAATTCTCGACCTGTAGCATGCTGGCAAGTCAGAAGATGCAAGAGTTAACTTCCCAGCCGGTCCTGCAGTTACGCAAGGCGCTGGCAACTCCTATTTCCGCCCAATTCACAGGTGATTTTGCGGACTACAGTTACAACGTGACGTTGAGCGATTACGAGCCGGGCTTGAGTCAATTGGAAGTGGTTGCTCGCTCTCACCTGGGTTGTTTCTCGCGCTGCAGTCTTCTTGTTCCATCCGAGGCTTCGGGTCGAGGGATCGCTTCCGACCCAGATACCAGCCGGATGTATTATGTCGGAACGGATTCTCTGACGGGCCTGGGCAAGCCGGGACTCTCCAGTTTCTCTGGCACGGGTTCCCCCGCGCCAGCGGAGGGACCGCCCAACCCCGGCGGCACTCCGCTCAGTGGTGTAACCGGAGCCCCCGGACAGAACTGGCTGTGGGGCATCAGTCCCGACGGTGCTATGACGGGGTTTAACGAGCAGACCAATCAATGGATTGCGGCCGAAGATGCTCCGGGGGCGCCGCCCCTGGCCACGATTTTCCATTCGCTGGCCTGCGACGCCAGTGCCCATCGGGTGGTGGCCAGCGATGTGGCAAACCGTTGCTTGTGGCTCTATGACTATGATTGGGTCAGTGGTCCTCCTTACTGGTATGCTCGACCCTGTCGTCCCAGTGTGATCCCTTTGGGGGCTCCGGGTGCGATCGCGACCGATCCTTTTGCTACGCTGGTTTGGGTCGCCGACACCGAGAACAATTGCCTGCGCAAGTTTCTCTTCAGCGACAATGTGACCCCTGGTGATCCGAATTTGGAGCCGGTGTGGACTTCGAATGGCCGCCCGGTTGGCTATTGGGACCGTCGCGCCTTCCGTCCCAACGCCGACTTCCTGGGTACTCCTTGCGGCATCGCCATGGACGAACAGGGTGCCCAGGTTTTTGTGGCCGACCGAGGTGGCGTGTGGCGTTTTGAAGAGGCTTTGAACAGTTGGTCTCGGATCTGCACCTTCGCATCCATTGGGGGTGACCCGCGGCCCGCCGGAATGACCTGCGACCGCTTCGGTACGGTGCTTTACATCAACTGTTATGGCGGTCGCATTATCAAAGTGAGCGGCGCATCCTGGACTCCGGCCTACGTGCCGGGGACCTGACCAAGAGGAGCTGAGCGATGCCTTATTTTCAATACGTGGGACTCAACTCCCAGGGCCGCGAGGTCAAGGGGAGACTGCTGGCCGATACGATGGCCGATGCTCGCAACCTGTTGGAGAAACGACAGTATCGGGTGCAGTCGTTGGAGGAAACACGCCCCATAGGGCAGCGCATCGAGCGCTGGCTGGTCAGTTTCCGCTCGGTGTCGTTGATTGAGCTGGCCTTCAATACCCGTCAGTTTGCCCTGATGGCCAATGCCGGGATTCCGGTCTCGCGCTGCCTGGAGTTTTTGGCCAGCCAGCCTTTGTCGGGCCAGTTGCAAGAGGCCTGGATTGACGTGGAACGGCGGGTGACCACCGGCCATGCCCTGAGCCAGAGTCTGAAGCGTTTCCCCATGGTGTTCTCTGATTACTACGTGGGCATGGTCTATGCCGGCGAAACGTCTGGTAACTTTTATGAATGCCTGGACCGGGTGGCGGTGGTGCTGGAAAAAGACGCGGCCACCAAGGCCAAGGTGCGGGCGGCGCTGAGTTATCCGGCGGCGATTCTGACGCTGGGCACGGTTTTAACCCTGGCCATCTGCCAGTGGATTTTACCGCAACTGACGGCCAGCTTGTTCAATCAGTCGGGTATGCTCTTGCCCTGGCCGACCGTGGTGCTGATGAAGGTTACCCACTTATTGAACCAACCGATGGTCATCCCCGCCCTGGCGGTGACCTTCTTCGTGATTGGATTCTTGGGCCTGAACTATCTGCGCACGCCTGCCGGCAAGGAGGCGCTAGAGACGGCACTTCTCAAGGTTCCCGGTCTGCAGAAGGTCATGGGCAAGGTCATGGCCACCCAGTTCTGCCGAACCTTTTCGAGCTTGATCCGGGTGGGTGTGCCGCTCACCAAGTGCCTTCAGGTTTGCTCGGCGGTGATGGCCAACGCGGTGATGCAACGCCACTTGCAGCGCCTCGAAGCCCACGTTATGGACGGCGGCAAGATGCACGAGGGCATCCGCGAGATTCCGTTTTTTCCTCGCTTGACCGCCAGTTTTATGGAGCTGGGCGAGGATACCGGTCGGGTGTCAGAGTGTCTGGATAAGCTGGCAGAAATCTTTGAGGAAGAATTGGACGCCGACCTGGAGGCTTATACTGCTCTGCTTGAGCCGATAGCCATGGGCGCTTTGGGGCTTTTTGTGCTGTTCGTTATTCTGGCTGTCTTCTTGCCTCTCAACACCATGCTGGGAAGCATGGGTTAGGAGCCGTTGAGCCGCACAAATTTGACCCAAACTAAGAAGGAGCTTATGCCGCCGTGACCACCAGCATTCTTTTGATTGAAGACGATGAGGATTTGCGTGACGTCCTGGTGGATGTGCTGGAGGACAAGGGATTCTCGGTGATGGGCGTGGCCAGCGCCGATGAAGCGATCAAAGCCCAATCTCACTTCGAGTTTGACGTGGTCGTTTCGGACGTACGTATGGCGGGTTCGCACGACGGCATTGGCGCCGTGGAGGTCCTCAAGAAGAAGAAGCCCGGCCTGAAGTGCCTGATTATTACTGGTTTCGCCGATGACCAGGCTCCCGTCCGAGCCCTGCGTGTGAAGGTGGACGACTACCTCTACAAGCCTTTCACTTTGGAAGACTTCCTGGTCGCCGTGAACAAAGTCATCCGTTCCGGGGAGGAACGGATCAGCTTAAAGCATCGCCTGGGAGCTTTGTTCTCCGCTCCCTTCAAGGCAGTGAACGACTCTGCGCGCAATGCCGCCCAGGACCGTCTGGATGAAAAGGTGGACCAGGTTTGGACCAATCTTTTTGTGGCAATTCGCTCACGGCTGCTGACCAAGGGCGCCTTCGTAGACTTTTGGGACAAACTGGAGAACGGGCGGACCCGCTATCTGGCCGTGAATACGTCTCACGCCGGAGCCGGCGAACTCAATGCCTTGACGACGGCCTACGATGTTCTCCTCCAGCAGCTGGAGAAAAGCACCGCTATGCGCGCGGCCGGCACACACAAAGCTCGTCATCCTGAGCAGTTTCCTAAGAAGAACTTGATGGAGTTGTATGAGCGAGTGGCCGACGGACGCGTCAGTTCCGAGGAGTTGCGACTGTCGTTAGCTGTAGCAGCCAGGGCTTCGGGCCCGGAGGCCCAGCAACTGGCCGTAAAGCTTTTCGGGGTCGCCAGCTGAGATGGCCATGGATACTCGCTACCGACATTTGGACGAGGACACCCCATTAGAGCCGAAGGTAACGCCTCCTCTCGTGCTGACGGGAATCCTGCTGTTGGTCGGAGCTTTGTGGGTGATCTCACGCAAAGGGGGGCATCCCGATCCCGCTCTTTTGGGGCTGGCCGTCTTTTGTGAGTTGATGGCCGTCCGTATCGGTCTTTTTGGTTACTATTCCTTCTCGGCCGGTGCTTTTCTGGCGTCCGCCTTGCTGGCCCCCGGCGTCACCAGTCTGGCGTTGCTGGGCACTTTGTTGCTGCGCACTGTGGTTCGCCCGTCGCCCAGCACCGCCCAAAGAGTGTTGGAATGTCTGGCGGATGCCTTGCCGCTGGTGATGTTGATTTTGCTCTGCACCTTCAGTCAGCCGATGGGCACGGGGGCAGGTCGCCTGGCTGCTTGCGCCGGTGGATTTTTCCTGGTCTGGTGGTTCACTCCCGGCCTTTTTCAAGCAGCTCTCGATCCGGGCATTTTTTTACACTGGTCACGCTGCCGCAATCAACTATTGCTGGCTTGCGCGGCCCAGCTCTGCTGCGGTTGGTGGATTTTCTCTCAGCCTCACCTGTGGTTGCTGGTGGTGCCGGTGTTGCTGGCGCAGGCCGATGCGGCCCGGCGTGTTTCCGTACAGGTGAAGGCGATGCTGGAGGAGGGTCTGCGAGATAAGGTGGAGGCCCAGCTCTCGTTAAGCCGACGCGAATTGACCAAGAGCAAGGTCAGCCAGGATACGGAGGGCGGCAAGCTGGAAGTGCAGATGGACAGCTACCGCCTGATCGAGCGGATGCTCAGCTCCTTGCGCAGTTCCCCCAGCCTGAAGTCGGTGGCATTGGCGGTGCTGGAGCAGGTGCGGACCCGAGTGCCCAGCAATTCGGTAGCCCTTTTTCTTGAATCCAACGGTAGCTTGAAAATCGTTGCCTCGATCACTTCCAATCAGGATCGAGTCGAGTCGGTGCCCATTATGGGATTTCGCGAGACCCTGGTGGAGCGTGCCTTTCAGCGTGGACGCATCGAAAGCATGGAAGAGCAAGAGCGCCGCGACCCGCAGCGCATCTTTACCAGCGACGTGAGCGCCGTGGCCGCGCCCATCTCCAACCGCGGCGTCATTTATGTGGGCAGCCAGCAAGAGTATCAATTGTCCGAGCAGGAGCTGCAATATTTGGACTCGCTGGCCCGCCACTCCTGGCTGGCCCTGCAAGCGGCCCAGAGTCAAGAAGAGCAGCAGCTGGCGTATCAGGGCGAGTTGCTGGCCCGTCAGGTGAGTGAGAAATTGCTCAACCGGCTGGCCGATCTGGTCGCCGGCATGAACCAATTGCTGCCGCTGAGTGAGCCGGAACAACTGGTCACAGCGGGCGCTGAGTTAATGCAGCGCTTGCTGCGCAGCCAGGCCAGTTGGGCGCATTTCAAGGGCAACGAGAAGAACTTTTTGCAGGGTCCGCTGGAGGGAATCCGCGAGCTGGCCCAATCCTCGCTGAAGGCGCGCCGGCCTATTTTGCACAACGAGGTTCAGACTTCGCCTTTCTTCCGTGTCGGCAGCCCTTACCGCAGCGTGCTGGTGGTGCCGCTGTCGGTCCATCAGCAAGAATCGGGATTTTTGTTGGTCGCGCGGGAGGAGGCCTACGAGCGCGAGGACCAGGATATTCTCACTCTGATGGCCCTCCAGTTCGGTCCTATCTTGGAAACCGTTCGGCTCTATTTCGACCTGCAGGTGGCTCATGAGCGACTGGCCGAATCGCAGGCGCAGCTGGTGCAATCGAGCAAGATGGCGGCCATCGGTCAGCTGGCCGGCGGTGTGGCTCACGAGCTGAATACACCCTTGGGCGCTGTGACGGTATCGCTCGATGCTATCGCGTTAACCATCGATTCGCGGCCGGAAAAGGCTAAGGAGCGCTTGGAGAAGACGCGTAAGGCATGCGCCAAAATGAAGAGCATCATCGCCAAGCTTCTCTTTTACTCCCGCGATTCGGCCAATCGGCGCGAGCAATCTGACTTGAACAACGTGGTGCGCGACACTTTGGACTTCATCGGTAGTCAGATTCGCCTGGAGAATGTGGAAATCGACTCGCAGAGTTTGACGGTCGGGCCGGTTTTCATCAATCAGAACGAGATTCAGCAAATCCTGGTCAATCTGCTCAATAATGCCAAGGATGCCGTTCTGTCCGATGGGAGCAGTCAGCGGCGAATCGAGATCCGCACTTTTCAAGAAGCCAACGACTGTTGCGTGCAAGTTCGAGATTATGGGCCGGGCGTTCCCGAGGACAAGGTGCAGCGCATTTTTGACCCATTTTTCACAACCAAACCGGTAGGTCACGGTACCGGATTGGGCCTGTCGGTTTCGATGCAACTGGCCGAGCAAAACGGAGGAAGTTTGGCGCTTTTGATGCATTCAGGACCCGGGGCCCTCTTCCAGCTACGGCTGCCGCAAATGGATGGCTCGGAGACGGACTGACGACGCGATATGGTAGTTTCCCCGCAAACAGAAGAGTTTCTCAGTCAATGGGGTATCGTGCACCGCGCCCTGGCGCTGCAGGCCTCGGATATTATCTTCTGTGTTGGAACCCCTCCGAGTGCTCGCGTGCACGGTGAAGTGGTGCGCCTGGACGCTCACGTTTTGAGCGAAGAGCATCTCCAGAATCTGGTCCGCCTTTTCACGGACGGCCCCATTCAGGACCGGTTCGCCGTTGGCGACGTGGATTACACGCTGGAATTTCCTACTCTGCAACGCCGTTTCCGCGTTAACTTATTCCGACAGCATCGTGGACTCTCGATTGTTATGCGCGTGCTTCCGCAGCGGGTGCAAAGTCTGAATAAGTTAGGGGTTCCCTCCACTTTCGAGCGCGTGCTCCAGGAACCGGCTGGACTGGTGATTGTGGGCGGGGCCACCGGTTCCGGCAAATCCACCACACTGGCCTCGGTCATCGATAGCATCAATGAGAACAAGGGCCGGCATATCATTACCATCGAGCAGCCCATCGAGATCGTCTTTGAAGAGAAGCGGTCTATCGTGGAGCAGCGCGAGGTGGGCACTCACGTCCAGGATTTCGCGCTGGCCCTGCGTTCGGCGCTACGGCAGTCGCCGGACGTGATTTTGGTGGGCGAAGTGCGCGACCGGGAAACGGCCGACATGGTGCTCAAAGCAGCCCAGGTGGGCGTGCTGGTTTTCGCAACCTTGCATACCAGGTCGGCTCGAGAGAGCGTGTCGCGATTCATTAGCTTGTTCGAGGATGCCATCCAATCGGGGATTGGGGCTCAGCTGGCCGAGTGTTTGCGTTGTGTGCTCTGCCAGAAACTGGTGCCGCTGCGAGCCGGCAAGGGGCAGGCGCTGGCGGGCGAGGTGATGTGGTGCACCAATGCTGTGCGCCATCTGATTCGCGATGACAAGTTGCATTTGCTCCACTCGCTTATGGAGATCGCTTCCAAAGATGGCATGGTGACCATGGAGCAGTCCCTGCTGCAGTTGTGGCGCGAGGAGAAGATATCTATTGATAGCGCCTACGACTATGCGAATGATAAGTTAGCCTTGCTGTCCCAGGTGCCGCCCGATATCCAGAAAGGGCTGCTTGCCCAGGTGGAGATCGAGGTCGAAACCAAACGCCTGGAACAGGTTCGCGAAACCCAAAAACGCTTGATCTCCACCCGCGTCGTCTAACCTATGTCGGTCATTTTGATTCTCGAGGACGACGACGAGTTGCGCGATGTCCTGGTGGATGTCCTCGAGGACAATGACCACCAGGTGCGCGGCGTGCCGCGTGGTGAGCAGGCCATTCAGTTGTTTCAGGAGTGCCAGTTCGACCTGCTGGTGGTGGATATTCGAATGGCCGGCCCGGATGGTTTGCAGACTCTTTCCTATCTGCGCCAGTTGGGCTTTTCCGTGCCGACCCTGGTCATGACCGGTTTTGCCGACCAGGCCGACCCGGTGCGGGCTCTGCGCCTGGGAGCGAAAGAGTACTTGATGAAGCCGTTCGCGCTGGATGAATTCTTGTGGGCTGTGGACCGCATCTTAGAGGAGCGCCGGCAATCGGAGGCCCAGCGTCAGCAGAACGCCGAGGTGGTGGGGGCGGTGGAGTGGGCTTTGAGCCGCATGGGTGGGCTTTCTTTGCAACCCTGTCGGGAGTTTTCTGAGCGACTCGACCTGGCCCCGATGGATCGGCTGCTCTTGCTGGTGAGCGTGGCTCTGCGTCAAAAGCTGAACGGTCAGGCCCCTCCGCCGGATTTACCGCCTTCCTTGAGCCAAATTTTGCGCGATTGGGAGGCGCCTTGGGAAGCGCAGGAGGTGCTGATCAGTCGGGCGGGTGCGCTCTTGGAGAGTCTGGAGCAGCCGGTCTCCGAGGCGGCTCTGGGTAAGCTGAAGCCCGGTCAGTTCGATCCCTACCTCTTGGAAACCCTGAGCACCTCCCTCAAGTCGGAGACGGGCAACTCCTCGCAGTTGCTGGACCTGATCAATATCTTGTTAGCCTGCGGGGATCGGGGCTCCAGTCGCAAGGCCTTCGAACAGTTGCTGGCCAGCGTGGCCCCTCCCTCTCCGGAGCGGGTTTTCGCGTTGCTGGGTCTGTGCGACGGGTTGGCGCCGGCGGCTCTGGATGGGCTGATGCTGACGTTGCTTGCGGAGATGCAGCAGCTGCCGGTGGGCGAGGCGGTGGCTGCTCTGTGGCGGGGGGGCCACTGGCTGGTGCGTATGAACAGACGGGAGATTCCCCCGCTGCTGAAGTCTCTAGGGAGTCAGACGTTGAAGGCGTCGCGGCGCACGGCCGTGGCTCAGGTTAGCTTGTTGGCCTGGGCTGTGGATGGGAGCGCGGCCGGGTCGGTGCGGGGAGCTCTGCAGCAGCTGATGCTGCCCGAGAATTTGAGTCACTTGCGGCCGGCTTTGGACTGGTTGCTGCCGCCGCTGCTCAACGCCTTTGCCGGCGATGAGAATCTGCAGGGGTTGTTGAGCCGACTGTGCCGGCAAGAAACCCAGACCGTGGCTCACGCGTTGAGGCACCAGCGGCTGTCCCTGGAAGGGCGGCTATTTGCAGCCGAGGCCTTGGAAGGGTTGAGCGCTTCCGCCGAGGACGCGCTGGTTTTGCTGGCGGAGGATGCTTCTCCTAAGGTGCGCGAACTGGCCGGCAAGTCTCGGGCGGGCAAGCCCGCTGTGGAGAGCATTCCTATTCAGGTGGTTACGTTCGGTGGTTTTGAGCTCTGGGTGGGGCCGCATAAAATTGCTGAATCTAGTTGGCGGGGCTCGCGCGTGAAGCATCTGGCCGCCTATGTGGCGATTTCCGCCAGGCCGGTTCACAGTGAGCGGCTTTTGGAGTTATTCTGGCCCGAGAGTTTGGAAAAGGGGCAGCGTGGTCTGCAGTCGGCTTTGACCGTGATCCGAGGGGCTTGTCGCGATTTCGAGGAGGTCAAGGGGCTGTCGATTCTGGTGCGTGAGTCGGAATGCGTGAACTTTCCTGACCGTTTTGCTCGTTGGGTGGACTGCCACGAATTCGACCGGTTGGTGCGTCAGGCAGGTCAGTGCCGCGAACTGGAACAGCGCAGCGCTTTGTTGCAGCGAGCCGTCGCTATGTATAAGGGTCCCTTCTTGGACGGATGTTTTCTGGAGTGGGCCCTGGCCATGCAGAGCGAATATGAGCAGATGGCTTTGCAGGCCATGCTTCAGTTAGGCGCGGCTGAACTGGCTCAGCAGCGCTGGCTTTCGGCGCTGCAGACGGCCAAGCAGGCCCTGCGCATCGACCCGCTGCTGACTCAGGCGGCGGCGGTCACGGTGAAGGCGAACATCGGTTCGGGCAATACCGAGTTGGCGCTGCAGTTTTTCGATGGCTTCCAGCGACGCTATCAGGAAGAGTTCGGCCAGTCGCTGCAACTGGATGAAATGCTAAAAGACCCCTCGTAGGGGTCCTTTGAGCACTTCGTTCAGATGGTGATCGAGCCGCCGTCTTTGAGGAACCGTTTAATGTCCTGGGGGCTCGAGGTTTCGACCAGTTTTTGACCGTCGGCTTGCTTGCCCTCGTATTGTTTGCTAAGTCCCACTTTACCGTTGCTGCTCTCGACTTTGTGGGCCTGGGCCATGTTCTTGAGGTGCTTGACGCCGGCGCCGCCCCATTCGGGGGTCTTCTGGAAGTTGAAGGGATTGAGATTCATCGGTTTGTCCTCGGCTTTCGTTGGTGTTCTTGTGAGCCCAAGATAACCTGGGGTCCCCGACGGGAACGCTACCGGGCCGGGTCGGATGTTAACAGTTTAAGACGGTGCACTCTTCGAAGACGGGGCCGCCCGCCAGCCAGTCGGCCGTGACGCCTGCAAAGTCCTTGGTCAGCGCGGCGACGGCCAGTCCCAGTACCACCGGTCGGTGGTCGATGCCGAGTTCTTGGAAGACTTTGAGCGTGGCTTCCTGCGGGAGTCCGGGGAAACTGTAATAGCGGAGGTGCATGGGCACCTGGCGTTCGGGATCTTGAGTTTCCACCGCCTGACGGCAGCGATCCACGTCCACCGAGTGATGGGCCCGACAGGGTAGGGGTCGGTGTTCGTAGACGCTGCAGGTCTTCTCGTCCGTAAGGAACGGGCAGGGGCGAAAGATACGTTTGACCTCGTGGCCGGAGCGCGTCTCGAGGCGATAGTGAAGGGGAGCGGTGAGGTTGGCGGCCACGGCTACGGCGTCGAGAATGTGGACCTGGAGTTGCTCATAGCAGCACCAGGAGCAGCCGGCCCGGCACTGCATTTGTTGGGGAGCCTGCGGGTAAAGGCGGGCGGCCGCTTGCTGGGCTTCGGCGCTGGCCTGCTGCAGGGTCGTGGCCAACAGCCTGGCCACGCTGCCGGCATTGTCGGGGGTGAGGGGTTGTAGGAGGGTCAGTGTGCGCAGGTATTGTTGGGCATAGAGGGTGTCGACCGTCTCTTGAAGTTCGGTGGCGCGGCTGATGGCCGGAGGGGTGTCGGCCAGTCTTTGGAGACGCTTGCGGAAGGCACGATTCACGGCGGAACTCCTTCCTCACAGCGAGGAGTTTCCTGCCGGGTTGTGCAAAACCAGATGGATGCGTATTTTCTTGCTTTTGGCCGTTTTATGGGCCTGGCCGGCCGGAGCCGAACCTCCTGACCAGGTCAAGCTGGGTTCTACCCCCTATCGCCTTCAGGTTTTCGCCTGGCGAGACTTTATGCCCCAGATCGGAGGGGATGGCAGCGGCTCGCCCTTAATGCTGACCCCGTCCCTGGTCGATAAGGGCGGTCAGCCCCTGGCCGGTGTCGCCTTCAAGGAGATTGTGGCCATCTGTGAAGGTCAGGAGTGGCGCGCCGTGCCCGACAGCGGCGGAACCGCTCGGGGCGGTCCCAAGTGGCCTACCGGGGCCAGTCTGATGGTGCAGGCCCATTACTCTTACAAGGGCAAGGACGGCTGGTTGCGCCTGGCCAGGCCGACGGGCATTGGCCGCACCGAGTGATTGCGCTTGACAGGAGGCCGTTTGGCTTTGCGCGGGCGCGCTTTGGCAGTCTGAGTAGTGGTCGCGATCGTCGCAGTGGGTTGTGTCTTCTTGCCTAAACTGACCCCGACGGCCAGGGCCAGGGTGGCCGCGGCGGCCACGGCGATGGGCCAGAAATTGGGCAGTTTCGGCTTCACCAGGGTTTGCATAGGCCGGGTCCTGCCTGAGAAACTGACACGGGCGCTGGAGAGACGGTGGCGATGGCCGAATTCGACCAGCCAGCGATCTAGCGCGGCTGCCATCTCGCGGGCGCTGGCGTAGCGTTTGGCGGCCTTGAAGTCGATGGCCTTGCCCACAATGTCTCCCAGCCCTTCCGGTAGATTGGGTAGTCCTTCCTTCTCGGAAAGAGCCAGGGCCATCAGATCGCAGGGTTCTCCGGTGAGCAGGTGCATCAGGGTGGCTCCCACCGAAAAGACGTCGGAGCGTGGCTCGGCTTTGCCGTACATCTGCTCTGGAGCGCAGTAGCCCATGGTGCCGACCGCCGTTTGTTGCTGCGCTTCGGCGTTCACGGTGCGGGCCAGGCCGAAATCGACGACTTTGATTTTGCCGCCTCGCCGTTCGCGTACCAGGTTGGCCGGTTTTATGTCGCGATGCAGCAGGGGCGGTTCGTGGCTGTGCATATATTCCAGGACTTCCAGCACCTGCAGCACGTCGCGCACCACCTTGGGAGCGGGGTTGACGCCCTGAGCGATGATTTCCTCCTCCAAGCTGATGCCCTGGATGAGGTCCATGACCAGGTAGCTTTTGCCTTTCAGTCGGAAGAAGTCGCGCACGCGCGGAATGCTGGGATGGTCGAGGCGGGCCAGGGCGGCCATTTCTTGAGTGAAGCGCAGCTGATAATATTCGTCGCTTTGCTTATCTTCCAAGATTTCTTTGACGGCGCATAGAGAATCGGCCAGCTTCGTGTCCCTGGCCGTATAGATGGCCCCCATTCCCCCCTTCTTTAAGGCGCGGATGAGTTCGTAGCGCCCGTGCAATAGTGATTCGGCCATAAGCACCTCCTATCCCCGTGTCAGTTTAACAGTCATTGTGTCAGGTGGCAGTGAAATAGGACACGTTTTCCGAAGTCGTGGAGATGAGAATTGTTTCGTTGTTGCCGGCAGCCACCGAGATGGTGTGCGCTTTGGGATTGGAATCTCAGTTGGTAGGGCGCTCGCACGAATGCGATTTCCCATCCTCGGTATCGGCTCTGCCGGTGTGTTGCCGGGCCAGTTTTCCGGATGGGAACAGTGCGGCCATCGATCTTTCGGTGAAGTCTCGCGTTCGCGATGGGCTGTCCTTGTATGAGGTGGACTTCGATTTGCTGCGGTCGCTCCAGCCGGATCTGGTGCTGACGCAGGACCAGTGCGAGGTCTGCGCGGTCTCCTTGAGCCAGGTGGAGGCCATGGTAGATTGCTCGGTGTTTTCGCTGCGGCCTCATTGCCTGGAGGAGGTGTGGGCCGGCTTTCTGGATTTAGCCCATCGTCTGGGTGCGGGGCAGCGGGGGTCCAATTTGGTGGCCGCCTGGCGCCAGAGGCTGGCCTGCTGCAATGGCGGGTCCGGGCGCCGGGTGGTGACCTTGGAGTGGTTGGATCCGTTGATGGGATGCGGCGGTTGGACGCCTGAGCTGGTGAGTTGCGCGGGGGGAGTGGAATTGCTGGGACAGGCGGGGCAGCACGCCCGCTGGACCAGCCTTGAGGAGGTGGCTTCCTTGTCTCCCGAGGTGGTGCTGCTGATTCCTTGCGGATTTTCGCTGGAGCGAACCTTGCGCGAGGCGGCTGCCCTGGGGCTGGCCTCTCGGTTGGGTGTGCCTTGTATTGCCTTTGATGGGAATGCTTTGTTCAATCGCTCGGGTCCGCGCCTGGTGGATTCGGCGGAGCACCTGGCCCGGGCTTTGGCCGGGGAGGACGGGGAGCTGTGGACCTGGATTCGCTGAGCGAGGGCTAATCGACGGTCGGGTTGAGGCCGGGGCTTTTGTCGGGGAGTTGGGAGCTGCGGCGGAGCACGAGGCCGGTGACGAGGGAGCCGATGAGGACGGGGATGAGGGCGACGGACAAGATCGCGCCGCCCATTCCCGACTCGAAGGTGGGGTTGAGGAGGGCGAGCCCGAGACCGAGCAGCATCAGCAGAATTAGTAAGAGTTGCAGGCCCTTGGCCGCGCGCCCGCCCAAGAGCTTGCTCACCATGAGTTGGAGAAGACAGCCGAGGATCGGGAGTCCGCAGAGAATTGCTAGAACCGTCATGTGCCTGAATTTGGCCTGACGGGGAAGGGTCCTGCTCGGCCAGGGCGGATGGAGTTGAGGCATCTGCGCTTTTCGCGAGCGGCCAGGCATGGGCGGGGTGGTGGGCGAACGGGGCCGTATGTGGAAAAAACTTGTGCCCTTGATGGTGTTGTTGGGATGGCAGGCGGGCGCTGACCCCCTGCGTTATGGCTTTGTGCCGGTTCGCTTTACGGGGGAATTCCAGCCCGTGTCCGCTTCGGAATTTATGACCAGTGTGCGGGCTGAGGTGCAGAAAAAAGCCCCTAATATTATCGTGGTGGAAGTGGTCGCGCCCGAGGTGACCCACTGGAGTGACATGCTTCCCCCTGACCCCAACCAGATCAAGGCTTTGACCAAAAAACTGGGCGTCGATCGGCTGTGTTGGGGCAGTGTGAAACTGAGCAGCGAGTCTCGCCTCATGCGCACCGGGGGGAGCAGCAATCCGGGCGACTTGTTTCCGGGCCAGACCCCGGGAACCTATCGATATATCATTACGGTAGCCGGGGCGGCCGACATCAACGTGGCAGATGGCGCCACCGGCAAGATTTTGTTGGATGAGCCCTTCGCCATTTTTGGCAGTGAGTCGACGGCCGCCCCCGAGGGCACCACTCGCTTTGAGGATGTGGAGAAGCAGCTGACGCTGCAGTGCAGTGAGGATCTGGCCGACCAGATCGTGCGTCAGGCCAAACGCGAGATGCCCTGAAGGCAATCCGGCCTATGAAAAGCCTGAACATCTCCACCCGACTGTTGCAACGATTCGCGGCCTTTCCGGTACCATTGGCGCTGGGCTCGTGCGAGGAGTTTACGGGCCGCGGGGTCACGCTGGCGGTGCTCGACGCTGCCTTTACTCCGCACCCTGAACTGACCCAGCCCGAGAATCGAATTCTGGCTTATTTCGATGCTACGGGGGAGAATGAGCCCCTGGAGTCGGGTTTCAGCGTCGGGCACTGGCACGGAACCATGACTTCCGTGGTCGCGGCCGGCAATGGCGCCCTTTCTGACGGGCTCTACCGCAGTCTGGCTCCGGATGCGCGGGTCGTGCTCATCAAGGTGTGGGGACCCCGGGGAATCGATGAAGGCACCGTGGTGCGCGGCTTGCGCTGGTTGCTGGATCATCGGGAGCTACACAATATCCGCATCCTGACCGCCTCGGTGAGAGCTACCGAGGCCATGGTGTCGGCCTGGGACAGCGAAGCCGATGTCCTGCTGGAATCCCTGGTTTCCCTTGGCGTTACGGTGGTTTGCGCGGCCGGAAACGACTATCGGGTGCCGACTCCGCCCGCCAATTCTCCATCGGTCATCACCGTGGGCGGGGTGAGCCTGGCAGGGCGCCACCTCCTTCCCTATGATTCCTCCTGTTATGGAGACACCCTCGATGGTTTTCGAAAGCCGGAGATCGTGGCCCTGGCTTCTCAAGTGGCGGCTCCGATTTTGCCCGGCAGCGATACGGCGGCCGAAGCCGCCATGCTGACCGCCCTGGCCAACTCAGATTGCGATGAAGTGGTGGGCCTGGCCAGGGCGGCCGGGGTTCTTGAGCACCTGAATTCCCCTGACGAAATCTTGGACTGGGTGGCAGAACAGGTTCGCGAAAGGGGCTATCTGAGCGCCCACTACAAGTCGGTCGACGGCACCTCGTTTGCCGCTCCGATTGTGGCTTCGGTGGTGGCTCAGATGCTGGAGGCCAACCCGGACTTACACCCACGGCAGATTAAGCAGATTTTGATGCAGACCGCCGATCGCGTAGATGGCCTGGAGGTGGAACGCCAGGGATTTGGTCTGGTCAATCCTCGCCGGGCAGTCGAGCGGGCTCTGGCTCAGCCCCATGAGCGACCCCAAACGCACTGGTTCCACCCTCCTCGCCGCGAAGGCGAGGGGATCGTATTCCGGCATTTTCGTCCACTGGCCGAACGGGTTAGCCTGGCCGCTGACTTTAGCGATTGGCAACCCCTGGACATGACCAGAAGCCCGGCTGGATTGTGGCAACTCACGGTTCCCCTGGGGCCTGGGAGCTACGCCTACAAGCTGATCGTGGACGGAGAGTGGCAGCAAGACCCCAACAATCTGCAATTGGCTGCGGACGGTCTGGGCGGCTACAACTCAACCTTTCGGGTTGGCTCGGAGATAGACTGACGGGCCTTGATGGTGACCGTCTGCCCATCAAAGCGAACCTTGACGCCCATTCCTTCGCTGTCGTGGGCGATTCGGTCGGCGATGCTCTGGGCCAGTTCTCCCGTGGCCAGCTGGGGATAGCCCTGCTGGGGGTGCGAGAGCGAACGGATGATTTCGTAGGGTATCGCTTTCAGTTGACCCGGCAGGCCGTTGTTGAAGGTCGCCTGCACCAGAAACCCCCGCCAAAACTGGTCTTCTTTGGCCAACCGCCCCACGAAGGGCCGGGATTCTGGAATGAGCACCTCGATGCCGGCCGGAATGCTGAAGATAAAGTTGCCCATGCTATGCACGATAAAACGACCCTTGTAGCTTTCCACGCCGTTGATGGCGTGGGGCCCGTGGCCTAGAATCAAGTCGGCCCCCGCGTCGACCATCCAGTGCGTCCAGGCCCGCCGGGTGGCAGCCACTTCCAGGGGAGCCCGGAAGCCGAAATGGGTGTGCATGGAAACCAGTACGATATCGGCGTGCTTGCGGGCGCGGGCAATCGAGGCCAGCAGCATCTCCATATAACGCTCGTTGGGACATTCCACAACCTGGCCGTCGCCGGGCTGACGCACCCGGTAGGCCTGAACCAGCGCCGCACCCGGCTTGTGGGTGTCGGCCCGGATCGGTTCCGGGTAATCTTCCCAGACGGGATGATACCAGCAATGAAAGGCCACCAGAGCGATGCGACGATTTTTGACATTCCAATAGACGGGCGCAAAGGCGCCTTTGCTGGTGAAGGAGGCGCCGGCAAAACGCAATCCCTTTTCGCGCAAAACCTTGCGTGTGGACATCAGGCCGCCCAGGCCGTAGTCCATAATGTGATTGTTGGCCAGCCCCAGAGTGGAAAGTCCCATTTTTTTCAATTCATCGGCCATCGCCAGATCGGCCCGCGCGATGTCGATCTTGGGGATCGGATTTCCACTCTCGACCAGGGGGCATTCCAGGTTTCCGATGGAAATGTCGGACTCGATCAGAGGTTTGGACAGGCTGGCGAAGCCCGGGTCGGTCCAATCGGGTCGATTGGTGCCAAAAATGATATCGCCGACGGCCGCCAGGGTCAGTCGAGAACTGCTCACCCGGGGGCCTTCGCGCGCTCAGGAGGGGGCCCTCCCGGAGGCTGCGAACTGCAGTGCATGAGTCCGACTCAGGTTCGACTGATCACGGCGGGCGTGATTATCACGAACTTTCTGGTGGCCGTGGAAGCCACTGTGGTGAGCACGGCTGCTCCCACCATTGTGGCCGATTTGGGGAACCTGTCCCTCTATTCCTGGCTTTTCACGGCCTACATGATCACCGTCACGGTGACCGGCCCGGTGTGGGGGAAATTGTCCGACCTGTATGGGCGCAAGCTGATGTATTTGCTAAGCGTGGGCTTGTTTCTGGTGGGCTCCACCCTGTGTGGGCAGAGTCAGTCGATGGCCGAACTGATCGCCTTCCGAGCTCTGCAGGGGCTGGGGGGCGGGGCCCTTTTGCCGCTCGGGCAGACGGTGATGGCCGAGACTTACAGTCTCAAGGATCGGGCCCGGGTCCAGGGGCTCATCACCACAATTTTTGGAGTGGCCAGTCTGCTCGGGCCGTCGGTGGGGGGGCTGATCAGTCAACACCTTAGCTGGCGCTGGATCTTCTTCCTCAATCTCCCCTTCGGCCTGATTGGGGCCGCCATACTGGCCTTCACTTTGCCCCCTCATCCCGTCACCAAAGGGGTTCGCTTTGACATGGCCGGGACGCTGGTCTTCACTCTGACCCTGACCTCACTGCTGCTCTGGTGTAACTACCTGCCCCATTGGCCGGTCAGCGATGTGCGCGCCTGGGGTGGTTTTCTGATTCTTTGTGGGCTGGCGGCCACGTTCGTCCGGCTCGAAGCTCGTCACCCCGATCCTCTGTTGCCCGCCTCTCTGCTCGTTATACCGATGGTACGTGCGGTATCGGTGTTAATGGTCTTGATCGGGGCCAGCCTCTTTGGCGTCATCACCTATTTGCCACTTTACTACCAGGGAGTGCTGGGAAAGTCTGCCAGCCAGGCCGGTCAAGCGCTCACGCCGCTGCTGGTCACCTGGGTCTTTGGAGCCACCGTGTCCACTCGACTGATCTTGAAGGCGGGCTATCGATTCACGGTGGCCATCGGGCTGTTGGGCTTTGTGTCGGCCTATGCCATTCTGGTCGGGCTTCCAGAGGGAGCTTCCAACGGGTTGCTGTTCTGTGCGGCGGTGCTGGCGGGCGCCGGCGGCGGCTTTACGGTGGCGCCTCTGGTGGTGGCCGTGCAGAGCGTGGTGGACAAACCCCACCTGGGTGTGGCCACTTCGGCCATCAACTTCTTTCGCAGCGTCGGGGCGACGATTGGAGTGACCGTGATGGGAATCGTGATGATGACCAGTCCGCAACTGGGCCCGGGCCTCCATCACGCTTTTCAGTGTGGATTGGCTATTTGTCTCTTGAGTCTGGCGGCCTGGTGGCTGATCCCCGCCGGTAGCGCCGAGAGCCTGCAACGCCAAGCCTAAGGAGAATAGAAATGACCGGCCGGCAAGAAGGGAGCGGGTGGTAAGGAGAACTTCTCTTGCAAGACCAGTTCGGTGGTATTGAGGGCGCCCTCCACCCAGCCCTGATCCAGGGAGTAAGCCTCGCCGCAGATGTAGATAGGGGCATCCGCAACTGGCTGGCGCATGCGCGGCATGACCTCCCAGGAGCGGGCGTGGGTCTGCCAGGAGTGCCAGGCCCCTCCGTGAGGGTCGGCGGCATAGTCTACAAAATAGCCTTGGTACGGGTCCGGCACTTTCACTCCGTGCACTTCCGAAAGTTGGCGGAGCATTTCCTCGATCATCGCGGGCGTGGGTGATACCGCATCCGGGAGAGGTTGGGGTTGGGCCAGACGGGACTCCAACAGGCGGTTGGGATAACTCAGAAACGTTTCCCAGAAGTTGGAGGCCCGGCCATCGTTGTAGCCGGCCATGAGAAGAGAGTTGCGGTTGTTTGGGTCAGCTCCAGGCTGATCCCCTTCGGTTCCGAAGTAGTAGCACTGGCGCATGGGTAAATCGGTATCGGATCGGCCCGAGTCGAGTCCCAGAGGCTCCCACCAGGGCTGGTCAAAGCAGAGAAAATACTTGGAGGCGGGCTGGGCGGCCACGCTCTGTAAATCGCTGACAAACTGGGCATGCTCAAAGAGAAAGCATTGGCCCAGCAACAGTTCGAGGGCGCGCCGGGGCAGGCAGAGAATCACCTGTTTGGCCCTCCAGGAACGCGTTTCCTGGTCCTGGAAGCGCACCTCGAAAGAGACCGGCCCTTGCTCGGATGGCCGAGCCAGACTGTGCAGCCGGGTGTTCATCTGAATTTCGCCGCCCGCCTGTCGGAATCGCTCGGCCAGAGTCAGCGGCAGGGCCTGCATGCCATCTTCCAGGGTCAGGAAATGAACCTCTTTTTCGCGGCGATGGGCCAGCAGGGTGAAAATCATGTCTGAGGCGTTGGAATTGCCCAGAGCCGTATAATACCCGCCAGCATCGCGGATCAGTTCGAGGGCCTCGGCACTGGCCACTTGTAGCAGCTGCTCACTGAACCCCAGGTCTTCGAGAGCGGTCAGCCCCTTTTTGTAGTTGCGCCGCAACTGATCGAGTTCCGGGGGTGACAGTTCGGCTGCTTCCGGGAAGACCTGATAGAGTAGCTCCTTGAGCAAGAGGGACGGTGGGACGCCCCGTTCGTTGGGACGAAGATGATAGGGTACCTTTTCCGGGTTCAAGAAATCTTCGGCCCGTAATCGCTGCCCCCGCAGATAGTAGAGATTGTTGGCATTGCCCTCTTTGAATGGCCGGGTCGGCAGCTCCAGGTGCTGCACCAGGTTCAGCACGAAGCGATGAAAGCTGGGCAGGCGCATACCGCCGATCTCGGCCCGCATGTTCGGCATTCCGGGAGGGGTAATGGAGTGCAGGCGTCCTCCGATTCGGTCCGAGCCTTCGAAAAGAGTAATGCGCGCATCGGGGCGCTCGCACTTCAAGCGCCAGGCTGCATAGGTGCCGGCCACGCCACCTCCGACGACCGCGATATCTATGTCTTCGATGGGACTCAACCTACCTTTCCGCGCGCCTGCTTAGATTCTTGGTGCCCGCTTTCCTGCGTGCTCCTCTGCGCAAGGGTATGCGTATAAGATGGAGTCAGGACAAGCGAACCTGGAGCTGGCCGGGCCTGGGTGGCACAGTAGAAGCATGAAACGACTGTTATTGCTTTGCCTGCTCACGATGCCGGCCTGGGCCGAAATCGAATCTCTGTATGTGGACGACTCCGGCACGGTGAGCCTGAACTGGGTATCAAGCGAGCAAGAATCTCACACCCTGGCCCTGGAGGGCCGGGATGGGGGGAGCCAGAGCTGGCGGCCTTTGGGAACTTGGAACTTGACGAATAAGGGACTTGCGCCCGCCAAGATGCATCTTGAGACCGAGCCGGGTTCCACCTGTGCCGAGTATCGCGTGCTGACCTTCAGTTCCAGCGGTTTTTTGACGGAGCAGAGGCTCGGTCCCGCAGCCCTGGGCTATTCCCTGTAGAGGGCCATGTAATTGTAGATGACCTTACGGGCCTGGGGGCGCAGATCGCGGCTCAGGTCGGGGTCATCAAAGACGGGCTCGACGTATTGCCAGAGCTTCTGCTGGGCGAAATTGTGTTGAGCTTCGACCAGTTCGGTTACGATAGCCACGGTGAAGCTCCGGGGCATTCGGCGACGGGCGGCGCGCAGAGTCTGCAGGGACGTTTTTACGTCGAAATAATTGTCCATGGCCATCAAATAGCCCCAGCAGAATTGCTCGTCGGGCGTGAGCATGTAGAGGGTGTCCGTCAGGGACTTGTGATATTTGTGGGCGGCGGATTCTAAGAAGAGCTGCGCGTTTTGCTGCCCGTGATAATTCCAGGAAAGGGCATTGACGACGGCCGCTTTCCGATCCAACGGCGCCTTGGAAAGCAAGTAGTTGTTCAATCCAGGGTTGAGGTGGCGCAGGTCGTGGGCAGCCCGAACCTGAGGAACGTCGCGGTAGGCGGTCCAGAATTCGGTTGAGGTAAGAGGCGAATCCGCCCATGCGGCCAGCGAAAGGCCAAGTATGCTGAGAAACGTGAACTTGTGCACGAGCGAGACTCCTTCGGATACGAAACTGTCTCGCGAAGTCGCGGTTGCTACCCGCTTTCTTCCGTTAGCCTTTTGACAGCCCGAGCATTTGCTGCCAGTCGAGCGAGCTCGCTGTGGCGCTGAGGCGGTGGTCGTCATCGACCAGGTGGGTTTGTAATTTGTTGAAGGCCAGCTCGGCCTGGGCTTTCGCGACCGTGTGGGGGATCACT
>JALHOV010000056.1:0-689 GCA_022842865.1 Vulcanimicrobiota bacterium | reverse complement strand
CGTCGCGGGTGCCGTGGATGAGCAGAGTAGGGGTTTCTACCTTCTTCTTGGGGGCGATAAATTCCGGTCGGTTCAGGGTCGGCGCCAGCAAAATCAGACGGCTGACCTGGCGGGCGTTGTACACGGTCCACAGGGCGGCCATCAGGCCTCCCATGTCCGTGCCGATGAGCATCCAGCTGTCGTTGCTGTTTTCCAGCGTCTCGCGCAAACGCTCCATGCGCTTGCTAAAGGAGCCGCGGAAATCGGGAATGGTGACTCCCAAGGCAGAGAGAATTTTGGCTTCACTGGCCTGCTCGGGGTCCAGTCCATGGAGGAACATGCGTTTCATGGGGCCTACGCTTCCCGCAAGACCTGGCAGGGCCCTCTCGCCACGCCTCGCCTTTACGCTTCTTTACTATAGGGTGACGTGCACGACCCGGCCACTACTCTCGATATAGAGCTCCCGACCCTCGATGCAGAAGTTCTCGAACTGCAAACCGCGGAACAGGTAGCTTCGGGTAGATTTCGCTTTGTGCTGGTCCACCGTTGTCAGTCGGGTGTTTTTTCCTTCCCTCAGGGTTTGCCAACGCAAGGCGGTAGGCAGTTGTAGCCCCCCCTCTGATTTGACCCGTTGGGCTTGATTTGGTTCAAGATCCAATGATGATGGGCGCAAAAACACCGTGACCGGGCAAGAAATCAGTCTTGAGTGA
>JALHOV010000055.1:22492-22981 GCA_022842865.1 Vulcanimicrobiota bacterium | reverse complement strand
CAACAACAAGCGCAAGGCTTACGACAAGCAGCCGCAGTTTCAGGTTCGCAAGTTCTCCAAAACGCGCAAGCCACCGGACAAGAAAGCCTTCACCGAGAAACACAAGAAGCCGAAAGAGAGCTTCCTGAAGAAACTGCTCGCGCCGTTCATGAAGAAACCAGACGCGGGCGCGGTCGGCCCGGATCCTCGCCAAGCCGATGTTCACTTCACTCTCGGACTGTCTATGTCGGACAACGAATCCTTCCTCGATCAGGCCAAGAAAGAGTTTGGCCTCTCGGTCAAGTTTGACCCGAAGCACAAAGAAGCCGCTTATAACTTCGCGTTGATGTGCTACAAGATGGGCCAGTGGGACGAAGCTCGGGTAGCCTTCCAGGGGTTCATGAAGATCTCGCCGGAAGACGCTGCAGCCAAAAAGATGGCGCAGCTTCTCCACAACGTAGGAGACTAAAAGGAAAAGGCGCCGCGTCCGGCGCCTTTTTTAATGTACGC
>JALHOV010000055.1:15214-22482 GCA_022842865.1 Vulcanimicrobiota bacterium | reverse complement strand
GACCTCGCTCGGGCGAGAGCTCGAAGTGGGACTGCGGATTACCTGTGAGCCGCCTCGTAGCATCCTGCATCAGGCTTAGTGGCTGACTG
This sequence comes from Vulcanimicrobiota bacterium, assembly GCA_022842865.1. GTDB lineage: Bacteria > Vulcanimicrobiota > Xenobia > Xenobiales > JADMJV01 > JADMJV01. The sequence continues at coordinate 22,393 of JALHOV010000055.1, read as the reverse complement.
GCGAGCGAGGGCAGTGAAAAGACGATATTTTTTCTCGCGACTCCCGCGTATGCGAAACCAGAGGTCAGGCGACGTTACGGTAGATCAGGTCGTCTTCCGGGCGCAAGCCCTGCTCAAGTTGCAGGTTCACCTTGTCGATCCAGTCACGCACGGGGGCAGTGAGGCCGGCTACTTCGAGACTAAAGATCGAGGCGGCGGCGGCTTCGTTCAAATCGTCCGCCTCGATGAGATAACGGACCCGCGCGACGTGGGCCGGCCCATAGACGGGCTGGATATCGATCAGACTATTGAGGGCACGAAGAGCCAATTCCAGTTTGTCTAAACGCTTGTAACAGGTGGCAAGCTCCATCCATACCTCGGGATGCTGACTCTCATTTCGCAAAAGCTTCTGCAATTGAACGACCGCCAACGAATCTTTGCCCGTCTTGGAGTAGGCACGTGCCAGGCTGACGACCAGTCGCCAGTCTTCGGGATGGGTTTTCTGGAGGTCACGATAAAAATCCACCAGCCCACGACCCTGGTCAGGCGCCATCAGCAGACTGTCGACCAACTCCACAACCCTCGGTTCAAACGGGTCGTTTCTGAGATGCTCGCGAAACAAAGCCAATGCTCCCTCAACATTCCCCTGAAGGATCAATTGGTTCGCCTGGCTGGCAACCTCCGCGGACTCGGTCATGGGGCAGCCCTGTTCGTTGGAAAGAGAAACCCTTCCTGGTCAGGCCAACAAAGAATCACCGCCACCCTTGTAGAATTACTTCGGAATGCTCAGTCTGCTGCGCAAACCTTCAGATTGGCCGGTTAGAAGCCAGGACGGACGTCTGGCCATCCGGCCTTTGCGCAGCTACGACTTGAGCGAGATCGGCCGCTGGCTCGAAGACCCCCAGATCCTGCGCCTGGCCTTCGGTACGGAGCAGGACGATCAGACTGTGCTCAAGCTGGGCAAGATTTATCTTGCCGAGATGGACGCAGCTCGCAGCAGCATGCTGGGCATTTGTGACCCCCAGGAAAAACTGCTGGGCTTCATCCGCTTTGCCTTCTTCCAAGGTGACCAGGGGCGCAACGCTCGCATCGGGATATTGCTGGGCAAGAAGGAAACTTGGAATCAGGGCCTGGGGACCGCCGCCGTGCAGCTCACTTTGTATTTTCTCTTCGAGCGCAAAGGAGTGCGCCGCATCGAGCTGGATACGGCCGAATTTAACGAGCGCGCGCAGCGCTGTTTCCGCAAATGCGGGTTTGAGATCATTCCTCGTGACCGACGTCAACCCTGGATGGAATCCAGTGACCCGACACCGAAGGTATGGATGGAACTCACGCGCACCCGTTGGCGCGAAAATCGCTAAACTACCGGCCGGCCAACACGTTAGGGCGAATGGTGTAGAGGGTCTCCAGCTCCGGCTTCATGGTGGCCACCTCGACCGACTCTGATTCGATCGGCGACTCCGACCAGTGGTAAGAAATCAGCAATTGACCCTCCGAGATCGTAGCCACCCACTCCACGCGGTGAGTCTCCCACTGAAAGCGTCCCGCGCCCACGCCGTCGCCGGGCACCGTCGAACTGCCGGCGACTGCATCCATACCTACCGCGAAGAGCGTGCCCTGGTCATCGTGAGAAAGAGAGACATCCCGGCCTGAGGCCACCCCGCTGCTAGCGAAGTCGACCCAGAGGGCGGAAGGAGTCCAGCCGGACTGAAGGCTGGCCCACAAAGAATTCCACTGGGCCGCCTGCAATTCCACCGGCACCGCAGCACCCAGCCAGTGCTCAGCGCTGTGGGCCAAACGGCCGCGGTTTTCCAGCACGGCCTCGGCCGCTTCTTTGCGCAGACAACCCATGACCGGGGCCGAGGGAAGATGCTTCCAGACCTGCTCCAGGGTGAGCATGTTCTTGTTAGTGGGCAAAGTCAGACTGTCTTTGAAGTGGACCATCAACTCGCCGCGCTGCTGCTCTGGCCACATACGTGACTCCAGGGCGCGCACCCTCGAGGAGAGACGGATCCCCGCCGGCAGACAGGGTGCCAGACGGTCCGCTTGCACCAGCATCCAGACCGGGGCATCTCCCCGGTAGCCATACTTCTTCGGGTCCTGAACCTGGCTGCAAGGTGCCTGACTGCGCATTCCGTCGAGGGAGGAATACTCCCAGCCCTCCCCCTTCAGGTCAAAATCGGGAGCAGAGTTGGCATAGAACCCTGCTACGTTGCAGTTTTCTTCCTGGGCGTGCAACTCCGGGTTGGCCAGCAGGTCAACGGGTTTACCCACCAGCGTAGGTAACCATGCTTCCTGCCCAGGTAGCACACGTTGAGCGATCTCCGGCAACTGCTCAGGCAGCAGTTTCAGGGGAGGCCGAGAATGGGCCCACGCCAGACTACTCCCCCAGTAGACACACCCTGATGCCATGGCGGCAACGCTGGCCAGCCATGCGCGACGACGAAGTTTCCTGAATTTTTTGCCTGAGAAAAACATGTTTCGATCTCTCCGGATGAATAACTTTCAATTCTCCGAATCTACTCAGTTCCTCTCCTTAACGTGAAGAATGTTGCAGGTCAACGGGTTGAGCAATATCAGGAATTCCGGATAACCCTCGAAGCTGCCTGGTTAGCTGCTAAAAACCCGCACGGAAATTGCAAACCCGGTGGCTCGGCTCCAAATAGCGACTCGCATTGAGTGTCCCATCGTGTTAGACTAGGACGGATAGTTCAGATAGCCAAGGGGACAAGTGGAGTCACCAATCGTCACACTCAATCAGTTGGGCCACATTCTCCAGGAAATCCGCACGCAGCGCGGATTGACCCAGCGACAGCTTGGTCAGCAAGCCGGTTTCGCTCAGAGCGCCATTTCGGCCCTGGAGTCCAACCCCGGGTCAGCCAAACTGGAGCGCATTTTTCAACTGCTGTCCGCCCTGGACCTGGAAATCATCCTGCGCGAGAGAAAACATCACCAGACCGAGCACGAGTGGTAGAGTGAAGCTGCAGTGCTGCATGAACGAAGTCCCCGTGGGCGTCTGGCAGTTTGGCCAGCGCACTGTGGATCAGTTCACCTATGATGAGCAATGGCTGCAAGCACGCCACAAACGGCCTCTTTCCCTGTCTATGCCCACTCGCATCCGTCCCTATCGGGGCCAGGTCGTCAGCTCTTTCTTCGATAACCTTCTGCCGGAACTGCCGGTGTTACGCAACCGACTGGCCGCGCGCCTGAATACGGGCTCCAGCGCGGGCGATATCCTCAGCGAGCTGGGCCGCGATTGTGCCGGCGCAGTGCAGCTTTTCCCGGAAGGAATGCAACGGGGCGGTGAGCCACGGGTTTCCGGAGTCCCGCTGAAACCCAGCTACCTGGAGCGCTTTCTTAAGGTGGTGCCACGCAGTCCCATTCTACGCTGTCTGCGCCAACATTTTCGGGTGGCCCTGGCCGGTACCAACGAGAAAACCGCGCTCCTGTATTACCAGGACCAATGGCGTTTTCCGACTCACTCCACAGCCACCACCCATATCTTCAAACTCGGCGCCAGCACCGAGAACGAATGGCTCTGCCATCTGATTCTGCGGGCTTATGGAGTGGCCAGCGCGCGCAGCAAACTGGTGCCGGTTGGCGATATGCTGGCTCTGGCCGTGGAGCGTTTTGATCGGCGCTGGTGTGCTCACGGTATGCGCCTGTTGCGCGTTCCTGTCGAGGATTTGTGCCAGGCGCTGGGGATTTCGGGGGAGCGCAGATATGACGTGACCATCAAGCAGGTCCTCGATCTGCTGCTGGGCTCATCCCTGGGTCAGCGCGATCGAGAGGAATTCTTGCGCCGTCAGATCCTTTATTGGATGCTGGGGGCTTGCGATGGCCACGCCAAGAACTTCAGTCTATTCCTTGAGACTCACGGGCGCTTTCATTTGGCGCCCTGCTATGACGTTGTCTCTGATTATCCCGACCCCGGGCGGATGGCCATGGCCGTAGGTGGAGAATACCAGTGGGAACTTATTGAGCGCAAGCACTGGCTGGCCACTGCCAGGCAGTGCCGCCTGCAAAATCAACTGCCGGGAATCTTGAGCCAATTGGTGGAGAAGACGCCCGAGGCGATCGAGTGCGTGCGCGCCCAGCTTCCTCCCGGCTTCCCCGCCGAGTCGATCTTGAGCAGACTGCAAGACGCGGCCGACAGACTTTCCCATTAGTCAAACAGTATTTCGCATCTGGCGTAGAACAGCCCCCGATGCGGCTATTGCATACCTCCGACTGGCATCTAGGAAGAAGCATGCTGGGCATCTCCTTGCTGGAGGACCAGGCCGCTTTCTGTGAGCAGCTGATTGAGCTGACCCACGATTTTCACCCCGACCTGGTGATCATTCTGGGCGACCTGTTCGAACGCTCCACACCCAGCGAGGAAGCTCTCCATCTGCTCGACCACGCCCTCCAGCGCCTGTTGCTCGAGTGCAAAGTGCGAGTGATCCTGGCTCCCGGCCAGCAGGACGGCGTCAATCGGCTAAACTTTGGTTCATGGCTCTTCGAACGCCGCCAACTGCAGCTGGTCACCAATCTGGAGCAGGCTCTCTCCCCCATTATGGTCGAGGATGCCGATGGGTCGGTACATATCAACGTGGTGCCTTTTCTCAAGGCGGCCGAGGTGGACCGTCACTTTCGCACCCAGAACGTGCCCACTCACGGACACGCCGGCAACGTCATTATGGAACATCTTACCCGCTTCCGGCGTTTGCGCCGGCGAGCGGTACGCGGAGTGGTGGCGGGCTACCTGTGGGTGGAAGGGGGCGAGCGTTGCGGAGAAGAGCGTCCCTTCGAAGGCGCCGAGGACTCGAGCGTGCCGCCGAGCGCCTTTGAAGGCATCAATTACGGAGCACTCGGCTATCTACACAAGTATCAGCAGTTGGGCAATCTATGCTATAGCGGCAGTCCCTTTGCCTTCCATTTTGAACAAACACCGCTGGCCCGGGGAGTGGTCAAGATGGAAATGGACGCGCAAGGCAACTGCCAAAGCGAGTTGGTCCCCTTTCAACCGAAGCGACATTTCTATCGCTTCAGCGATAGCCTGGAGCGGTTGTTGCTGGGCCCGACCTTTCCTCTGAACTCAGAGGACCTGGTGGTGCTGGAGCTCAGTCAGGATAGCGACTTACTCTCAGCGGATTTGATTCATCGTCTTCGCAGCCTCTATCCAAACGTCTGGCGTATTGAACGACCTGAGGTGGCCCGCAGTTTTCAAGCCAGGCCCAGCCAGGATCCGCTGACCGCTTTTGAGCAGTTCTATCAGCAAGCCGCCAACGAAACACTAGACGAGGAAGCACGTCTGGTGCTGCGCGAGCTTTTTTCCGAGGTCGAGGCGTGAAACCGCTGCGATTGGCCTTGCAAGCATTCGGCCCTTTCTGGAACCGGGTTGAAGTGGACTTTCGCCCGGCCCAAGCTCAAGGTCTGTTTCTCATTCACGGACCGGTGGGTTCCGGCAAGACCTCCTTACTCGATGGCATCTGCTACGCACTGTATGGCGTGTCCTCGGGGGGAGAACGCTCGCCCGAGCAACTGCGCAGCGACATGGCCCCCGATTCCACCGACACCCTGGTCGAGTTTGATTTTCAAGCGGACGGAACCGATTGGAGCGTGGAGCGAGGCACCCAGGAAACCCGACTGCTGCAAGGGGGACAGGCGGTGGTCAGCGGCACGGTGGAGGTCAACCAGCGCATTCAGCGTCTGATCGGCCTGGACGCGTTTCAGTTCTGTCGTTCGGTGCTGTTGCCCCAAGGACAATTTCGCCAGTTTTTGTTGGCTCAGGCGGGAGAGCGAGAACAGATCCTGGCAGCGCTCTTCCACACCCACTCACCGCGCCTGTATCAGGAAGCCTTGAGTCAGGCTTTGAGCCAGGCCGAGGAGGAGCTGGGCGTGGCCTGGCGCCGGCGAGAGAGTTTGGGCGGAGTCTACCAGCAGATGCGTCAGCAGGAGGAGCAGCTGCAAAGCCTGACGCGACAATTGGAGCGCTGGAAAGAGCAAAGCTCGCGGCTTCAGGCCGACCGCGAGCGGGCGGCGGTGGTCGGAGAGCGTTCGCGCGAGCGCCAGCGGCTGCACAAAGACCTGGCCCGGTTACGCGAGCGCGACGATGACTTACGCGAGCTTCGCGAGCAGGCCAAGCGCTACCAGGGAGCTCTCAAGGTAGCTCCTCAAGTGGAACAATGGCAGCGGGCCAAACGAGATGAGCTGGCCGCCCAGGAGAATTTTCGCAAGGCCCAACTGGAGCTCCAGGAGCGAATGGAGGGCTTGACCCCGCCGGCCGACACGGCAGACCAGTTGGAGGCGGGCCAGTTGGAGCGAGAAAAAATCCAACAACGCCTCCTGGATCTGGCGCGCTACGAATCCGAGAATAAGCGACTGGCCCAGGCCGAGGAACGCCTGCAGCGCTGCCGCGACACCTGGAATCAAATGGAAGAAGAGGGTCAGATGATGACCCGGGAACTGGAAGTGGCGGAACGCCGCCTGGAGGAGGTGGTGCGCTTTGGCGAGGAGGAAATCGAGCTGAAGCGCCAGTTGGTTCTGCGCCAAAAACAATTGGAGAGGCTACGCGACAACCACAAGCTGGCTCGCCAACAGGAGGAGTTGCAGACCGGCATTGAGCGCAGTCACGAGACGCTGATCAAGATCGGCGAACGCCGCAACCGGACCTTGACCCAGATCGATTTGCTGGAGCGCGATCTGCACGAACGTCAGCGCCAACTCGAGGCGCACTGGTCCCACGCCCTGGCTTCCCAGCTGAAGCAGGGCAAACCCTGCCCGGTGTGCGGCGCCGAGGAACACCCCGCGCCCGCCTCTCCGGGAGGGAGTCCGGCCCAACTGAGCCTGGAGCAATTGCGCAAGCAAGTTGACCTGGCCTGGAAGCAGGCGGAGAAAATCGAGCAAGAGGAACAAGAGCAGCAAATCACGCTGGTTCGACTGGAAGAGCGACTGGAAGCAGCCATCGAAAGGGCCCGCGACCTGCCTGAGACGAGCGCCGCGGAGGTGCAGGAGATCACGACTTCCTTGCGCGAGTTGGAGAAAGACTTACAGCGTCTGCAAACCTATCGCGAGCACCAGGAACGCGATCAGCGCCGGGTCAAGAAGATCAAGCGCAAACTGGAAGGCTGGCAGGAGGCCCGATCGCAGGCCCAGCAGGCCCTGGCGCAGGCGGAAGCCATTGTGCAGGAGCGCCGCTCTCTGGTTCCCGAGGAATTT
>JALHOV010000055.1:0-15204 GCA_022842865.1 Vulcanimicrobiota bacterium | reverse complement strand
GGAATTTGTCCTGGAAGATAGCCTGACAGCCGAGCGCGAACGCCTGCAGAAGGCCCTGGAGCCGGTTTTGCGCGGAATCGAGCAAAACCGTCTGCAGATCGGCGCAGACACTCATTTATACGCATCTTTCACGGCCGCCGCCGAGGCCGCCAGGCAGAGCATCGAGCTGAGCAAGGAACGCACCCGGTTGGCCTGGGAGCTTTTGCAGGCACGCCTGGAGCTGCAAGGCTTCGCAGATCTGGACGAATGGCGGCCGATCTTTGAGTTGGCCGAGCACGATCTGGAGACAATTCTAGGCGAAATCGCCGGTCATCAGCATTCTTTGGAACTTCTGGAAAGCGAATCGGAGCGAGCCGATGCACTCTACCACGAAAGCCTGGAGGACTGGAGCGAGCTGGAGATGGACCCGGAGAGCCTGGAAGCCCGGCTGCAAGAAGGCTATGCATCGGTGGCTCAAGCTCAAGAAGAAGTGCGTCAACTACAGCGCCAGGTGCAAGACTACGAGCGTTCTCTTCAGGAAATACAGAGCCTGGAGCCACGTCTGGCCTTGTTGCGACGGCTGGCCCGCACGGCCGGCGGCGAGAACGGGTTGGGCGTGACCTTCCAGCAATGGATGCTGGCCCAGCAAATGGAAAGCGTGCTGCAGGCCGCCAACTTGAGGTTAAGCCAGATGACGCGCGGCCGCTTTACGCTGGAGGCCTCGAAGAACGCGTTGGAGTTGCTGGTGCTCGACCATCTTTCGGGACACACTCGAGGCGTGATGACCCTGAGCGGCGGCGAGAGTTTCTTGGCCTCGCTAGCCCTGGCCCTGGGCTTATCCGATAGCTTTCTCTCGGCAGGCAGCAACGCCGTGCTGGAAACGCTCTTCATTGACGAGGGTTTCGGCTACCTGGACGAGGAGGGCCTGGACCAGGCCTTTTGGGCGCTGGAGCCGATTCGTAAGGACGGCCGCATCATCGGCGTCGTCTCCCATCTGGCCGAAGTGCGCCAGCGCATCGAAACTCGCCTGGAAATCCGCCCCAGCCCCAGCGGCAACCAGATCGTTTGGAGTTAAATTTCGACGGATTCCTCTAAAGAGCCCCGATTGCGGCGGCGCAGGCGTTCGACCATGTCCGTGACGGCGCAGCCCTGTTCGGCCGAGAGCAAACCCTGAGCCACCATTTCCACCGATTCTTCGCTGACTTCACTTTCTTCCGAGTCGGTCTCCCGCGAGAGAATCGCCCGGGCGCGATGGAGATACTTGGAGAAGTCATAGATCTGAGCGCCATCTTGGCGCACGGGGGCCATACTGGCGGCCGGCATCTCCATGGATGGCTCGTAACTGGTGAAAGTCGGCTCATTCTTGTGCTTGGCCGTGACCAACTGGAACTCCGTTTCCAGGGCTTCCAGGTAAAGACGCACGCGGGAGATATTCTGCAGTGCGATCTGAGCCGACTCCAGGGTGATCCCTTGGGGAGGCTCGTCGAAGAACCACCAGAGCGGCTTACCGGTGATTTCGGCCAGGCGCAGCAAGACCCAGACCGGCATGGGCTCGCGACCGGAAATGTAGCCGCTGAGTTGCTCGGCCGAATCCAGGCCCAGTTGACTGGCCAGTTGGCCGACCGAATGCCCGCAGTCCAACATGGCGGAATGCAAGTGGGCTCGCATCCGCGCCAGCCGTTCGTCGAGACTACGTTTCATGTGTAAAAATACTCCTGAGCTTTAAGTTTATTCAAGCTCGGCGATTTTCCACCGAATAGCTGGTTGACCTCTTTCGGGGCTTCAAAGATTCTGACACACGTGTGTCATGGCTGGGCCGGGGTTTGCACTCCACTGACGGCCCGGGTCAGAGCGGCCCGGCTCAGGTAAACCTGAGTGAGGGCGTTGACGCGATTGGTCTGCGCGGTGAGCAGAGCCGACTGCGCGTCGATGACATCCAGGAAAATCCCCAGTCCTACTTTGTAGCGGCCATTGGTCAGACGCAGGGTTTCGCTGGCGTTGGCTTCCTCTGCGCTGGCCGAAGCCACCTGTTGTTCGGCGTTCTTCAAGTTCAGGTAGGCCTGACCGACTTGGGAGAGCACCCGCTGCCGGACACCCTCCAGCTCGGCTTTGGCCCGGTCCAGGTTGGCCTTGGCCTCGGTGATGCGGCCGTCCTGTAGTCCTCCGTCCAGGACCTGGAAGCTGATGGCCAGGTTCAGTCCCAGAGTCTCGATGGACGGTTGGGCGCGATTCTGGTAGGCGGCGTTGACTCCGATGGAGGGGGCGCTGGTGGTGTAGGCGGCGTCCAGGGTCGACTGGGCCGAATCGACCTGTTTGTTGAACTGAATCAGTTCCGGCCGCTGCGCCAGAGCCATGTCAAAGAGCTGCTCGCTACTCGAGTAGGGCAGTTGCGGCTCTTCTTCCTCGCGCAGGCTGATTCTGACGCGCGGGTCGATGCCCAGAGCCAGATTGAACTGCAGCTGGTTGTTGCCGCTGTTGGTCTGAGCCTGGCTGAGCTGAAAGAGGGCCGCCGACAGGGCCGTCTCGGCTCGCGTCACGTCACTGGGCAGACCCAGACCACCGTTAAAGCGAGCGCGGGCTTCGGCGACGTGCTCGCGGCGATTGGCAATATTGTCTTCCTGCACCTTGACCAGGCGCTGCGAGGAAAGCAGGTTGAAGTAGGACTGCTTGACCTCCAGGGCGACATCCGATTGGGCCTGCTCGTAAGCGGCCTGATTGGCGTCGCGAGCGTGCTCCTGGGCGGCGGTCAGGTCCCGGGTGTGGCCGAAGTCGGTGAGCAACTGCGAGAGGGTGGCGTTGTGGGTCCAGCCCTTGCTGGCGAAGACGGCCCCAAACCCCCCGGCCACATTCACCAAAGGCTGCTCTGTATAGGTGCTTTGCAGTAAGAACCTGGGGTTGAGGGCGGAGGCCTGCTGGCGCACGCGCCCATCGGCCGCCCGCACCTGAGACTCGGAAGCTTTCAAGCTCGATTGGTAGCGCATGGCCGTCTCCACCGCTTCCTTCAAGCCCATAGTAGCGGGCACCGATTCAGGTACGGCGATGACCGGGAGTTCTACCGGCTTGGGCACTTCGGCCTGCTGCGTCTGAGGTTTATAGGGGTCGGCCCAACTGGTCATCGGGAACAGACCCAGGAGTAAAAGCCATTTCTTCATTTCTTCGTACGGAACCAATCCAGCATTTCGTCCAGGAGAGAAAAGACCACCGGCACCACCACCAGGGTCAGCAGAGTCGAAGTCGTCAGTCCCCCGATAACGGCGATCGCCATGGATTTGCGCACCTCGGCGCCGGCTCCGATACCCATTGCGATGGGCAGCATACCGGCGATCATAGCCACCGTAGTCATCAGAATCGGTCGCATCCGCGCCTCTCCGGATTCAAAGATGGCGCGCATGCGCGACGTTCCTTGAGCCTTGGAGGTCAGCACGTACTCGACCAGCAAAATGGAATTCTTGGTGGCCAGGCCCATGAGCATCACGATGCCGATCAGAGCATACATGCCCATCGGCTCGCCGGTAACCAACAAACCCATGACAGCACCACCGATCGAGAGCGGCAGGGCTACCATGATAGTGAGCGGATGCACGAAGCCCGAAAAGAGCAGCACCATGACAGCGTAGATCATCAGCACGGCCGCGCCCATGGCGGTAGCGAATCCAGAGAAGATGTCTTTCTGGATCTCGACGTCGCCGGCCGGGCTTTCGGTAACGCTTTTGGGCAGCGCTTTGAAGGCGGGCAGTTTGTGGATGTCGTTGAGGGCATCGCCCAGGGCGTAACCACGACGTAATGCAGCCTCGATAGTTACCTTGCGTTTGCGATCGTAGCGGTCAATCTGCGAGGGTCCCTGGCCCATTTCCATGGTCGCCACCGAAGAGATGGGCAACAGGCGGTTGCCGGCCGCCATCACTTTCAGGTTTCGGATCGTGGCCAGGTCGTCGCGAAATTTCGGGTCGATCTGAACCCGGATGTTGATCTGGCGGTCGCTCAAGTCGAACTTGGCCAGATTCTGGTCGTTATCGCCCAACGTGGCCACCAGGGCGGTGCGGGCGATGCTGCTAACCGAGACGCCCTGCTCGGCGGCCAGATCAAAGTTGGGTTTGACAAGAATTTCGGGGCGCTGCAGCGCGGCCGAGGTATTGATGTCATAGAGACCTTCCAAGCCGCGCATCTCACCGAGCAGCTTCTGTGCGGTGGCTGTGAGCTCGGGACCGTTGTCGCTGGAAAGCACCAACGTGAGGCGGCCCGAAAGTCCTACAGCGGCCCCGAAGGACAGACGCACACCAGGAACCTTCTGAAGCTCCGGGGCGATCTTCTCTTCCAGTTGACTCTGGCTCAACTTGCGCTCTTTGCGCGGCACCAGCACGATGTAGAGGCTGGCCTTATTGACTGCCCCCTGACTGCCTCTGCCACCGGGACCGCTCTGTGAAGGAGTGCCCACCGAAGTGAAGACCTGCTTAACCTCTTTGTGAGCCATCAAAATGCGCGTTAACTCTTTGGACACCGCTGTGGTGGTATTGATGCTGGTGCCGGGCGGCAGCTCAGCGCTCAGCACCGTTTCGCCACGGTCGACGGTTCCGATCAAGCTCTTTGGGATCATCCCGAAAAGGCCAAGACTGAACACAAAGAAGGTGACTGCTAGAATCAAGGTAGGCACCCGGTAGGCCAGGGCCCAGCCCAAAATCGTGTCGTAGGTGGTGGTCAGCCAGCTTTTCTTTTCCTCGTGAGCCGGAATGTCGACCATCCAGTAGGCGGCCATCATCGGGGTCAAAAGGCGCGCCACCACCAGGGAGAAAAACACGGCCACCGCCACCGTCAGACCAAACTGACGGAAGAACTGGCCGGGAATACCTCCCATAAAGGCCACCGGCACGAAGACCACGATGATCGAAGCGGTGGTGGCCACCACCGCCAAACCAATTTCGTCAGCCGCTTCCAGGGCCGCATCATAGGGGCTTTTGCCCATCTGGATGTGGCGCACGATGTTCTCAATCTCCACGATGGCGTCGTCCACCAGGATGCCAATCACCAGGGCCAGGCCGAGCAGCGACATGTTGTTGAGAGTAAAACCGACGGCTTTCATCACAAAAAAGGTGGGAATGACGGAAAGCGGCATGGCCAGAGCGGAGATGGCGGCCGCCCGCCAGTCACGCAGAAACCAGTAGATCACAATGACAGCCAGACCGGCACCCAGACAGAGATGTTCAATCGAAGCCTCATAGGACTCAAGCACGTAAGTGGCGTTGGTACGCACCTTTTTGATGACCGTCCCCGCCGGCAGAGTTTCCTGCATTTTCTGAAGAGCGATGTCTACGCGGGCGGCTACGTCTACCAGGTTGGAGCCGGTCGCGCGAACGACCTGGAAAGCCACTACCGGCTTGCCGTTGAGAAGCGCACTTTGGCGAGGCTCAGAAAAGCCGTTATCGATGGTGCCGAGTTGGTCTAACTGCACCCAGCCGCCCCTTGGGGAGGCAATCCGGGTCTGGCTCAGCTTCTCCAGGGTGGGCGCTGAGCCCAGCGTACGAATCGATTCTTCCTGGCCTCCGACGGTCGAGCGACCCCCAGGCATGTCGATATTGAGAGCGCGCACCTGCAGATTGACGGCATCGGCGGTGACCCCGTAGGCATCCATCTTCTCGGGGTCGAGGTTGATACGAATCTCGCGGTCCACACCACCGGAACGCTGCACCTGGCCAACTCCACGCACGGCCAGCAAAGCCCGCGAGATGTTGTTATCGATCTCCCAGGAGAGCTCGCTGAGGGTGGCTCCTTCGCGGGCGATCGTGAACGTGGCCAGCGGACCGCCGATAAAATCGACACGCGTGACCTGAGGTTCGTTGATTTGACCGGGCAACTGCTGACGAATGCGCGAAACCGCGTCCCGCACGTCGTTGACGGCGCGGTCGGTGTCGGTGCCCAGTTCAAACTCGGTAGTCGTGACGGAAAGGCCTTCGTTGACGGCCGAAGTGATGTGTTTAACGCCGGAGATGCCACTGATAGAGTCTTCCACCTTGCGCGTCACCTGCGTCTCCAGTTCGGAGGGCGCGGCACCGATCTGGGTGATGGACACCGAGACAAGGGGAAGGTCGATGTTAGGGTTCTCGTCGATGCCCAGGCCGGCGAAAGAGACCAGACCGGCCACGGTCAGTACCAGGAAGAGAACCAGCGAGGGAATCGGGTTGCGAATGGCCCAGGCCGAGATATTCATTACTTTTCCTCGATCCGGACCTTGTCGCCGTCAGCCAGAAAGCGCGCCCCCGCCACCGCTACCGTCTCGTTGATTTTGAGGCCCTCGGTGATCTCCACCCGTTTGTTGGTGCGCACACCCGTGGTGACACGGGTGCGCACGGCTGTCGTGCCATCTAATTTGAAAACAAAGTAGTCGCCGCCCTCACCCAAGACCGACTCGGCCGGTACCGTCAGAGCGCGGTGGTCGCCCACGTCTACGCGAGCTTCTCCAAACATGCCGGGGCGCAAGCTGGAGCCCGGATCCAGCTTGATGCGAGCCGTCCCTAAACGACTGCTGACCTCCACCTGGGGAGAAACGCGCCAGATGCGGCCGGTGGCCTTCTTGCCGCCGTAGGAGATCTGAGCTTTCAGGCCCTCGCGCATCTTTAGCAAGTCGACTTGCGGCATCTCAGCCTGCAACTCGAACTCACCGCGCCTGGCCAGGGTGAACATCGACTTGCTGGCACTGCTGATTTCACCCAGGTGGACATCGCGCTTGAGCACGGTGCCAGAATCCGGGGCACGAATGACGGTCTGCTCCAGTTGCGCCTGAATCATTGCGATCATGCCAGAGATTTCGTCGCTGGAGGCGCGCGCGATATCGACGTCCTCGGCCCGTCCGCCGGCCTGACCCAAAAGCATGCGCTGGCGGGCCTGCTCCACTGCAAACTCGCCAGCCGAGAGTCTTTGCCTGGCAGCGTTCATTAGTTGACGACTGCGGTCGACTTCCGCCTGGCGGTCGCTGGCTTCCTGAAGAGTGACGAAGCCTTCATCGAGGACCGTATTGTAGCGCTGAGCTGTTTTCTGGGCGCTGGCATAGTTGACTTCGGCCTGCTTCAAATTGGCACGTTCCTGCGTCGCCTGGGCTCGGGCCTGTTCGTAGGCGGCCCGCAGACCCAACAGATCCTGCGAGCGATTGGGCTGGATGGCACGGGATACCTGTGCCTGACTGGAACGCAAACGGGCCTGGGCCTGAAGCAACTGGGCGTCCAACAACGAACGATTGAGCACGGCCAGAGTCTGGCCCGCATAGACGCGATCGCCCTCCTCCACCATCACCTGCTCGACCTTGAGCCCGTTGACTTCTGCGCCCACCTCCAAAGGATCGATAGCGGTGACGCTTCCGGTAGCCACCACCGTATCGGGCAGAGTGCTGTAGTTAGCCGTTGCCGTGCTGACTGTCACCACGGCTTTGGGCGTGGCCTTGGTGGTGGGCTTTTTGGCGCTGTTTCGGCTGGCCGAGAAAGCTTTCAGGCCCACCACCGATAGCACGACGAGAGCAATTACCATGCCCCAGGTCAAAGCCGTGCTTCGGCTGGTTTTCCTGTACTCACGCAGGTCGTGGATGTCCGGGGTCAAGTCGCTCATTCTAAGCCTCCGATGGCTGCCAAACAAAAACGGCTAATGTGATTGGCCATAATACTGATTCGCTCCTCAGCCACGCGCTCACCCCAGCCCGGTATGCTGCGCTCCAAGAAAAATTCCGCCTTAGGCATTCCGTTGCAATGGGACATCAGGCTGTGGCAGCACAACCAGCGCTCTTCCTCGTCCAGTCGAGGGTTGAGTTCGGCCACGATGCGTGTCACTCGCGGCATGATGCGACCCACAATTTCATCCATTAAAGAAACGAAAGCGGGCGACGGCTCTTCGAGTTCGCGCAACACCAATCGGGTATGCCAGGCCTGGCGCTGGTGGCCCATGACGCGCTCGACGCTGGTGCGCACGAGTTCGCGCAGACGCTGTTCGGCCGGGGCATCCTCGGCTGCTTCTTGGGCACCAGCGGTGTGGGTAGCCAGCCTCAACAACTCAGCGTAGAGGCCGTCTTTGTCGCGGAAATGGTAGTTAACGGCGGCCTGGTTCACACCGGCCGCTTGCACGATATCCCGAATGGTGGTCTCGCGGCGCCCTTTTTCCGCAAAAATAGGCCCGGCCACTTCCAGAATGCGCGTACGAGTTGAGACAACACGATTTTCCACTGATTCAAACTAGCGTTTGAAACTTCCGTTTGCCATAGGTCCAAAGCCCTAACTTTGGTCATTCCTAAAGCAGAGTTAGTGAGAGTTTTCCCCGCATCAGGAGGCCTCGGGGAGGAAGGCATGGTCTGTGTCGAAATTTTGTTCGAGCATGCAAGACGACTATTGGCATTGGAGGGTCCAGGCGGCAGCGCGCCGCGAGCTCTTAAAACTTGCGCAGATGCTGGGCGGCTCGGCCTCCTTCAGCCTATCCCAGGTGGTGGGCTCGCAGTCCCTGGTCCAGGTGCTGGGTCACCTGAATCAACCTCCCCTGGCAGATACCTTGCATCAAGTCGTGCAGCGTCTGGGACAGTTGGAAACGCTGCCGGCGGAGCTCCTGGCTGCCGACGAGACGGTCCTTCCGCTGCAGCAGCAGCGACGTTTGGCCGAACTGGTGGTGCAACTCCTGGCTCTGGCGGTTTCAGCGCTCGAGTACCGTGAAGAGTTGGTGCAAAGGCTGCGCGGCGAGTTGGCCCATCTAGGCGAGGAGCTCGAAGAAGCTCGTCGCTTCGAGCCGATGGAAATCGTGGCTGCCGAGCCGGCCCAGTTGCCTGCGCTAACCGGGCTTTTTTCCCAGCAGATCGAGTGGGCCCAGTCGCAGCTTCGCTCTCAGGAGCTCCGTCTGGATGAGGCCCAGAAACAGGCACGCAGCCTGGAATACTCGCTGCTCGACAAGCAGAACGAAATGCGTTTCCAGGAATTCAAGCTGACCCAGCAACGGCAGCAACTGCGCAAACTCAGCCAGCGGTCGGACCGGTTGCGCCAGACCAGTCGCGACTTGAGGCAGTCGCAGCGGGCCATGGTGACGGAACGCGAGGAGCAGAGAGTGGAGCTCAAAGCCTTGCAGAGCAAGGCCGAGGGTCTTCAGGCAGAACTGGAGCAGAAACGCCGCGTCCTCCAGGAACGGGAACTGAACTTGCAAACGGTCCGCCAGGAGCTGCAGAAAAGTCTACAGTCCATCGAGATGTTCCAGCGCGAGAGCGAGGCCCTGCAGCAGCAAGTGCAAGTTGCGGAGCGGGTTCCACTTTTGGAGCGCAAGCTGAACCGAGCCCGGGAAACGATACAAAAATTTCAAGAACAATCGGCGCTGGCACTGCAGCAACGCGACCAGCAATTGACTGCCCTCAATGAAGAGGTGCTGCGCTTGCGGCAGCGCCTAGTAGAACAGGCTCGCGAACTGACTTCCGCCGACATCGGCGGGCTGCGCCAGGCCCTTTCTCTAGCCCAGGAGGGGGAGGCCAGCGCCCGTCAGGAGCTGCTGGAGGCGCGAGCATCCGAAGAACAGACTCACCTGTGGGCCGAGGAATCGAGCCGGAATGAAGTTGTGCTGCAACGCCAACTGGGCGACGCCCAGGAGCAACTACGATTGCTGCAGGACCAGCAAGCAGCCTGGCGCGCCGCCGCCGAGGCGAAAATGCTTGCCTTGCAACAAAAGCAGGAATCCTGGAAAGCCGAAACCGAGGCGAAAGCCCTCGCTCTGAAAAGTTCTCGAAACGAGGCGGTCGAACAGGCGGAAACCGCCCGTGACCATCTGCTCACCTTGCAGGAGGTCCTGGAGCAGCACCAGGCCTTGCTGGAACAAAAGCAGTCCCAATGCGAGCAGCTCGAAGCGAAGCTAAATCGAACCCAACAGCTACTGCCCAAACTGAAAAATCAGGCTGCCGAGTTGCTGACAGAGCGGGACCGCGAGCTGGTCGAGCTGCGAGCTCAGGTTCCCCAAGCGCTGGAAGAGCTGCGCAGTCAGCATAGCCAGCAGTTGGCCGGACTCGAAGAACTGCATCGAGAGGAACTGGAGCGCCTGCGCGTCGAGGCCGAAGGTCGCGAGCAGCTCTTGTTGGCTCGCCTGCAGCAGGACTATGAGCAGCAGCAGGGGCAGCTGGAAGAGAACCGGCGGGACTCGCAAGCGGAAATGGAACGCTTGCGACAGCAGCACCTGTCCGACCTGGAGGACTTACGACGCGTTCACGACCGGAGCCAGGTCGAGTGGGCCCACCGCCTGCAGGAGCAGGCCCTGGAGCTGGCCCTTTTGCAAGATCGGTTTCCGCTGCAAAAGCTGGAACTGGAGGAACAGCATCGGTCCGATCTGGCCGAGCGCCTGGCCGCCTGGACCGAACAGCAGCAAAACAATTTGCAAGAGCTGCGCCAGCAGTTGGAGCACGAGCATCGCGAGCAGATGAGCGCGTTGGCGGCACGGTTGCAGGAACAGGTGCACCAGAAGGTGGCCCAAGTGCACCTGCTGCAGCAAAACCAATTGGCCGAGATGCGGGAAGAACATCAACGGGAGCTGGCACGTGTACAGCAAGAGCACCAGCGAAGTCGGGGCCAACTGCAGGTGGAGCTGGCCGGACAGAATCAACAGCGGCTGCAAACTCGCGCTCAACACGCACTCGAACTGGAACGACTGGCGGAGCAGCAGCAAAACGTGCGTGCGGAGCTGGAGGCTCAGTTGTCCGAAATGCAGCAGCAGCATCGCACTCAGTTGGCTCGCCTGGACCAGCAACGGCAGAGTCAGCTAGAGATGCTCCAGGAGCAGCAGGCCATCCAACTGACCGAACTAGCAGGAGCACTGGAAGAGCATCAGGCGCTACGAGCGGAGCAGGAGCGCGAAGCGCAACTCTTGCGCGACCTGGTGGGCGAGTTACGCTCCGACCGAGGAGAGAAAGAGACCGAGCTGGCCTGGACCCAGCAGCAGCGACTAGAATTGCAGCAACAGCTAGAAGCCTTGCACCAGCAGAAGGCGGCTTTAGAAGCGCAGCTGCAGGCGGAAGAGGCCGCCCGGAAGCAACTTGAGCAGAAGGCGCAGCGGCTTCAGGAGACCTCGCTCAAACTGCGTGAGAGCGCTTCGGCTCAACTCGACGAGAAGAACCAGCAGCTGGCGGAAATCACGGAGAAACTGCAGCAAACCCTGGCAAAAGCCAGGGCGTTCAAGGCACGAGCGGAGAAGACCCAAGAACAACTGCGCCTCCAGCGCCTGGAGAACGAGGAGCTGCGGGAAGAGCTAGAAGCACTCATTCACGCCACTGCCGAGGACCTGATGCCGGTGCAGGCTCCTAAAGAGCTATTTTGACACCAGTTCCACGTCTACGACGTGAGCGAATTCGGCCTTGAACTGCTCAGGGGTCATGGTGGTCACCTGAGCGATTTTGCGTAGCTTGTCCGTGTCTTCGAAATCAGACTTATCGAGACGAATCATATATTCGCGGGCGATTTTAAAAGACAAAGATTCCGTGTCCACCATGCGCACCTTGGTTTTGCCGGTATCGGGGTCCTTCAGCGCGTCGAACTGCATGGGAACGATTTTATCCCCCTGGATGGTGATCATCGCATTCGAGCCACCCGACTCCAGATAGTCGACGGCGCCAAAACCGAGATTCCTGGTGTAGTCGATATCAAAAGCGCAGGGATCGACGCAGCGTAATTCATAGCCGATCTCCTGGTCGTTGACACGCAGAGCCACGCCCAGTTCTTTCAACCGTTTGTGCAGAACATACTTGATGACGTCAGGGAAGTTCAGTTCGGAGAGACGCAGGTGGCCATGTTCATCGTAGTCGATGGCCTGGTGGTCGGTCACCAGCGCCTTGAGCTCTTCCGCTTCCAGGAATTCCAGGAAGCCTTCGGCTACCACCGCCACGCCGTAGTTGCGTCCCTCGGAAAGGCGCTTGACAATGGAACCGGCGATGGTGTCCACCACCAGTTTGAGCGAGTGGCGGCCGGCCGGGAACTCTTCGGGAATGAGAGTGAGTGTAGCCGAGGCCGACTTACCGATGCCCAGCGCCAGGTGCCCGGTCTTGCGGCCCATGGCCACGACCACAAACCAGCGTCCGGTGGTGCGAGCGTCGCCCTGGAAAGTGGAGACCAGACGAGAGCCTTCAGAACGAGCCGTCTCGAAGCCGAAGGTGGGAATACCGGCCGGCAGCGGAAGGTCGTTGTCGATGGTTTTTGGCACATGGGCGAAGGCAAGGTCGTGGTCCAAATACTTTTTGGAGTAAGCGGCCACGGTCGTGGCCGAGAACAGCGTATCATCGCCCCCAATGGTGACCAGATGAGTGATCCCCAGATCCTTCAGCGTTTCTACCGTGGCCCGTAGGTCCCCATCTTTCTTGGTGGGGTTGGCGCGGGCGGTGCGTAAGATGCTGCCACCAAGACGGTGAATACCGCTGATTTTGGGAATGGTCAGGAATTCGATCTTGGTCTGGCCTGCCATCAAATTCTTGAAGCCGTCATAGATGCCGATGACGGTATGGCCACGCTTAGTGGCCTCAATGGTGACAGAACTAATCACCGAGTTGATGCCGGGAGCGGGACCACCGCCGACCAGGATTCCGTATTTGTGGGCTTTCTTTGCCATCGTTTACCTCGAATTGCGGGTTCGTGTCTTTATAACGCTTTGTGCTTCTTGGCCCGACCGACCTCCTCCTGTCGGAGGGGTTCATGGCGTGAAGTAGAACCGGTCGGCCGATGCTCCACTTTGAGTACTACGCCCACGCCTGCTTCCTCTTCCATTTCGGGGACACTAAGGTCTTGATCGACCCTTACAGCCCCGAGATCGGCCATAAAATACCTGTTCGGCCGGCCGATTACGTGTGTGTCAGTCACGAGCATTTCGACCACAACTACACAGCTGCCGTCTCGGGACGCACGACCATCGTGCGAGGAGCAGTGAACCGCCAACTGGGCCCAGTCCGGTTAACAGGGGTCCTGGCGGAACATGATGACGATGGGGATCGCGGCCTGGTAACGCTCTTCAAGCTTCAGCAAGGCGAAGGACCCGCTATCGTCCATCTTTCCGATTTGGGCGCCCCCCTGGACGTTGAGCAATTGGCTGAACTGGGCACTTGCGATGTGCTGCTGGCCCCAATTGGCGGCGGCGGGAACACTTTGGACGCAGCCGGCGCCTTGAAGGTGGCCGCCCAGTTGAAGCCCCGCTTGCTGATTCCAATGCACTATCGCACACCCTTCCTGAGCCGAACCCTATTCCCACAGTGCGACGGATTGGAGGGCTTCCTGAAACTGGCAAAAGGCCAGTATAAGTTGGAGCGCGCTCCCGAGGGCTTGGTGCGCCTGGACCGGCTGCCTGGGCAGCCGAGCGTGTTGGTCGTACCTCACCTCCACTAAGCCGTTCAAGGTACGCTAACCTGCCGTTCACATTTTCTGGTTTTGGTAGAAATTTGGTAGAAATGGCCCCGGTAGTCTCTCCTCAACGGAGGAATCAAACAATGATACAAGTCTATGCATACGACCAGACCTATGTCTGGAATGGGACGAACTGGGTAGGGAGAATGGGCCGGCCTTGTCCCGATGAACGGAAGGCAGTGGTGGCCGACCTGTTTTTGGACCAATTTTTTGCCGAGCACGGCTGCGACTGGCAAGTCATGAGCTCGCGCTGGGCGGTGGCCGGAATGAACATCTGCCAGCAAGCCTCGTTAAAAATGCTCGGCGACGCCGCTCTGAACAGAATCCAGAGAAAGGACGACGTGAGAGCGCTTACCCTACTCTGTCATTGCGCCCGAAACTCAGGCAAACCTGAAATCGCTCTGGACCTCGCCCAGCGCAATGTTCACCTGGACGACCCCGAATTGCTGACCTGCCAGGCCGCCGCCCTGTGCGACTTGGGGCGGTGGCGCGAAGCGGATTGGTTTGTGCAGCGAGCCTTACAGCGCGGAAGCAACCAACCCGCAAAGCAAGTGCGTTTTCGGATTCTGGCCTATCGGGCCGCAGCCGGTAAATTGTAAGCGGTTTGGCACGGGTTCGTGACACACGTGTGTCACGAACCCGTTTTGTCAGGCGGCCTGCTTCTGCACCTCTAGCGGACCAGAGTCGGTCCACTCCTCTAGTTGATAGGGAGGGCCCGTGCCCAACTCGCGCCCGCGAGCGTCAGTCCAGAGCAACTCCCCTGGCTTCACTTCTTCTAGAAACAGATAGCCGTGATGCAGGTTATGGTGGCACCCCGTGCACACGGTGGCCAGGTTTCCCGGCAAAGTGGTTCCGCCGAGAGCGAAAGGCTTGCGGTGATGGATCTGCAGCCACAACCATTTAGAGCAGCAAGGCGCCTTGCAGTGGTGCCGGTCTCTACGCAGGATCTCTTTGCGTTGGGCTGGGGTAAGACTGCGTGCAGAACCATTAAATTCGACGTTGGGATTCTCCCAATTTTCCTCGCAAGCCACTCCCTGAGCGGCCCGCTCGGCCAGAGCATCGCGTCTCCCCTGTTCGCGCCACTTGGCCGTGGTATCCGCATCGGGGGAACTCGCTCCTGCCAGGTGGCTGATGGCCATCGTCTCCAGACACTCTGCTGGCGACAACGGCTTCCCGTGCCGGGCTGCAAGCGAGCGAAACGCCTCCTGGAGTAGACAGAGAGCCTCTTCGGAGAGGAAGGCCACGAAAAGCTTCTTATCGCCGCCACCCTCTTTCAATTCTTCCGAGCGCACCATTGCCTCGAGCTTATGGACACTCATGCTCCTGGCATGCTCCAGCCACTCAGCCTCGTTCTCCGGAGTCATTCGTCGAAGAAGCAGCTTCAGTTTGCTCCATCCCAGTTCATTGGCCTCTAAGGCCTGGTTGGTCAGGGGCAATTGCTCCAACCGCTGGGCGACAAGCACGAGCTCACGGCTCTCTCGTTCTTCGAGTCCAAGTTCTAGTCTTGCATACTGATGCACCGAACTGCTACCCAAGTGGCGATAAGCCTTGGTATAAAAGATCGCAAGCAGGCAGCGTGCCAAAAGGAGCTTATACTCCAGCAGGCGCGCAGCTGCCTGACCGGCCAGGGCAAAGCGCTGCGAAAGGGGCAACTCGGCAATGCGTTCACAGGTCCACTCGTTCAGATGAAATCTCATAGAGGACACTATAGGGATACATCCGACAACGCACAATCAACAGAATTGACCATAAAGCAATCAAATGTACACCAACCATTGCCTGCCAGGGCGGAACGAACCTCAGGGCTGGCGAGGACGAAAGTCTGCGAGCTGAAAGTCTATGAGTGTGCCTTGCTGCT
>JALHOV010000054.1 GCA_022842865.1 Vulcanimicrobiota bacterium | reverse complement strand
CCTTATCCGCAAGAATTCTGGATACGGAAGTGATTTCTAACATCTTGGATCCTTTGGGAGTACTTTGGTAGAAGTGTCCGGTCTAGAGTCGTTTTATGGGCTACTTGAAAACCGCTAGAGAGATGAAGAACCAAAATGGTTCAAACGCTTCCGCTGTCTTGGGGTTCTCCCGACAACATTTGAGTCGCCTGGAACAAGGGAAGGCGACGGCCACTCGCGAGCAAGCCCTGGCTATTCGCGAATATCTGGGGGTGCCGGTGTTGGAGGTCGGACACCTTTCCAAGTTTACGGAACTCCAACGCGAAGTGGGGCTTCGGCCTTTTGCGGTTGGCGCCCTCAGGCTCCACTGGGGCCTAACAAATGTCAGGCCTGGTCGGGACGCCCCCGAGCTCGCGAGTGAGGGCCAGGCCGGTATTCGTTACGTAACAAGCTCACAAGCTCGCCCATTCTTCCGGGGTCAGAGGGCGCAATCGGCAGGTGCCGGACTCCACCTGGATGCGCATCCCCGTGCGTTGCTCGACCTGGCGCTGCAATAAGGCGGCCGGTGTGGCCGGGGGTGGGGCGAGATCCCGCTGCTGCAAGCTGCCATCCACGGAACAGGTGGTGAGTTGTTGGCTGTCCGGACGGAAGGCCGCGCTGTAAATGAAGTCGCTATGCTCGATGGGACTGGCCAGTAAGCGGCCATCCCGCCCCCAGAGGAAGGCGGTGCCGGTCTTCGTGCAGGTGACCAACTTCTTCCCATCAGGAGAAAAGCGCAGCCTGGAGATCGGCCCCGGATGGCGCAAACCGGAGATCAGCGGCGTTCCTCGCTGACTGTCCCACAGGCGCGCCACGCCGTCGACAGAAGCTGTGCCCAGCGCGGATCCATCGGGACTGAAGGCGACCTCACAAATGCCCAGTTCGTGACGGATGGGAGGATTCAGAAGGGGTCGCAGACCGTCCTCGATCCGGAATATCTGGGCCGTTTTGTCCGAAGAACCCACCGCCAACCGTTCTCCGTCAGGTGAAAAAGCCACCTGTCGAACCAGATCTTGGGCTATCGTGCCGCCCAATCGGCTGCCGTCCGACTTCCAGACGTCGGCGCGGTTACCCGACGCAGTCGCCAGCAGGCGGCCATCCGAGCTAAAGTGAACCGCGTTTACTTTGTGTCCGCCTTCCGGTTGCAACCGGGCCTGTAAGCGGGTGCCCTGGTAAAGGTAGACGCTTCCGTCCAGACAGCCTGCAGCCAGCAGTCCGCTGGAGGAACTCTCCAGGCAAGTCACCTGAGCGGGCAGCTCCAGCTTGTCTTGCAACTCCCCTTGCGCGCTGACCAGCCACACCGAGCTGCCGGCGGCCACCGCCAGCCGGGCGCTATCGGGTGCCCAGCTCAAATAATGAGAGGGGCCCGGCAGGGGCAGGATCTTTTTGGGCTGACCCGGCCGCCACAGTTCCAGCCAGCCCTGCTGGTCCAGATTTTCGCAAGCGACGGCCAGGCAGCCGCCGTCCGGACTATATTCCACCTGGTAACCGCGGCCTCCGGAAGCAAGCGGCTGGGGACGGGATTTCAGGTCCAGGCGAAAAACACGCAGGGTTCCATCTTCACAGCCGGTGGCCAGGTCCAGGGCACCGTCCAAACTGGAGCCGGGGCGAAAGGCCACGGACTTGACCGGACTGGAGTGTTCCAGGAACGGTGACAGGGGACGGCCGCTGGCCGCTTCATAAACGCGCGCGGTTCCATCCAGGGCGAAAGTGACCAGTAACTGGCCGTCCGGAGAAAAGACGCTGTTGTAAGTCAGCCACTTGTGGCGAAAAAGGATAGCCGGTTTGGGCAGCTCCCTGGCTGACTTGGGGAGGTCAAACAGATGCGTCACTCCATTCCAGCAGCTGACCGCCATTCGATGGGAATCCGGGGAAAAGCTCAGACCGGTCACGGGGTAATGGCCTTCTTTCAGGTCGACCCAGGAGCCAGTGGCCATTTCGTAGAGGCGGAATTCCTGGTTTTCTGCACTGACGAACAGCCATTTCCCATCGGGGGAGAAACCCAGGGAATCGAGCGGTCTCTGAAAATCTCGAAGAATTCGTGGCCTGGCGCCCTCATCGCAAGTCCAGACCTTACCGTCTGCGTCGCCGACGACGATCTTCTGACCCTCCGGGCTGATCGTCAGCACCCGCAAATCGTTGGGTAGCGGCAACTCCACGGCGCGGATCTGTCCCGCAGGCGTAATGGTCAGGCGAAAACAGCCCTTCGGACCGAAGACCACGCCGTGGCTGCCATCTTGACTCATTTGCGCCTGGTAGGCGGCCGGCAGATCGTCGGAAAGTTTTTGTCCGCTCTCCAGGTCGTAAAGGGCCGTCTGCTCAGCCAGGATCAACAATCGACTGTTACCGGCCGGGGTGACCGCGGGCGGCAAGTTGTGGTAGCCGTTGCTGTCCATGTTGGGCCGGGCGCCCGGTCCGCCCAGACGCAGTCCGTGGGCGCGCCCGGTGCGCAGGTCGTAAGTCCTGGCGCCGCCCTCGCCGGAGGCGTAAAGCAGGTTCCCGTCACTGGAAAAGCCGACCTGATTCAGGGACTGCCCGGTCTGTTGGTAGAACTGGAGATGAGCGGGATCTTCCTGCAAAAGCCAGCGCGGCGAGTTTTGCTCCGGCTGGGTAGTCAGCGAGCGGCTAAACCAGTGGGCGGCGGCCAGTTTGCGGCCTTCATTCAGGACGCCCAGGCCTCGCTCCAGATCGCTGGTGGCCTGGATATTTCGCTGATCCAGATAGCGCTGGGTGGCCACCCCTCCGCCCAGCAGCAGCAGGCTGCCAGCCATCAGGATGGGCGCCAGATAGCGCCTGGCCAAACGGCCGGCCTGATAACCCCGGCTCCAAGGACGACGACACAGCAAGGGCCTCTTTTCTTGGCTGCGTTGGAAGTCTTCCAGTAATTCGGCGGCGCTTTGCGGGCGGGAACGCGGGTCCAGGTGCAGGCAGGCTTCTAGCATGTCGGCCAGATCTTCGCTCAGTTGCGGCACGTAAGTGCGGATGGGCACCAGCGCATTCTCGTGCAGGCTGCGCCGGTAGCGAGAGAGCTTTTCGGCTGTACCGGCCACCGAACCCAGCTCTTGCAGTAATCCGTCCGAGAGGCGAGGGAGGCGTTTGCTGAAGAGATAGTAGAAAGTTGCTCCCAGTCCGTACAGGTCCCAGGTGACGTCTGGACTGGTGTTGCCTTCCTCTAGCTGACTTGCCTGTTCGGGAGCCATAAATCCCAGGCTTCCCAGGTGCGAACTGCCACGCTCCTTGCCTTGAGCGGCTTGTCCAAAGTCAGAAAGCAGAGCGCGGTTCTCCTCGTCCAGCAAAAGGTTGGACGGTTTCAGATCGCAGTGAAGTAGGCCCTTAGAATGAGTGTAGCGGAGGGCTTCGGCAATCTGTTTCCACCACCCGACCAAGGTGGCCAGTCGCGGCTGAGGATGGGCCTGCCGCCATTCGTAGAGCGATCCTTGATACCGGCGCATCACGAAGTAGGCGGGTTGATGGTCAAAGTCGGCGTCGAGCAGACTGACCACGTGGGGATGCTCCGCCACCTTGCCCAGGCGTTCGACTTCCTGGCGCAGGTAGCTCCAGTGAGCGGCCGAGGGTTGGGTGACGAAGACCTTGACGGCCACTTCCAGGCCGGTGCGCTGGGAGATCCCACCCCAGACCTGGCCAAACGAACCTGTCCCGAGCAGTTCGCTCAGGTGGTAATGGGGAATGTGCGGTTTGGTGGTACCGGGCA
This sequence comes from Vulcanimicrobiota bacterium, assembly GCA_022842865.1. Taxonomy (GTDB): domain Bacteria; phylum Vulcanimicrobiota; class Xenobia; order Xenobiales; family JADMJV01; genus JADMJV01. The sequence continues at coordinate 19,373 of JALHOV010000054.1, read as the reverse complement.
GTTCTTGCGAACGCACTTGAGCTTGCTGGCGGTCCAGGTTGCTCTGATCGAGAGTTGGCGCTTCCACTACCCAAGAAGTTTCGCTCCCGGAGTAAATTCCCTGGTGTTCTTGCATGGGCCCAATCTATGCGAAGCCACCCCGGCACAAATTATCCATAACTTGACCTGTCAGAGAGTGTCAGGCGGACACTACCCGAAGCAAGTATCTTGAGCGAGTAGACCACATCAACACCGGGAGGCCCACTGCAATGCTCCGTATCAAGAACTTTGTCACCAAGAATGCCGAACGAATCGCCCAGGCCGCCGTATGCATGGCCATCGTCGCCAGCCTTCTTTCCTGACTCAGGGTAGGATCTTGCCATCCTCCATTTGCAAGATGCGGTCCGCCACATCCAGGATCCTCGGATCGTGGGTCACCATGAGTACCGTAGCGCCCTGCTCGTGACATAGCCGTTTGAGCAGATCCACCACTTCGCGACCAGACTGCTTGTCCAGGGCGGCGGTGGGCTCGTCGGCCAGAATCAGCCTGGGGTTGGCGGCCAGGGCGCGGGCAATGGCCACCCGTTGCTTTTGACCGCCTGAGAGCTGGTCGGGATACTGATGCTTGTGGTCGCCCAGTCCTACCATTTCCAGAATCTCGTCTACCCGCGCATCCGCTCCCGTCTTCAGCCAGTCGTCGTGAAGCTCCAAAGACATGCGTACGTTTTGGCGAGCGGTTAGAAAGGTCAACAAATTGTGGGCCTGAAAAATGAAGCCGATGTGCTTGCGCAAGGATTGCAGTTTGCTGCCGCTGGCGCCTTTCAGTTGCTGGCCCAGTACGGTCAGACTGCCGCTCTGCACCGAACGCAATCCGCCGATGAGGGTCAGTAAGGTGGTTTTGCCGCAGCCTGAAGGACCGGAAAGAAGCACAATTTGCGACTCGTCGAGGTGAAGGCTCACTTCGTGCAGGATCTGCTTGCGTAGCTTGCCTTTGCCGTAAAAGTGCGCGAGCTGATCCACCTCAACCATCAGAAGATCTCCGCGGGGTCGGCCGAAATCAGCTTGCGGGCCGCCACTGTGCCCGAGATGGTGCACATGGCGATGGTCCCGAGCAGCGCACCGACCGCTCGCTCGGTGGTCATGAAAATGGGGAGCGCGGTGGCCGCGCTGGCCTGATCGTAAAGAAAGAGAGCCAACAGCAAACCCGGCCCATAGCCCAGAAAGGCCAATAGCAGGCTTTCCTGAGCCAGGGTCAGGAGCAGGAAGCCGTTGCCGTAACCCATGGCTTTCAGGGTGGCGTACTGAGGCAGATGGTCGCTGACGTCGCCGTGAAGAATTTGATAGACGATGACCACTCCGACCATAAAGCCCATGGCCGCCCCCATCGCGAAGATGAAGCCGATGCCGGTGGAATTGGCCCAATAGTTCTCCTCCAGAGTTTCCAGTTGCTGGCGCGTAACCACCCGGGCGGCTTTGCCCACCAGTTGCTGTAACTGCGCCTGCACCGCCTGGGGATCGGAACCTGGCTTGAGAAAAACGAAACCAAAGTCGATGTCCGCGGGCCCTCGGTCGGGGAAGAGCCGGGCGAAAGTGGACTCGGAGGTCAGCATGCAGCCATCCGAGGCAAAAGAGGCACCCAGAGAAAAAAGACCCGATACTTCCACGTGTTTGCGATTGACCTCGGTGACCACTCCCTTTTGGATGGGTCCGAATTCGGGGCGGCTGAGGCGGTCAAAAATCACATTGCCCAGGCTGGTCAAGGTGTAGGCCTGGGCTTCTACCTCGGCATCGTTGAGCATGGGAAAACTGGGGTCAAAAGCGATGATCTGAATGCTGCGGCCTCGTCCTGTCTCCGGATTGCGCCAGGGCAGCAGCCCCACCTTGATGGAGTGAACCGCCTCAACGGCCGACAGGGCTAGAGATCGGTAAAGCAGCTCGCGATGAATTTGTTGGGGGGCGATGAGCGTTTCGAAATCCGGATTGATCAGGGCCAGGTCGCCCTTGAAACTGCGGTGAGGGCGCCCACAGCTATAGAAGAGAGCCTCTTTAAAGCCCAATTGCATGAAAATCAGCATGTTGGCGAAAGAGATGCCCACCAGCGCCACCACCACGCGGGCCTTTTCGCGGCGCAGCACATGCCAGGCCAGCTGGGTGCGGCGGAACCAGCTGATCATTCGAAGACGGCCTGCAGCTGTAGATGGGTCCAACCTCGAGCCAGCTTGTTGGAGGGCCCGTCCAGCGCCACCCGCACTTCTACCACGCGCTGGTCGAACTGCTCGCCGGGCTGCTCTGAGAAGATGTTCTGACGTTGCACTTGTTGGCTGACGCGTTGCACGCGCCCATGCAGTGGCCTGGTCAAGGCGTTGCTGGTCAAAAGGCAGGCTTGCTGAAGACGCAGACGCGGCACATCCCCCTGATAGACCTCGGCGACCGCCACCATTTGCCCGGTTTCGGCCAGTTCGGCCAGTCCTTTGCTACTGACGCGCTCGCCCGCCCGGCAGTGTATGCGTAGAAGCGTGCCATTCTGAGGCGCCCGGATGCGGCATTCCTTGAGCAGCACGCGGGCCCGCTCGACTTCGGCGGCGCTGGCATCCACTTCGGCCTGGGCGGCGCTCACGTCGGAGGGGCGCACCTCTTCGATCCGATTGAGTTCGCCGCGGGCCGAGCTTAACTGGGCCTGGAGCGTCTCCTGGCTGCGCCGCAGTTCGCTGCGAGCTGTCTCGAGCTGACGTCGAGCCGTGTTCCAGGCAAGTTGGCGTTGCTCGACGTCCAGCGCGCTGGCTGCGCCTTGCTGATACAAGAAGCGGAAGCGTTCGTAGTTTTTGCGAGTCAAATCCTCCTCGGTGCGCCAGCGCTCGAATTCGTCTCGACGGATCTCGCTTTGCCGCTGGCGTTCCAGGCTCAGGCGCTGGATTTCTCCCTGCTGGCGTTCCACTTCCCCGCGTTTGGCCCCGGCCAGCACCTGCTGCAGGCGAGCGCGTGATTGCTGCAAACGGGCCTGGGCCACCTGCACTTCCTGGTCCAGGCGCGGCGCGCCGTCCAGTTCCACCAGCAGTTGGCCACGCCGTACCGCCTCGCCTTCCGAAGCATGCCAACGCTGGACCCGGTCTTGCTGACGCGCAGCCGGGACCTGCAAGTTGACCACTTTGCCGGCCGGCTCCAGACGAGCCAGGGCGGCGACCGCCTTCACAGGCGCCGGGGTGGCGGTGGGAGTGGAGGTCTGGGCCCCAGGCTGAGAGCAGCCAGCCAGCAGGACCGCTAGATAGAGAAGTCGTTTCACGGTATTTGCTCCTGACCCAGGGCGCGTTTGTAGCGTGCTTCGGCGGCGGCCAACTGATAGCGCAATCCGACCTGCTCGCGTCCCGCCCGAAATGCGTTGACTTCGGCTTCGAGCCGTTCGACCTGAGTGGAAAGTCCGTTTTGGTAACGCACCATTGCCACTCGGGCCGCTTCCTCGGCCGCCCGGCTCTGCACCTGGGCCGCCTGCCAGGCGGAATAACGTGCCAGCATGTCGGTGCGCAGTTGCTTGACCTCGAGCAGGGCCAGGCGTTGCACTTCCAGCGCCTGGGCTTGCAGTTCTTTGAGTTCCGCCTCCACCTGTTGGGCGCGGGTTTGGCTGAGGCCCTGATCATAGAGCGGCCAGGAGAGCACTACCCCTGTGTTCCATTGCTGACTGGGAAAAGAGACGGTGCCATTGCGCTGCTGGTAGTCGGTTTGAAAGTTTAGCAAAGGGCTGTTTTCGGCCCGCGCGGCCTCCAGTCGGGCGTCGGCTTCATGCAAAGCCAATTGCGCGATTTTCATGTCCGGACGCTGCTGCAGATCTTCCGTGACCGCCGGCTGGGGGGCACCGGGCTGCGGCAGATCGGTCAGCTCACTCACTTCCATGCTGAGCAGTGAGGCCAGATTGTTGCGCCGCAGCTCCAGGCGGCGTTGCGATTCGATGATTTCCTGTTGCACGCGAGCCACTTCGGCTTCCGAGCGCATGATGTCATAGCGGGCCACCGTGCCCTTGGCGAAAAGCAGGCGCGACTGCCCCAGTTGCGCCTGCCGTTGCGTTAGCTCTTGGTGGTTGAGAGCCAGCCCGTGTTCCGCCGACTTGGCTTCCAGAAAGGCCAGGGCGCTTTCCTGTTGCAGGTCCAGGCGGAGCTCGCGCTCACGTTCCTCGGCGATCACCACCTGCCACTGGCGGGCCTGCTGGCGGCTGGTGTAGAGCCCGCCGTCCCAGAGCAGTTGGGTCAAGCGCAAAGTGACCAGGTAGTTGTGGTTTTGGGAGAAAACGATACTTTGGCCTTGTTGCTGAAAGACGGCGTTGGGGGTGGTGTAGGTGTAGTTTCCATCCAGCCCCAGTCGAGGATTCCAGGCTGTTTCTATTTCGCGTTCGGCCGCCTGACTGCGTTCCACGCGGGCCCGCGCGGCCTGGAGTCGGGGAGGCAGGACCAGACTGCGGCGGCAGGCATCTTCCAGACTCAGTGGAGCCGCCTGGGCCGCCAGCGCCAGGCAGGGCAAGAGAAGCAGAAATTTCACCCGTAAGAACCTTTCTTGAACAATCGCTCGATATAGAATATACTTCGGAGGCTCTAAGCGCAAGTATTTCGAACGGTCGTTTTAAAAAATGCCGAAAATCGTCGACCACGATGCCTACCGACTGCACATCCTGGAAGAAGTGACACCGTTGTTCCTGCGTTCTGGCTTTGAGGGCCTGACCACGCGCCAGCTGGCCAGGCACCTGGGCATTTCCACCGGGAAGCTATATCACTACTTCGCCAGTAAGGAGGAGCTCTTCGCAGCGGTCTGCCGGCATTGGATGGAACGGGACTTCGGTTTCGTGCGCACCACTTTGGAGAGCTTCTCCAGTCCGGCCGAGCGAATTCGACGGATTGCCTATCTGCTGCAGGAGCATCGCTCCAAGTTTGATGCGCAAAATCAGCTTCTGCTCCAGTTTTCCCAGATTCAGCAGCAGCGAGGGGAGAATCTTCAGGCTTTTTGGGAGGACCTCTATGCAAGTTGGGAACAACTAACTCGTGACCTCTTGGAACTCCGCTCGGATTTCGCCACCAAACTGATGTGCCAGTCGATTGACGCGATTTTTTTGCAATGGATGCAGGGTCATCCGGAAGTGGATCTGGTCGAATATTTTGAGCGCATGGCCCACTGGTTGCCAATCATTGACGCAGGGGAGGTTGGCCGCTGATGCGAGGCTATTTCGAGTTGGTTTACCACAAGCAGACCTGGCGTGGTCAGGATGGCCGCGTTTCCCGCGACGGTCGTGAATTTCCCGAGGATCCCATTCGCTGGAGTCTCTTCTGGCAGGCACTGAAGAATTGCGAGGCCTGGAACCGCTGGGAACCGGGTAGTGGCCATGATTGGTGGCTGGAGGCTCGGCGCGGAGGATACAAGCTCGCCTGTCGTGGTGGAATCGAGCCGGATTGGCTGCCCCTGATGCTCCGTCTGTTGTCCGGCTATGATCCGGATGTTCTCGAGCCTTCCGATGCTCTGGAGATTTCGTCGGCACTTGGCCGGCTCCGCCTGGGAGACTACCGCGAGCTGGCCTGGCCCTTGTCCTTCCGCCGCGAAACGATGCGCGAGTTGGCCGAGCAGGCTCGCGTCGCCGGTCTGGAGGAGGCTGTCGAGATGGTCGATCGGCTGGATGTCTGCTACGAGCGTCAGCGCTTGTTGTTGCAGGCCCGCGATGCTCATGAGCTGGCGCGCCGGGCCGAGGAGCTGGCGGCCGGCATGACCGACATCGATCTGGCCCTGGAAGCCTTTGCGGAAAGTCCTTATCCGGCGCTGCATGAGCTGTTGGAAATGGGGGAGGAGGCGCGTGCCGCCTTGCCCCTGGTGGCCCGCTACTTGCAAGGCGTCGGCTGGGAGAATTCGGGTGCAGAGGATGGGGAGGAGCGGGCTCTACTCAAGGATGGCTGGCGCCTTTATCGGCGCTGGGCGACCGCCGAGGAACTGCATCAGGCTTTGCACTGGGGGAATAGCCGGGCCGTGGCCGAGGCCTGCGAAGAACTGTGGGTACGAGGGCAAGACCCGGCCGGGTTTGTGCAGCCCTTAGTGTGGGCTGTGGGCGGCGCCTGGGGGCCGCTGGCTGGCAATCTACTCCGCAAGATGGGGGACGTGGGCCAGGACGAGACTCTCTGGCTGTGGCTGGAGAATGAGGCGGGACGGGGAGCCTCGGCCGCCCTGGGAGCGCGCCATCCGGCGCGGTTGGTCCATCGCTTGCTGCGGATGAAGCGCGATGTGGAGCCGATGCTCTGGCTGGCCGGTCCCGAAGCGATTCCTGCCATCATTCAGGGGCTCTACAACCGTGATTCGGAGACCCGCGCCACCTGCCAAAGGGTTTTGCAGCGCTACCAACGCGAGCAATTGGCTGGCTGGCTGCCCCGCCACGGGGGCTTGCTGCCACCCTATGGTCTGGACGGGAAACTGGCTTGTTTGTTGTGGGACTGGAACCCCGCCGCCCTGAGCGTGTGGGCCGAGACAGCCGGTTTGGACGCGCTCCACGAGGCTTTCCAGCATGTCGAGCTACAACTGACCTCAGCGGGTGGCGGTTACGGACGCAGTCATTTTTTTCTTCAGGCGGCCGGGCAATGCCCGGTCACCGCTCGGGACTTGCAGCGCGGACTGCGCGACGCGGATATCGGAACCGTCTATTGCGCACTGCGAGCCGCCCGTCGCCTGGCAGAGGCAGAAAGACGGCATCTGGAGCCCGCGCTGAAGCGGTTAAGCGACAACGAGGAGCCGGAAATCGCGGCCGAGCTTCAGGCCTTGCGGGAGCACTGGGCAGTCACTCCTAGTTTTTAGGAAAAATGGAGAATTGATGCTGGATGGTGTAAGGGCCGGTGCGAAAGGAGCGGTTTCCCACTCCCACTTTCGAGCCGGCGTCGACTAAGGATACTGCGCTCAATTCCACGATCAGTTCGGCGGTCCCTGAGCGACGGACGCGAAAGTGCAGCAAATTGGCCGCCACCGTATCCAGGGCGGTGGTTTTGGGGAAACTGGTGGGTCGCACCAGGCTGGCTGCGAGGGGCGCGAGCAGCGTGTCCTGAGTCGAGGAATCTCCGGGGTCGAAGGTCGGATTCTGGTCTTGCACCCCTCGCAGCAAAATTTTGTGAGGGCAATTGAAATCGTAGCCTTCGCTCCCGCCCGTGCAGGTGACGCCAAAAAGGGCATCGTGGTTTGTTGGGACGCTCAGGTAGTAGAACACGTTCCGAAAGTAGTAGGGGCTGCCCGAACCATCGGTGAGCAGTTGTGTGTCGCCGGTCGTCGTGTTGACGGCCGAAAGAAAATTGATGGCGTCCCCGTCCGGATCGCCGCCCAAACTGGCGGGAGCCGGCTGGATTTGACAGCGGTTGCTGGCCAGGTTCACCAGAATCAGTTCGTTCTCCAGAATTCGCCGGGCCTTGATGAGGTTGCGAACTGCAGCGTCCCTTCCGGAAACGTTGGTAAAAATTTTGCTGGCGTTCCGCAAGCTCAAACCCGAGATCACCGCGATGAAGGCGCCCAGGGTTACGGCAACGATCAGTTCCAGGATGGTAAATCCTCGTTTAGGGTTCATGGACCAGCCTCGTTGCGCGGATGCGGAGTTGTCCGTAGCCTGCTTTACCAGCCTGGGCATCCTGCCACACCACCAGACTCTCCAGGCGTTTCAGGCGCGAGCCGGAGATAAACTGACCGCCTGGGCCGGCGCTATCCACCACGTTGGAAACGAACACGGTCACGTTGAAGACGCTGGGCTCAAGCACTACTTGTTGCTGCTGATAGGGTACCGTCTGATTGTTTTGTATCCAAAGGGGCGAAGTCGGATTGGTATCCGCTTCGTAGACGAGTCGCTCCAAGGCTTGTTCGGCGACCATCTGGCCCACCGAGAGATCGCGGCTCTTGCGGCTGGCGTTGAGGCTGTACAGACAAAGTCCGAGCAATGTCAGCACGGCAACGGTAATCAGAGCCAGAGCCAACAAAACCTCTGCGACCGTAAACCCCCTTCTCAACCTCAATGTTGGTTCCACCAGGAACGACCCAACTGGATTCCGTCCGGTAGGCTGGCCATTACGCTGAGCAAGTAGGAAGAGTCGAACTTAAGGTCGGCACGTTCGGCTTTGATGTCTATGTTTCCGTTAAGGATAGGGCCGGAAGTATCGGAAGGGTCTTTTCCATAAGCAACCAGCGCACCGGTTAATTTGAAGTCTCCCCAATCGGCGCCATTGGTCAGGCCGGAATGACCGAGCACGGCTTTGATGTTGCCCCAGGCGTAGACCACGCCCTTCAGGCCGACGTCGTTGTAGCGAGTGTTCCCTTTATCGTAGGTGGAGATGAGGATGTCTTTTTTGCTGTAAAGACTGACGCCTTCATTGGGGTTGGCCGCGGCCGAAAGCCCCACCCCAAGGCCCACCAGGTTGAGGTTCCCCTCGCTGGTGATCGAGCCACCTTCCCCTTGAACTTTGGCGCCGAGCGTGACGTCTCCCTCTCCGCTCAACACCGCAGACGAAGCGCCCGCCGGAGCAAACTGGATCGAGAGATTGGCGGGAACCGTCGTATCGGTAACGGGAGCGATGTCCGTGAGTTCCCCGCCGCTCCCGGCTGTGATGCCCAGTTCTGTCAGGGCTGTCGTAACCAGTGGGCTGGAGGGGTTCGCGGTAATGTAGCTCATGATTTTTGGGATCATATTGGACTTGATGGAGATCGAACTTGAGACTATACTTCCGGGACCATCTAAAACATTGGTGGAACTGCCAATGTTGCTCATCGTGAGTGTACCCATTGTCCAGGTTCCGCTAGTACGGCCGTGGTAAGCAGCCACCGCGTTCAGAAGTGCCCCAACGCTGTTGCTGTATTCAAATTTGCTGCCGTCCCAGTTGACGAGCGGATTGCCAGAAAAGGTCTGATTGCTGGTAAACTTGGACTCCACGGTAGCCTGTGGAAAGGCACCGCTGCCTGGCGCGCCCGGACCGGCGTCGGCGCCCTTCTGGGGAATGATAACCAGGTCTTTAAAGGTTCCGACGGGGGTCACCGAAGTGTCTCCGGTCACGGTCAGTCGGGCCTCCATCGTTGCAGAGCCGGCATTGGTGACGCTATAGCTGACCGTGCCGGGAAGCACCGCGGGTACCACACCAGCGTTGGTGGGATCGGCTAGCATGAGGGCGCGATAGCCGGCTAAATCCGTATTGTAATAGTGAAGTTGTCCGTCCTGGGATACCGTGTAGACGCCCGCTGCAAGCTGATTGCCAGCAGCCGGAACCGCGCGGCGAACGTCGCTCCACTCAATCTTGTAGAGCTCGTCGCTCTCTCCCTCGGTAGCGGCCGCGATGGTGGCCGAGGTGGTTCCCGGGTTGGTGAAGCTAAAGCCGGAACGGATCCGATACTCGCCCGACAGGGGGGCCTTGAAGTTCTCTCCAGTGGTCTCGCCCCCTGAGATCGCCAGGTTGTCCCGTGAGCGCAGGCGTCCCATCGTGTTGGAGGTGGAGGAATCCAGAGTCAGTTCGTTCCGATCGGTGCCGTCTGGGGGAGCCAGGTCGGCCGCGAAGGGTCCTGCGCTCGAGGCGGCGGATGCGACCACGTTCTGCCCGATGTTGGTTACCTTGTAGACGGTTTCCACCTGAGCGCTGGTGACCGACCCGAAGGTTGGAACGGCCGGGTCGGGGTTGGCGGCGGTCGCGGAACGCAGCCAGTCCCCCGCGCGTCCCTCACAGGCCAGATAGACGGAATGGGCTGGCAGCACGGTATGGGTGAGCGATCCAGAAGTGACAGAATGACCTGGTCCATCTGCCTTGGGCACGGGCCGCTCCACGTTGCCTGGCAGGTTGTTGCAGCTGACCAGGGGTAAATTCAGCGTAAGGCCTGTGGGGTCATTCAGGCCGTCCAGTCCGCCTGCTCCATCCTGGTAGTTGAAGCGCAATCGAAACTGGGAGGTGATCCCGTTTTGGGTCAGCAGTCCCACCACATTTCCCTCGCGTTCCACGATGACCAGGTCGGGCTCGTTGACGGTCACCGCATTACCCGTGCCTCGCCAGGTCGGATCCGCCTTCAACTTGGCCAGGGCGTAAGCAACGCCACTGCGGGCTGTTCTTTGAGCGACGGTGAGCTCGGCCGTGTTGACGGTTCGGCGCAAAGCGCCGGGCGCCAACTCGAAGGCCGCCCCCACGAACATGGCGATGAGGGTGATGATGAAGAGCACGCTGATTAGAAAGATGCCCCGTTTACGACCGATTCTCATGGTATCACGGCTCCCTACCAGCCAAGTGTAACACATGAAACGGTTCGTTTCAGGAAACCTGCAACCCTTTCGGCCTACCGGCCAGTAGCACTAGTCGTTCCGTAGGGACAGCCGTCTCTCCACTTCAAAACGTTCGCGACGACCACCCGCCACGTTGCGTTCCAGGACCAATCGAAGGCCCCGAGGGGATGAGCGGGGTTCAAAAACCGCCACTCCGTCCGCCAGGCACTTCTCGGAGCCATTTGGCTGCCGGGCCAGTTCCAGAAACTGGGGCCGCTCCAGTCGGTTGGGGCGCCAACTTTCGGGAGCAGGTGTGATACTGGGGAGAGCCGGGGGCCACTGCTCTCGGATCAGACGCCCCGTGGCTGGATTCCAGTGGTAGACGATGTAGGCGCTCTCCCAGACCGGGGCGCCGCTCGGAGCAAAGGTCTCCAGCCGCTGCAAACTCACGCCGACCGTATCGTTGGCTTGAGTCGACGGCCAGAAAGAGACGGAGGTAGGACCAGACCGTTCCAGATCGATGACCATTTGATCGAGAGCGACCTGGGCGCGCTGTTGCATTTCCATGCGCGCGGCGGCCCTGGAAGTCATGCGAAAGCTCGGGTAGAGAAAGCTCAACAGCAGCCCCATCAGGAGCAATAGCAGGCCGCTGCAGACCAGCAGTTCGGGCAGAGACAAGCCTCGTTTCATCTTTGCAGATTGGCGAGGACCAGCTCTCGCAGTCCTTTTTTTGGTCCTCGGAAAGACTGCCAGGTGATGGTGACACGCACCCCCGTGAGCACGGTAGGATCGATGCCCACGGGAAATATTTCGATCTCCGGGTAGAAGCTGTTTCCGTTGTGCCGGATGGCCGGACGCTTGCCCTTGAGAGAATCCAGTTTCTGGAATGCGGTTTCGCGGGCCTCCGCAAAAATGGATTCGGCGATGCTGTCGGCTATCACCTGATCCTGGCTATGACGGATGGCCATGGCCGTGGCTGGATAAAGATTGAAAAGCAATAACATCACCGCGCACAGCAGGGCGGAGGCCAGCACGGTCTCCAGCAGGGTAAAGGCTCGCTTCATCGGGCCCTCCAGTAGAGCACCCGAAGTTGGTCTTTGAGAGCCAGGAATCGACTGGGGTCCAACTGGAAGCGCTCGCCCTCGCCGGAGGAAGACTGACCCAAAACAAGGGAGGCACCCGGGCTTCGGGCGGGCAAATTGCCGCGGCTGAGCTCTTGATCGATGACAGGGCCAAGTTTGTCCTCTCCCGCACTGCTGATCCCATACTTCTGGGTGGCGCCGGTGGCTTTGTTGGCGACTCCCAGCAAGTAGTTCCCGCCCGAGTTGGAGCGGTTGTAGGCATCATTCCAAAACTTGATGACCAGAGCGCGAGCGGCCGCGTAGTCGGCCGCGGGATGAATGCTTTTGGTGTTGGGGTCGACCACTTCCCAGCCCCCGCTGGTCACGGGATAGGCTTCGAAAACGACCGGGCCGGACGAGCCGTAATCGCTGTCTGGCTTCGAACCACGGAAGAAATCGCCGTCTTTGGCCAGATAGATGTTTCCTCCCGCCAACGCCGGGGTTGCTTTTGTCGGGGAGGCAACCTGAAAATCCACGGTGGCGAAATCAGGCACATGAATGACGTTTGCATCGCTCATCTCCACTTCGGCCTGCGGGCCATTCTGAATGAAGACCCCCAGCAGGCTGATCTGGGAGGCTCGGAAGTTTCCTTCTGTGTAAAGCATTCCTTGGAAAAATGAGGTCGCTTTGTCGGATCCCGTGAGCAGCACGTCACCCACCGACATCACCGCCACGCTGTTGTCGGTGGCCAGGCTAGAAGCGCCGGTTACGGTAGTTGTTTTGGTGACAAACACCGCGCCTGTTCCGGTGATGCCGCCGCTAACCTTCAAGTTGCCATCAACGTAGAGCACGCCATTGTTCAGGGTCAGGCCCCCGGTCACGGAAAGGTCACCAGCACAACGGACGAAACCCTCCAGCACGGGGCTCTGCTCGGGACTGGCGGGATTGGGCGAGAGTATCTGTAGGTTCGGCTTCTTTGTCACCAAAGGGTCGTAACTCATGACGTGTTCTTTGGGAATGGCCACCGGATCGGAGTGATTGCGAATTTCCCCACCGACATACACCCCGCTATCTAATTCGGCCAATCCCGCTGAGCGGACGTCACCCGTGACGCGCGATTCGGGACCCAGGACGAGGGAACGGTCACCCGTAGAATTGGAGACGATATGGGCGGCTACCAGGTCTTTCGGGTCCAAGGAGACAGGCGAACCCTCTCGGATTCCTCCTACTTCCAGCCGGCCGTTGGAGCGGAAAGGCGCGGCCGATGCGATGGCGTACGGGAAAGGGGGCAGATAGAGGACAACCTCTACACGACGTTGGGCACCGCGGTAGGTGCCCGTGGCCACCAGTTGCGCCGAGGCGTGCGGGACCGGCCTGGCCGGATCGTAGCCAGTGGCCGGGTTGGAATTGAGCAGATTGTTGGTGGAAAAGTTCACCCGCCAGTTGCGCGCCTTGTTCGAGTGGAAGCTCAAGCGGCCCAGCGCTTCACCCTGACGATATTCCACCCGATCCTGGTCGGCGCGCGCCCCACCAAAACTTGGATTGGCGAACAGTTTGGCGACCGCCAGGGCAATCGCTGATTCAGCCGCCTGCTGGGCCTGAGCGCCGTTGCTTTGCTTGTTTGAAAAGCCTAAATGCTGAAGACTCCCCCCGGCCACTGTGAAGGCCAGACAGGCGATGATGGCGATCACGATCAGCACATTGGCCAGACCTGAACCGCGAATCTGGCGGCCTCTGATTTTCCAATACATAGGCTTAGACTACCGTGGATGTTGGTCTGGCGTTGGTAGAACACACAGCAGAACGAATTACGATGGGATCTTGACAGCGGCGGAAGGGTGAGCGCGCGAGAGGACAAACTGGGCTGGCATGCAGCTCGTTCTGGCCAGTACCTCCCCTCGCCGCCAACAAATGCTGGAGGCTCTGAATCTTCAGTTTACCGTCGTAGCCCCCGGCCCGGATGCTGAGAAGCCTCTTCCTCGCCATCTGCCGTTGGCTCGGCTGCAGCAGATGATGCCTGAGGTTTCGGAGGGCAAAGCGCGCGACGTGGCCGGGCGCTGCCAGCAATACTCGCTGGTGGTGGCGGCCGACACGGTCGTCTATTGTCAGGGCCAGGTGCTGGGTAAGCCGGGAGGAGCGCTGGTGGCCAGGCGCTATCTGGAGAAGCTGAGTGGCCGCGCCCATCGGGTGCTCTCGTCGGTGACCGTGCATGACACCCAGACCGGTCTGGTTCAGAGCGCCGTGGAGGTGACCGAAGTGCGTTTTCGCAAACTGGGCGAACGCGAAATTGAACGCTACGTGGCCAGCGGGGAGCCCCTGGACAAAGCGGGCTCCTACGGAATTCAGGGTTGGGGCGGCTTGCTGGTCGAGAGCATCAAAGGCCGCCAGGATAACGTGGTCGGCTTTCCCCTGGCCACCCTGGAGGAAATCCTCAAAACCTTCGGCCGCAGTCTCTACGACTTCGCACGTGTTTAACTGGCTGCGCCGCGAGGACTCCAACCCTACGGTCGGTCTGGACCTGGGAAGCTGGCGCAGCCGGCGCCTTTCGGCTCAGGGTCTGGAAGCCAGCCAGAGCAGCGCCGTGCTCTGGGACCTGTCCAGCAACACTCCGGTCGAGCTGGGAGATCGAGCGCAAGCCTTGCAAGGCCGCCATCCCTCTCACTGGACCTTCCTGCGTCCCTTCCGACACGGACTGCTGGCCGATTTCGACGCGGCCGAGGAATTGGTGCGCCATCTCTTGGAAGGCCAGCGCGGCAAACTCTCGGTGCTGGCCAGTGCACCGGCCATGGCAGGTGAAATCGAACTGCAGGTTTTTGCCGAGATGCTCCGCGAGGCGGGTTGCAGCTCCCTCTGCCTGCTGCCCTCCGCGGCTTGCCTGGCGGTAGCCGCTGCCCATCCGCCTCCTCAGTACCCTGCCGTGGCGGTCTTGGAGCTGGGTCACCAATTGATGCAAGCCACCGTCTTCAGCCGGGGCACCGCTGTCCATCAACTGCAGCAGCGGGGCGGAGCAGAGGAGCTGACCCAGCGCTTGCAGGAGCATTTGTTGCGCCGCCACTGGCTGGCGGTGGGCCACACTGAATTGGAAAAGCTGCTTGGCTTTATCAGCGCCCGCAGCGGTCGCGAAGATTGGCTCGAGGTGCGCGGCAAAGACCTTCAGTCGGGGCTGCCGCGCCGACTGACGGTGGCCGCCTGGGAACTGGATCGTTGGGTCGAACTTTCACTGCAATCTATCTTGCGGATGATTTCGCAGCTTTTGGAGGAGACTCCACCCGAGCTTCTGCAGGTGATTTTGAATCAAGGCATCTTCGTAGGCGGGGGTCTGAGCGCTCTCCAGGGACTGCAGGAAGCTCTTAGCGCGCAGCTCTCTCTGCCCGTTCACATTCTGCCAGAACCCGATCTGGCGGTCGCTCGCGGACTGGCCACCTTGCTCAAGGATGAAGAAACTCTGGATGCATTGATTCAATCGCAAGTGCTGGCGGGTCGACTCGGATGAAAGGGCAGTGGCCCCGGTTGCTGCTGGCGCTCGCCCTGGCAGTGGTGGCCTATGCCTGGTTGCAGGGAGGGCGCTGGTATGACCAGGTGGCCCGCTTGCGCTCCGCACTCTATCGGGTCAGCCACTCCAAAACCGGACCCGATGACCTGCAAGCGCAAGTGCAGACGCTGCAGGCAGAGAACGAACGCTTGCGGGCCCTGCTCCATCTGCCGCGGCAGGGCTGGAAGTTGTCACTCACCGCTTCCACCCTCTACCGCAGCCAGCTCGATCTGTGGATGAACCGGGGCAGTGCCGATGGAGTCAGCTTGCGCACGGTGGCACTGCACAGCGGCGGGCTGGTGGGCCGAGTGGTGGAAGTTCAACCAAATCAGTGTCGGGTGCGTCCGGCTCTGCACCCCGACAGCCGCGTTCCGGTGCTGCTCGGCGAACTGCAGGGAGTGGCTCATGGTCAGGGATGGCTGCTGGAGGTCGAGGAAGTTCGCTCCCGTCCATCCGTAGAAACCGGCACACTGGTAACCACCTCGGGCCTCGGACAGATCTTTCCCGCCTCCGTGCTGGTCGGGCGGGTGCGCCGCAGTCTGCCCAGCTCGGAGCCGATGTTTGCCCGCTACGAGGTGGAACCCTCGGTCTTTCTCGATCAGGTGCTGGAAGTGTTGCTGGTAGAAGTGCAGCCTTGATCTATTTCCTCTATGCCCTGCTGGTTCCCAGTCTGCCGCTGGCCTGGCCGATCCCTCCAGTGGATGTTTTACTGCTTCTGGCCAGCGCGGACCGGTGGCCCCGCCAGCTGCTGAGCATGATTTGGATCGACGTGGCCCTCGGTCAACCCGGCGTCTGGTGGCGTTGGCCCCTCTGGTGCCTGTGGCTCTGGCTTTTGCAGGGCCGGGTCGAGTGGCTGCGCCAGCCAGCCGCGCAGATCAGCAGCGCGGCGGCGGTGGGAATGCTCTGGTACTGGGCTCTGGGCCCCGCCTTCAGCTGGTGGGGGGCGCTGGCCGTGGCTCTGCAGTCGGCCGCTCTGCTGTGGCTGTGGCTGCCCGCTCCGCTCCGCCAGCTCAAGAGCTGGGGTTGGCATCGTCCGTGAAGCGAATTCGTATTCTCCAGTGGATCCTGGGCCTGTGCGCTGTGCTGCTGTGGGGACGATTACTGCAGTTGCAGTGGTGGGACCACTCCTACTGGAAAACTCGCGGGGAGCAACTTCGCCTCTGGGATGAGCCCCTGGCCGCGCGTCGTGGTCGCTTGTTGGACCGCAACGGGCGGGCCCTGGCCGACAATGAACCCTGGGTGGAGGGTAAACCGCTCACTCCCGAACGCCAGGCCCGATTGGCCGAAAGGGGACGCCGCTACGAGGTGCAGGCTCAGCGCGTCTATCCCGCCGGCGCTCTCTTTGGACATCTGTTGGGCTACGTAGGGGAGCGCCATACCGGGCAGGCCGATTGGCAGGGCAAAGAAGGCTTAGAAGCTCGCCTTCAGCAGAAACTGGCGGGCACCGACGGCTGGCGCCGCTGGCTGGTCACTTCGCAGGGCCAAAAGCTCAGGTTGCTACAGGAGAAATCGGCCAGGCCCGGCCAGGACGTCCGTCTCACCCTGGACCTCGCCTTGCAGCAAGTGGCCTCCGTCGCTTTGGACTCGGTGCTGCGGCAACTCGGCAGCGTGAGGGCGGCCAATGATCAACCGGCCGGGGCCGTGGTCGTCCTGGAGGCCGAGACGGGCCGGGTGCTTGCCATGGTAAGCCTGCCTGCTTTTGACCCCAATCTCTTTGTGCGCGCCGGGCACGACGCCGAGATTCGCGGTCTGCTCAAGGATTCTCGAGCGCCGCTTCTCAATCGGGCCATCGCCGGTCAAATACCGGCCGCTTCTACCTTCAAGATCATCACCGCCAGTGCCGCCATGCATCAGGGTCTCATCCCGCCCTTGCGCCGCTTTTACTGCTCGGGAGCGCGCTGGATTGGAGGCGTTCCTTTCAACTGCTTTGTGCGCACCGGACACGGCGATTTGAGTTTTGAGCAAACGCTGGCCTTTTCTTGCGACTGCGCCTACTACGACCTGGGCTTAGAACTGGCCGGCACTCAGCTGACCGACTGGGCTCGCTTGTGGGGTCTGGGCCAAACCACCGGGATCCCCCTCCCCGGCGAACAGCCCGGTTCTCTTCCCGATCTCTCGAAAGCGACGGAGGGCGAGCGAGCCAATCTTTCCATCGGTCAGGGAGATTTGTTGGTCACTCCGCTGCAGATGGCTTGCGTGGCTGCCGGCGTCAACAACCGCGGCTGGATCCCCAGACCCACCTTGTTTTTCAACAAGCCGGACAGCCTGGGACGCGTCCAGTTGCCGGAGGCGGATTGGGCTCGCCTGCGGGCCGGTTTAGAAGGAGCGGTCACTCAGGGGACCGCCGCCGGCGCGGGGGGGCAAGGCCTGGGCCTGGCCGGCAAGACCGGCACCGTGGAAAACTCCCCCTCCAGCGACAACCCGCGCGGCTACAACCACGCCTGGTTCGTGGGCTACGGACAGGGCCTGGCCATTGCCGTGTTTCTAGAGCGTTCCGGTGGTTATGGCGGCGCCCTGGCCGCGCCCATCGCCGTGGCCGTGTTAAAAAGCTATTCTACTTCAAATTCCAGCTTGTAGCGCTGTTTGCTGGCCACGGGTCGTCCGTTTTGGACGGCCGGCTCCCATTGCCAGTCTGCCAGGCGTTGCTGGATTTGCTGATCGAACTCGGGGCTTCCCGAACTGGTCAACAACTGAATAGTGGTCCGACCGTCCGCTCCGACTTCAATTTCCACGCGCACAAACGTCTTGCCACCGCTGCGGCGTAAATCGTCGGGCATTTTGATATTGGGCCGGCCCATCGGGGTTGCCTCCCGGTCGGGCACACTGGGTGCCGGCGGAGGAGCAGGCGGCGGAGCGGGGGGCGGAGCCGGTGGCGGCGCCGGCGGTGGAGCGGGAGGAGCCGGAGGCGGCCCGCTGGGCTCTGGACCTGGGGCGGGACCTCCAGCAGGCCCGGTAGGCCCCGGTGCCGGAGGGGTTCCCGGGAAAGTGGGGGCCGGACCAGGTCCTGGACCCGGTGCAGGCCCGGGCAACTGGCCCGGAGTGGCCGCAGGCCCGCTGGGAACGGGAACCGTGCGCCCCGGGCGTTCACCCGTGGCAGTCACCGGACGGTAGCTGGGTCCCCCGCTGGGAACCGAGGGACGGCGCTGCGGAATGGTGGCTGGTTCGACCGGCCGCGGTCGCGCCACCGGCGCTTGAGGCACCACTTTAGGGGGAACTACCGGTTTGACTACCGGCTTGGGCTTGGGCTTGGGCTTTGGCTTGGGTTTCGGCTTGGGGGGCTTCTTCAGAATGGGTTGCTTAACCGCCGGTTTGACGGGAGGCTTTCGTTTGGCGCGCGTGACAACGTGGACGCGAACCTTCGGTTTCTCCAGCTCCGGGGTGGAATGCACGAACAGAAGGTTGAAAAAAGGCACGAAGCCTACCCAGTGAAAAAGCATGGCCAGCAAAAACGGCCCGACCAGATGCCGCACTATTTCTCCTCGGTGGCAATCAAGAAGTCGTTTAGGCCTAACTTGCGCAACTCATCCAGGGCCGCCACCACGTAGCGGTGCTGCGAGGTCAGGTCGGCGTTGAGCACGATGTTGGTCTTTCGGGCGGCCGCCAGACCGCCCGGGAGTGCCTCGACGGCGCCCCCCAGGTCGGCCAGCTGCACTTCATCCTTGTTCAGGAAGTAGCGACCATCCGGTCTCACCGTTAAAACGATCGGTTGCTGGGAGGCGCCGGATTCGGAACTGTCCGCGGCCGGCAAGTTGACGGGAATGCCCATGGGGTGCTTAAGAGCCAGGCTGGAGAGAATATAGAAGACCAGCAACAAGAACATCACGTCCACCATGGGAATGATCTCGATGCGTGGCGTGCGTTTCTTCTTGCGGGCCGGAAACAGCTTAGGCACGGGACTTTTCGTCGAGCAAATCGACCAGCTCGTTGGCGATGTCTTGAGCTTCGTCCATCTGGCGTTCGGCCAGACGTTGGAACAAATTGTGGATGAACAGGCTGACCACGGCGATCAGGATACCGGCGGCGGTGGCCACCAGCGCCTCACCGATGCCGGCCAGGATGCTGGAAGTATCCGCCTGGGGATTCTCGGCGATTTTGGCCGAGACGGCCCGGAAAACTCCCATCATGCCGGTAATGGTGCCCAACAGACCGATCAGTGGGGAGGCGGTCACCGTCGTTTCCAACACCACCAGAAAACGGTGAAGAGCTGCCTGATCGCGATGGGACTGAGCCACCATGGCGTTTTCGACCGACGCGCGCCCGCGCGACCAGCGTTTGACGCCGGCCAGGGCGGTGCCGGCGACCGCTCCGCGCAGACCCTGCAGCCACTGCACTGCCTCACTTTCTTTGCCCTCGCGCAGCAGGCCCACCAGCCGATTGCGAAAAGTATCTCCACCCCAGTGAAGATTGGCGAAGTAGAAGGTGCGTTCCAGGCCCACAGCCATGGACAAAAGGGACAGGAAGACTAGCGGGACCATAAAGATGCCGCCCTGTTGAGCGAAATGGAGTAAATTCATTGAACCTCGGGTATTGTTAAGCGTATTGATTTATCTTTATCACAGCTGGGGCAGCTTACCTGCTTCCCAGT
>JALHOV010000053.1 GCA_022842865.1 Vulcanimicrobiota bacterium | reverse complement strand
TCAGGCCTGCGAACGTCCACCGTCTTGGGCTGGCTCGGCCCCGGTTCCGGCCCGCGCGTCTCGAGGGCGGGCCGCCGGCTAACATTCTCTTGCCGCTCGGGCGTCCTTTGGGGCGAGGGCGCTTTCTGCTCTGGAACTCCGCGTGAGATGGACCGCTCCGGTGCAGGCTGAGGGGAAACGGACTGAGGCCGTGGCGGTGCCGGCTCGGTGCGCGCCGTAGCTTTAGGCTGGGCGGGTCGATTAGGATCAACCAGGGTCCTGGCTTCGAATGGAAGAGTAGTGCGATTCTGAACGACCTCGGAAAGGCTGCCCTGCAGGCTCGAACCGACCGTGTGTGTTTTGGGCTCCGGACGTTGAGCCAAGGTCTCGGCGTGCGCCTCGGATTCCCGCTGGGTCCGCAGTTCGCTTTGAATCCCCTGAAAGGTGCCGGTTTTCATCGGCTGCTGCGCGCCGAAAACCTGGACTTCCGCTCTGCTCACCCTGGCTGGATGGGACGGGTCGCCCCCTTCGGTGCTGCGGGCACTGAGCGACCGAATCTTCTTATCGAGATCTTTCAGCGCCTTTTTTGGGTCCGCTTCAACTGGCAGACCCTCCTCGGAGAGTGTGGGACGCGCGCTGCCGGAAGTCATCTGCTGCAAGAGACGCAATTCGCGGCCCTGAATATGCTCGTGGGGAGCCAGACGGCTGAGGTAGGTGGCGGATTCCTGGCGCAGCTTGGCAGTCTGCTCCGATTCGACCAGAGTGGTCCAGCGTCCACGAAGCTGTCGCAGCAGGTTGAGATTTTGCTCGTGCTGACGCTGAGGTCCTATGGCGGTCTGCGAAAGGTCCCGACGGTTGCGCACGGGAGCCTTGGGGTCCGGCAGAAAGGACTGGGAAGAAGCGCCGAGTGCTTTAGAGTCGAACATCTCCCATGATTATACCTTCGCGTGACGCCAGGTAAAGGACACTATTTGTCTTCTTTAAGGAAATCGCTGGGGCGCAGACCGTCAATGAATTTCTTGAAGTCGCCCAACTCTTTGGTGCTATCCTCGGTCTTGTCCTCGACCGTCTCTTCCAGGATGATTCGCTCAGAAACATAGATCGGGCTATTGGTCCTGAGGGCCAGCGCGATACTGTCGCTGGGACGCGCATCAATCTCCAAATTACCCAGGCTCGACTCGAGCACGACCTTCGCATAAAAGGTGTTCTCTTGAATGTCGTGGATGATGATGCGATCGACCTTGGCCTTGAGAGCTTCGATCACGGATTTCATCAGGTCGTGGGATAGAGGTCGGGGGACCTGAGTGCCCTCCAGAGCCAGGGCAATGGCCGTGGCTTCGAAAGGACCGATCAAAATAGGTAGCGAGCGCTTTCCTTCCAGATCTTTCAGGATTACTACCGGGTCGTGGGTAAGCAGGTCGATGCCCAATTTATCCACTTTCATACGCCGCATACCCATTGCTAGACCGGGGCTCCCTTGACACAACAAATTAGTGAGAGATAGAGATGATATCTTCTGGCCGAGCCAAGGAAAACCTTTCTTTCTCTTCAAACGGCCGGGCCGGGCGCCTTAAATCCCGGAAGCGGGGCGGTCCCAGGGGGGGCGCGCTAGCTCCCCCTAGAACCTGAAGTGGGGGGTCCTAGGGGGGGCGCGCTAGCTCCCCCTAGAACAGGCTGGTCATGAGCGAATTTCCCGTGGCCCTGGTCAGCGACTGGAATGGTCTGGCCGGACAGACCATCGCCATGCAACTGGCTCGCGCCGGTTACCATCTCCTGATCAACGGCCCCGAAGAAGACATCTTCGCCCTCCAGGCCCAGGATATCGAAGGGAAAATCCTGGCCATCCCGTTTGACTCCAGCAGCGAAGAATCGGTTCAGCAGGTCATTTTAGCAGGCCTGGAGTACTTCGGCCGGCTCGATGTGGTCGTCAACAATTTCTACAGCTGGCAGGATGCCGCCCTCCAGGAAATTACCGAAGCCCTGTGGGGCGAAATGATGCAGAACAACTTGAAAGCAGCCTTTCACGTGTGCCGCGCGGCCGCGCTGGTAATGACCGAGCAAGAATTCGGCAAGATTATCAATATCACCACCACCTCGTGTTTCACCGGTTCCCACCTGCCCTTCGCGGCGACCGCCGCGGCTTTGCACTCGCTGACCAAATCTCTGGCCAAAGAACTGGCCCCGCACGTGCGCGTCAACACCGTGGCCTGCGGAATGATCGATGAGCCCTGGATCGACGAAGGGGGCCCTGAACTACGCCAAATGCTGCAAAAGAGCATACCCTTGGGAAGACTATGCCGCGCCGGAGACATCGCCGACGCGATTCTCTATCTGGCCAACGGCGCGGACTTTATGAGCGGACAGATGATTGTTCTAGATGGCGGAGAAACGATGCGATGAAGCGGTGGTCGCTTTTTGCCTGGTGGGCACTGTCAGCGCCTTTGCTGGCCGAGCCCTGGATTCAACCCTTCCCCCTGGGCTCGATTGCCAACCCGCGCGCGGCCATGGGGGCCTATTTTTCCTCAGAAATCGATCCCGCTTCGATCGACTTCGTAATCGACGGACGCTCTTGGAAGACGGAGGTCGGCAAGCAACCCGGGCGTTGGGCTTTGACTCCCAGTTACGATGTAGACCGGGGGCGTCATCTGGCCACTTTCAGCGGGCGCTCTTTTGATGGGAAGCCGGTCCGGAAAGACTGGACCTTTACCCTCCAAGAAACCGCCAACCTCGAATTCACAACTCTTTTTCCTAATCCCGGGCAATCGGGTCCCAGCCCCCCGCGAGTCGGGGCTAGCCTCAGTGCGCCCGTCAGCGTGGTGCGCCTGGAGATCGACGGAAAGGCTCAAGCGACGCAGGGAGCCGAGGGTGCGATTTTTTATCCACTCAGCCAACCTCTGGCCCCGGGCCTGCACCGTGTCTTCCTCCAGGTGATCGGACTCGATGGTCTGGTCAGCGAAAAGTCCTGGACCTTCCAAGTTCAATAAAGAAAGGCACCCTATCTATGCAACAAGCCCGCACCCTCATCGAAGCAGCCTACCGAGAGCGTTCGCTACTTCAGGACAGTCAAACGCGAGAGGCCGTGGAGTGGACCCTACAAGAGCTGGATCAGGGCCGTCTGCGGGTGGCCGAGAAGGGCGAGACAGGATGGACCGTCAACGCCTGGGTCAAAGAGGCTATTTTGCTCTATTTCGGACTCGCTCAGATGAAGGTCCAGGAGGTCGGCCCGTTTGAGTTCTACGACAAGATTCCCCTCAAGAAAAACTGGTCCTCAACCGGAGTGCGTGTCGTTCCACCCGGGACAGCCCGCTATGGCAGCTTCTTGGAGAGCGGCTGCATCCTGATGCCGGGCTACGTCAACATAGGCGCCCGGGTAGGCGAGGGCACCATGGTCGACACCTGGGCCACCGTCGGCAGTTGCGCTCAGGTGGGCAAAGGTGTGCACCTCTCCGGAGGCGTGGGCCTGGGTGGCGTGCTCGAACCCCCGGGCGCCTCACCGGTGATCGTCGAAGACGGTGCTTTCATCGGCTCCCGCTGTATCGTGGTGGAAGGAGTGTTCGTGGAAGAAGAAGCCGTGCTGGGCGCCAACGTGGTCCTGACCGCCTCCACTTCGATCGTAGACGTCAGCGGCGCCGAACCGGTCTTTCACAAAGGCCGGGTTCCGGCTCGCTCAGTGGTCATTCCGGGCAGCCTGCCCAAGCAATTTCCAGCCGGCACGTTTCACGTTCCTTGCGCCCTCATCATCGGCAAACGGACCGCCTCGACCGACAAGAAGACCTCACTCAATCAGGCCCTGCGCGATTTCCAAGTCGATGTCTGACTTGCTGCGCAAGGCCGAGTGGCTGGTTTCCATTCCAAGCCCCACCACCTTTGAGCAAGAAATCGGCCGGCAACTGCGCAAATGGGTGGCCGAAACATTCCCCCAGGCCTCATTGCACCGCTTTCGCGAGGGTTTTCGCTTCGAACCACGACCGCCATCCTCGCGTCCCCGAGTGGCCTTGGTGGGCCATCTCGACACGGTTCCTCCGGCCGAACGCCAACACCTCGGGGTGCGCGACGACCTGCTTTATGGTTGTGGCGCCAGCGACATGAAGTCGGGCGTAGCGGTCATGATGGAAGCGCTGGAACAATGGGAGAGCTCCGGCTGCGACCTGGTAGGCCTGTTCTACGACCGTGAGGAAGGACCGTATGCGGACAACGGCCTCGATCCACTGCTCGACGGACTGGGCCCGGTGGACTTCGCGGTCGTCTTCGAACCGACCAACAACGAAATTCACGCCGGTTGCGTGGGCAGCCTGCAGGCGCGCGCCCATTTCCACGGCCAGCGGGCCCACAGCGCTCGTCCCTGGCAGGGCCAGAATGCCCTTTACCTGGCCATCCCCTTGCTCGAGAGACTGCGAGGACTGGAACGCCGGTCGGTCGTTTCGCAAGGCCTCGAGTTTTTTGAGGTCACCAGCGCCACCCAGGGCAACACCACGGGACCCACCAACGCCGTTCCCGAAATCTTCAGCCTGAACCTGAATGCCCGGTTTGCTCCGGGAAAATCTCCCGAGCAGGCCATTCGCGAACTGGAAGCACTGGTAGCAGACGAGGCGAGGCTCGAGGTCTACGATGTGGCGCCATCCGGATCGGTCCGCCTGGAAAACGCCCGCCTGCAACACTGGATTACCCAACATCAGCTCAAGGTCATGCCCAAACAAGCCTGGACCGACGTGGCCCGCCTGGACGCCCGTGGCATTCCCGCATTTAATTTTGGCCCGGGCGATCCCGCCCAAGCCCACCAGGCCAACGAGCACGTCCGCCAGTCCGCGATCGAGGAGAACTTCCGCCTGCTACAAGCCCTTCTAAACCAGCCCCAATAAAAAAAGAGCCTCGCGGCTCTCTTTTTTACTGGGTCCACCGCTAGATTAGTAGCGGTAGCGCTCGTTGGGCCAAGGCTCGGCCATCACCGGGTCAATGGCGTCACGCACCTGCATCTTGAAATCATAGTTGTCATCGCCGTCGCACTCAATCTTGCAGATCAAGCGCTCATAGTCATTTCCGTCGCGCGGAATGCTGTAGAATTTGCGGATATTGACATTGGGGAAAATGCCCAGCACTTTCATGTCGGGAGTATACAGGGTGACCGTCAAACTCTCGTAGTTGATGGTGCGCGGATACGGCACCACCATGCCGAACACGTGGTGCGGCTGGGCTGATTTTTTCATCTCGAATTCCGCGCGCGGATGATCGATCTGGAAATACTTCCCGTTGACGATATCAAACGTCAGGTAGCTCTGGGGGTACATGAAGAACGAATTGTTCTTACCCGGATATTGAAAGACTTTGTAGCGATTATTGCCCCAGTCATCGTTGACCTGGGCCGGAGAGACTTGTTCTTCAGCTGCAACGGGGCTTGGCCCGAAACAGAAAAGCCCGAGGGCCATAGTGGCGACCGCAGCGGCTGACATCCAAACACGAAACTTCATTTAGGGCTCCTCCTCGATTAACTTGAGACATTCGTACCGATGTCTCTGTTCCCTATGTTACTCCGGGCGGTTCCACGATAGGAAAGAATCTCCTCCAGTACGAAACTTTCTTCGAAAACTTTCTCACCCTGGTGTCCATCCCACTTAGGGATTCCAGCGTCCAAGGAACGAGTGATCCTCAGCCACACTGACGATAGAGCATCCGTTTCGCTGCAGTTCTTCCAAAAGCTTCTCAAATGGACGAAATTGTCCGTCGAAGAGAAAGCGTACCAGGTTGTGAGTCACGGTCGAGATGGACAGGTGAAAGACCCCTTCCGAGCGCTCAAGCATCCGGATGGCCTGGGGAAAACCGGAAAGGAACTGGACCTGCATCATTTTGAGATGAATCAACTTGGGCAACAAAGCTGACATTTCTCCGCAGATCAATGGTCGGTCCGTCACCAGCACACAAAGATGACTGCACAGGCCCATCAAAGGCCCGAGCGAGAGCGCGCTAATCACCAGTGCCGCGCCGCTCTGACGCATGCGCTGCAGGATGTGGGCGAAGTCCCCGACCAGATCGCTCTCAATCCGATCCAGCAAGCCCTGGACAACCACCACGGCCGGGTGGGAGACCATGGCCCGGGCCAGACTGAGCCGATAGCGATCCGTCTGGTTGAGGTGGTTGAGGGTGACGTGGGAGCGAGGACTGAGACCCACCATCTGCAAGGCCTCCCAGATGAGATAAGGGCGGTAATGAGCCCCCACATCGTAGCTCTTAGAAAAGAACTCGAGAAATTCCCAGGGAGTCATTTCTGGAAAGATGCCTGCCAATGGCGGCACGTAAGTCACTCGCGAGCGGGCCTCGGACAAGTTCCGTCCCTGGATGGTCACGCTACATCCACGCGGACGCCAATCACCGCTAATGCAGGTGAGGAGCTGACTCTTCCCCGAGGAATGGGGCCCGATGACGCCCATCACCTCGCCCGGGTTGAGCTGGAACGAAAGTGCCCCCCCACGATGGGGAGGGCGACGGCGAAAGTTCTGCACGCTCAAACTGGGATGCAAAGGTCAGGGCTGACGGATTACGACCGTATCCTCATCCTTGAGTTCCAGCTTCTCGCGCACCACTTTGCGAAGCTTGTCGACTTCCTGGGGCGACAGTCCGCGGGCCGGGCGAATCGTCACCAGCAGGTGGCCATCCTCCTTGCGCTCCATTTGGACCTTGGCCTCGCCAACCAGATCCTCGACCAGTTTCTTGGCCACCGGCAACATGGCCACCTCAAAGGGGGCACCCGCCTTGACCTCAAAACTCTCGTCTCGAGCGCCCCCCGAACGTCCGGCCTGAGCGCTCATGCTGGCACGACTGGCTCCGGCGTTATCGTTGAAGCCCACTGACCGATTGGTCTTGGCCGCATCGTCGGAGCGCGTCTGGACGGTGCTGCTGGAAGGCCGGCTCTCCTCGGCGTCGCCCTTCTCGCGACGAGTATCGGCCTTTTTCTGTTCTTGCAGGACCGACTCGGGAACCGGCGGCAAATCTTCTTCGCTGCTCGGATTCACCTTTGCGTTGCTCATAGGAACCGGTGCGGGCTGTGGAGGCGGGGGCGGGGCAATCGCCGCTTTGGGCCTGGTCAACTGCGGATCCGGAGTGATCGGACGCGGGGGCGCGGATGGCTTCTGCAAAGCTTCGATGGGCGGAGCAGGGGCCTCCACCTGGGGCTCCGCTCGGTAATCGGCGGCGACCTGGTCGGCCGGAAGATTCTTGGCCATCGCCGGTTGCTTGCGAGCGGGCTGGAAGACTCGGCCGATCTTGGCCGGACTGGCGGCCTGAACCTGCCCTGAGTCTTTCCCGCTGGGGTCTTTCTCGCTGGGATCGGAGGCCGGTCCGGTATGAGCCGTTTGCGAAGGCGCGGCCGTGGTGTGGGCAGCGCCCGCCGCCGTATAAGGCCGGCGCACAGGTGCGGGAACGGGGGCGACCACACGGGGCACGACCGGCTCGGCGGCCCGAGCCCGCTCTTTTTGGTAATAGTAGGGAGGCGGAGCCGGTTGGTAAGCTTCCGCAGGGGGCGGGGGCGAATCGTTGCCCTGGCTGGCCTCAGGCTGGGCTGGCAAATCCACCGCCACGGCGGGCTTAGAGTCAGGGACTCCCCCTATCATAGCACCAGGCTGAGCGACCGGTGCCGGACCCCCACTGGCGACTGCGGCGACCGGAGCGGGCTTAGGTGCCTGCTTCACCTTGACCTCCTCCGTGCGAGCAGCGGCGGGCAACTGACCGATCACGCCATCCAGCAAATTGGAGCGCTTGTCATCGTTGATAGCCACCGCCCCTGTCTTGAGCGCTTTGCTGCCTGTCGCCTTCTCGTTATTTAACTGCAAGGCTGCCCAGGCTTTGTCAAAATCTGCCTGCGCGACATAGATCTGGCCGTCGCGGTAAGAATGGGTGACATGCTTATCATAGAGCCGCCGGGAGAGCCCGGGTAGATCACCGGGGAGGACCTTCTCCTGGAGCAGAGCCACCTGTCCGCCGAGCGTCGGTTCCGGAGCGGCAGCCGCCAGCGTAGGGCTGGCCGAAGCGGCCACGGGAGCGGTCGTGGCCACGGCCACTGTGTTGGCAGAACGCGTTGACTGGTGGTTCATGCGAGCCACCGTTACGGCGCCCGCCACCAGCACGCAGCCGGCTACCGCCGCCGAGGCTACTTTGAGATTCAAACCGGCCGTCCAGGCCACGATGGCAGCCGCGGCGCGCTTCCAGGCCGGGTCGGCCGCCGGCTTACCGTAAGCTTCCTGAATTGCTTGACGCAAGGCGGCAGGCATTTCGGGCACCGCCTTGGTTGGCTCGACCCGCTGCTGAAGATCCTGCTCCAGCTCACGCAGAATCTCCAACTCTTCGTTCAGACTGGTCGATTCTAACAGGTGCAACTGAAACTGACGGCTGGACTGGCGGCTCCACTGGTCACCCTGCAGCGCATAATCCACCACCTGTTCCGAAGGGGCCTCGACGGGAGACTGGTAAGAAAGACCACGAGCCGCCTGGCCGCGCAAAGACATAATCGCCTCGCGCAGGGCGCGAACCTCCTGGTGCAGAGCAGGTTGATTAGGCAAAGCCTGCAGCACCTCGCGGCGATCCGCCTCGGCTAACGCCCCCTCCACAAAGGGAACGAGTTTCTCTTCAATGCTGGAATCTTGACTATCCACGCTGACACTCCCTGAAGTCCATCGCAAAGTGCCTGCTCACAACACTGCGGCAGGCCACCTTGCTCGGAACGAGATAAACAGTAGGGTCGCAAGGAGGCCAGAAAAATTTCATGCGGTCACCTGAGCTTTGTCAAGCAAACCCTTTAGCTTCAAAAGACATCGTTTCAGGCGCGAACAGACCGTACCCAGAGGTAGTTCCAGCAGACCGCAAATCTCATTGTAAGACTGTTGGTGAAAGTAGCGCAGGCGGATGATCTGCTGACAATCTCCACCCAACTGTTCCAAAGCCTCAACCAGCGACTTGGCGTCCTGCGTGCCCATCAAGAGCTCCTCGGGGCCAGCTCCGTCCTCGACGGCCAGCGCGCGGGGAGAATCTTCGTCGCCCTTGCCCTCCTCGAGGACGTATCCCAACTCCTCTTTGCCTCGCTTGAGAGCGGTTTTTTTGCGCAAGTGCGAAATACAGCGATTCCGTGCCAGGCGGGCGATGAAAGTGGTCAAATTGGCTTCCCCTCGGAAGCGTGGCAAAGAGCGGACGACTTCCAGGAACACCTCCTGAATGCCGTCTTCCACCTCGTTGTTACTGAAGCCCCAGCGGCGAAAACCTATGATGCGTCGCACACGAGCGTAGTGAGCTCGGTACAATTCATCCCATGCTCCACTGTCTCCATTGAGACAGAGTTCTATGAGTTCCACCTCGGAACGCGCCACAAAGTACCTCTTGAGGACCGCTGGAATTTGGCTGATACCAACTTCCGGCAAGTTTTTTCTTTTGCTGTCCTGCTACAGCAGGAGCCTTTTAGCTCCGCCCCAGTCAAACCCTCTCGAACAAAGATTCACAGACGAAGGGGGGACTGCCGTCTCCCCCTTCAACCCCCCTGCACCCAGGATGATGGGGGGACTGCCGTCTCCCCCTTCAACCCCCCTGCACCAGGGGCGAAGGAGATTGATCTGGCACAGGAGAAGGGACGCCTGCGATTTTCTTGCTAGGAGTGCTGCATGTTTGATGAGGCGATAACTTTAGCCTACCAAATGAGCGTGGGAGAGGCTCTCCGTTACAAAACGGAAGTGCTCTCCACCCAGTCGATTAAAGAAGATGGTCAATCGCCTCAAACGGCTCAGTCGCAGCTGGAAATTACCATGCTGCAGTCGGTTAAGGGCGTTTCGCCCGACGGACAAATGACCGTGGACGTGACCATCGAGAAAGGCACCATGCAGCGGGATGGACAGGTAATGACTCTCCCGACCGTGGGCCAGACCATTACCATCGTGATGAAAAAGAGTGGTGAAATCGTGCGCACCAGCGTCGACTTCCCGTTCTCTCAACCGGCCTTCCCTGAACGTTCTGTGAAACTGAAGGACAGCTGGACGGGCGATTCTAAGATGGACATCCCCCTCTACGACAACGACGGAAATCAAACCGGGAGTAAGCAGGTTACTTTGACCTACAACTACACCCTGAACGGTTTCGAGCAGGTTCTGGGCTACGAAACGGCTGCTATTCACGTAAGCTGCCCGACCGAGACCATTGCCCTTCAGGAGGGCGTCGAGCAGAAGATTACGGCCAAGGGTGTGACCAACTTCGGTCACAAGCAGGGCCGCTTGGTGAAGTCTCGCGTCGAGACCGAGACGGAAATCACGGCTCCCGGCGCTTCGGTGTCGACTGCCATTCGAGTCACCGTCGAACTGATCGAGGCCAAGGGCCCGGAAGGCGGCGGAGGCAGCCTGCCTGGCTCCGACGAGATGTTCCTGATCCGTTAAAGGCTCAACCCTCAAGAAAAGCCCCTGGTTTCGCGCCAGGGGCTTTTTTCTTGTCGGTCAAGTCGGCCAAGCCCCCGCGGAGTTGCCAGGAATTTGGCAAGACTTGCCAAGAAAAGCGTCAAGTCGGCTCAGGCCCCGCGGAGTTGCCGGGAATTTGGCAAGACTTGCCAAGAAAAGCGTCAAGTCGGCCCGAGCCCCGCGGAGTTGCCGGGAATTTGGCAAGACTTGCCAAGAAAAGCGTCAAGTCGGCCCGAGCCCCGCGGAGTTGCCAGAAGCCTGGCAAGACTTGCCAAGAAACCCGTCAAGTCGGCCCGAATCCCGCGGAGTTGCCAGAAGCCTGGCAAGACTTGCCAAGAAAAGCGTTAAGTCGGCTCAGGCCCCGCGGAGTCAGAGCGCCAACCCGCTGACACAAAAAAAGAGAGCCGTAAGGCTCTCTTTTTTTGGGGCGACCTGTAGGCCCTCGTTAGAACTTGACCAGGAACTGGGTGTTGAGCTGCCAGCCCTTCCAACTGAACGGGTGAGCCGTAACCGGACCCGAGTTGATGTTCAGAGCGGGCAGAGTTGGATTGGCGAACACGTGGGACGGAATCTGGTCGCGGAACTTGTAGTAGCGACCCTCGAAATTCCAGCTCACGTTGTCATCCATCTTCCAATCAAATCCGAAGTCCGGATAGGTCTGGGCAATGTTGATATTGTCATACTTGCCGGTTCCCACCACCGAGGCATACCCGTTGTTGACACCCTGCGGATCAAGATGGCCGTGGATATTGACGTGGGTGTAACCAACCTTGGCAGTGAAATCTTCGGTGACGTCATAGTCGACACCCAGGTGCCAGCCAGTAAAGGCCAGATCCACGTAGTTCTGATTCTCGGCTGCGGCTCCGTTCGGTCCAGGCAAGATTCTGGCCATGTTGCTGTCTCGGAAGAACTTGACCGACTTGATACCGCCGGACAGCGTTACGCCCCGGTTGTTGTTCTCTTCTTCCAGCAGCCATTTGTGACCGGCAGAAACATACAGATTCTGAATGTTACCGCGATTGTCTTCAAGCGGCACGGCGAATGCGTTACCGCCAGCAGCGGCGAACGTATTTCGGTTATAACCAAAGAAGAGCGGCTCGATGAACCCGGGCGAAAAGCCCAGCACTGGGGTGTTGGGAGTGCCAACACCCAGAGAGTTAGCACTGAAGCGCACGTCCTGCAGGGACGTACGAGTCTGGTTCAAGTTGCCGTATTCTACGATAACTCGACCGGTGGGATTGAACTTCCACAGGACCTTAGCGCGCAGGCCTTCGCGGTTATGCGGCAGCGTTTTGACGTCGTGGGTGGGCGAAAGGTTGTTGATAAAGTAGAAGTCCGGCGTGTGGAACATCGGATTGAGCAGTCCGCCAACGGTGGGGGTGCTGATGATGAAGGGGCTGTAGGTGGGGTCGACACGCAGGTAATGAGCGTCGACCTCGATGGCCTTGTTCCAGAAGAACGCTCCGCCGCCAATGCGGAAGGCGTTGCCGCCCACCTCATAGGAAGAGTTAGAGCTCGGCTTGTAAACAGAGTGGCCATATTCACCGTAGATGCGCGGCGCAAAATCATCGACGTCAAAGGTATAGGAAGCCGAAGCACCATAAGTGGTCTGGTCCTGGGGACCGATGCCACCAATATTCGGCGCGCCCTGGGGCAATAGGCCGGCCTGGACGGCGTTGGCGAGCGAGCCATCGGCGCCGATAGGAACGCCGTTGACGGCCCCAAAGGTGGGAATTGGTCGCACGTCACCGGTGCTGTTGATACCAAGAGACTGATTCAGGCCGACCTGGTTCCGGAAAAACCCGTTAGGGTTGACCCAGTTAAGGCTCAGGTTAGGGACGACATTCAAGCCGACCGTACGCGGTCCGTCGTTGAGAAAGTTCTCGTTCATGCGCCAGTAGTTGACCTTCACGGAGCCGGCTTCATCGTTGAAAGTCAGCTTAGCATTGGCGCCGTAACCAAGGCCATAGTAGGAGCTGCCTGCTCCTGCCTGACCAGGAAGGGAGCCGGTGTTACCATTGGGCAACTTGGTGCCAAGGACTTCCCAATAGAGCTTGGTGTGCTCGTCTTCATCAAAAGCGTGCTCGCCAGTCAGCTGGAAGCCATAAGAAGGCAGATACTCGGGACCAAACTCGTTGGGGTTGACCTGCCCCTTGTAGACCACGCCATCCATGCTGTGGTTCTGATAGGCGCCCAACAAAAGCTTGGTGTTGGTGGGACGGTGCTTGACCCAGAAGTTGTCGAGAACCATAGACGTCATGGGATTGTTGCCCAGGCCGTTCAGCCCCGAATTGGTGGCCGCGTTGCGCGTCCAAGGGTTTAGCAAGTAAGGAGCACTCACACCGTAGTAGGAGTCTAAAATCTGATTGCCCTGACTGGTGAAGGCAGAGAACTCGGCGCCGGCGTCCACATCATCGGCGACATTGATTCGCAGGCCGAGCACGGCACGACTGGTAAAGCCCACGCCGTTGACTAAGGGACGGCCGGTTCTCCAGTTATACGTGGTCAGAACACCGGTCAAAAAAGGATTAAACGAAGGAGGCAAGGTGGTGCCGGTGCCGGCCGGGACGGCCGCGCTACCAGGCGTCAGCAGACCGCCTGCACCTACCGAGCTACCAATGGCGGCGTTGTAGTTGACCAGCGGAATGCCGCTGGGCAAAGCGGTCATCGCGCCCAGGCCGTTGT
The DNA here is from genome assembly GCA_022842865.1 of Vulcanimicrobiota bacterium. Classification (GTDB taxonomy): domain Bacteria; phylum Vulcanimicrobiota; class Xenobia; order Xenobiales; family JADMJV01; genus JADMJV01. The sequence continues at coordinate 10,227 of JALHOV010000053.1, read as the reverse complement.
TATTGTTCAACGTCACCATCGACATACGAGTATCCACGTAGCCGTAGAAGGTAATCCGCTCGAGTTCGGTCACGCGCTTGTCCAGGCGGTCCACGTTCTCTTCCAGGTTGGTGACGCGCACACCCAGTGCGTCCAACTCGTCTTTCAAGGCCGCAGCCAGCTTGCGAACTTCGTCGAGCTCCGCCTTGGTGGCGAAGGTCGCGTTGGCCTGCTCCATCTTAGCTAACAGGCGAGCCACAATCATCGCGACTTCCCAACGAGTGGCGGCACGGTCACCTTTGAACGTGCCGTCCGGATAGCCCTCGAGGAGGCCCTGTGCAGCCAGTTTGGCTACGGCGTCCTTAGCCCAGTGCTCGTCTTTTACATCCGGAAAAAGCGGTGCGCCCCAAGCGGTGGCCGACGTAAGTAAAATCCCACCAAGCGCAAATGCCAATCTACGACGCAACATCCCAAAACCTCCACATTTCAACAGCGCTCATTCTTATTATCTCGACGGAAACACCGTCTGGCGCTGGAAGCCGGTCGTGGTTCGCGCGTTCCGATTTATTTCCTTTCAACATTGTAAGAAAATCACAACACTTGTGCGGGTTAGCCCCGCAAACCCGCATAAAATATGGGAAAGAATTTTCAATTCGAATCCCAAGCTTTCCAAACCAACGAAAAAAGGGGCCCGGTAAACCGGGCCCCTTTTCGTTCCAGTGATTAAGTTCTAGCTTAGAACTTGACCTTGAACTGGGTGGACACCTGCCAACCATTCCACTCGAACGGGTTGTTGGTGAAGCCAACTTGATTGGAGTTGGTCGTCGGGTTCGGATTGGTGGTCGGGATGCTGGTACCACTGGTGGTGGTGTAGTAGCGGAAGTCCATGTTCCACTGGGTGTTGGCCGACACGTCGTAGTCGAATCCGAGGAACGGGCTCAACTGGGTCGAGTCGAGGTTGTTGAAGCCGGTGCTTCCGGTCGCCAAAGCGAATCCGTTGTAGCGACCAGACGGGTCATAGTGGCCGTCGATGGTGGTGTAATCAGCACCAGCGCGAAGAGTCCACTTGTCACTGGCTTCCCAGTTGACCTGACCGTGCAGGCTTCCGATGTTCAGGTCGACGTTGTTCTGAGAACCACCAGCGGCGGCAACCAGGCCCGAGGAACGACGGAACTGGTTACGCTCGTAACCGAGTTCGATCTTTACGCGGGGATCGTCAAACTTGTAATTGGCGCCGATGCCCCAATTGGTGTGACGACCACGATTGTCTTCGAGGGGGTTCAGAGCTGCGTCAAACGAGCTCACCGAGTTGCTGCCGTATACTTGCGGAGCAGCGTAGCCTTGGAACACGGGGTCCATGAAGCCCGGCGCGAAGCCGAGAACCTGGGCGTTCGGGGTGCCGCCACCGATAGCGTTCGTGTTGAAACGAACGTCATACAGCGAGGTGCGAACCTGGTCCAAACGACCAAACTTACCCCAGACCAAACCGCGACGCTCGGCGAACCGATACTGACCGTTGAAGCGAACGCCACGACGGTTGTGCGGGTAGACCGAGGTATCGTGCAGACTGTACAGACCCTGATAGTAGTTCAGGTTCGGCAAGTTCATCGGGGCAACGGACGAGCCGAGGCCACCGACCTGCAGGATGTAGGGGTCGTAAGTGGCGTCAACGTTCAGGTACTGGATACCGAGGTCGAGGTCGCCGTCCAACAAGTTGGCGCCGACTTCGAAGCGGTAAGCGTTGCCACCCACGTTGTAGCTGCTGTTTGCATTGGGCTTGTAATCGGAGTGAGCGTAGTTACCCGTGATGTAAATCTGGGTATCGCCGCCGCCGAGGTCCCACTTGTAAGCAGCCGAGAGGCCGTAAGTGTTCATCGCCTGGGGGCCGAAACCACCAGTCGAGCCCACTACACCGGCGCCAGCCAGGCTGCGGCCATCCGAGCCCAAGCCGACTCCCTGTCCAGCAATCGGACGGGTGTCGCTGGTCGAGCCAGCACCACCGCGCTGATTGAAGGCGTTCGCCTGATTGAAGAACTGCCCGGGAGGATTCACCCAGGCGAGGGGTGCGGTCGAACCCTGATTGCTGAGTCCGAAGGTGGCGAAGTTGGCGGCCGTGCCACCCGACTGGTTGAGACCATTCGGGAATGCACCGTTGCCAGCGCCGTTGGTCAGACCCACGGCGCGAGCGCCGACGCCTGTCTGGGAGACATCCTGAGTCACGCGAGCATAGTTCGCCTTGACTGAGCCGCCGTCGAATTCAAATTCGACGTTGGCACCAAGCAGGAACGTGTCATAACCCGCGCCAGTTACAGGATTCACGTTCGCATCGCCGAGGCGAGTTCCGAGGGCCTCCCAACGGAATACGCCGGTGTCGGAAACGTCAACTTTGCCATTGACATTAAAACCAAAGCCACCCAGGTAACGAGGACCATAGGCGCCGGGGTTCCACTGACCGGCATAGATGAGGTTGTCCATGTTGGTTTCCTGGAATGCACCGAGGATCAACTTGGTCTGGCTGGGGTTGTGCACCACCCAGAAGCTGTCCAGGGTCATTCTGGAATACGGCGAGTTGCCTCCACTGTTCAGGGCTCCACCGTTACCAAACACGTTCACCGCACCGACGTTTCCGTTGGCCGTGAAGGTATTAGACTGCCAGGGAGCGGTTACACCCCAGTAGGCATCGATGAACTGGTTACCCTGCGAGGTGTAGGCACTGAACTCGGCACCGGCGTCGATGTCATCCGACACGCGAACGCGCAGACCGAGCACGGCGCGAGCGGTGAAGCCCACGCCGTTGAGCAGCGGACGACCGTTACGGAAGTCAGCGACCGGGAGAACACCGTTGTTGACCGGGTTGAGCTGAGCGCCCTGCACCGAGCCGACAGCGGCATTGTAGTTAACGGCAGGCACAGCGCCGGCACCCGCGAACGGGGCGGAGTTGTTGCTGTTGTCGTTACGTCCAGTGTTGTGGAAGCTGCTGATGCTGCCACGGGTATCTACGTAACCGTAGAAGGTAATGCGCTCGAGTTCCGAGACGCGCTTGTCGAGGCGGCTGACGTTTTCCTCGAGGTTGGTGACGCGAACGCCGAGGGCGTCGAGCTCATCCTTGAGGGCGTTCGCCAGTTTGCGAACCTCGTCCAACTCCGCCTTGGTGGCGAAGGTGGCGTTGGCCTGCTCCATTTTAGCGAGCAAGCGAGCGACGATCATCGCTACTTCCCAACGAGTGGCGGCGCGGTCACCCTTGAAGGTGCCGTCCGGATAACCTTCGAGAAGGCCTTGAGCAGCGAGTTTAGCTACCGCGTCTTTGGCCCAGTGATCATCTTTCACATCGGGGAAGAGCGGAGCGGCGTAAGCCGGCATCGTAGCACCCAATACCATGGTTGCTGCGACGAATGATAGAACGCGTTTTTTCATTATCGTTCTTTATCTCCTTGTAATATCACGTCTGGTTCCACCAGACAGGCATTTGTTTGCCTGGCTAATCGCAGACCTGACTCAGAGGGGTCCGGCTGAGCCTTCCAAGGTTTCCTCATCAAGAAGTCCTCGAAGTCACAACCCGCGATTAGTCAAACCCTTGCTTACCACATGACTCGAAACTTGTAAACCTGTTACCGTTACTTTTACACTAAGTTCAAGTTCGGCTTGGGCAGCCCACCCCCCGGTCAGCGCTGCGCTAAACCGAATCTGGACCCAAGAATCAAGCGTATGTGACAAAACTTTTTCCAGAGCATCTGAGTCGTATCTTTTAGCGGAACTCGATGACAATCGAACACCGCTGAAGAAAATTCATATCTGCCAGGTTGCCAACAGGTTTTTTTGCTCGAACAGATCTTCCTTCTTAGTAGCTAGAGAAAATTATTCACTTTTTTCTCGTCGACTACTAATCGGAATCCGCCAGAAGGTCGGCGGGCTCTGGTTCGCGGCCCAATCGGGCGCATGCTTCCAGGTAGGCGCGTATGAATTTATTTAAATCTCCGTCGAGCACCGCATAGACGTCGGTCACGGCCAGACCGGTGCGCCGATCCTTCACCTGGGTATACGGCTGCAACACGTAGCTACGAATCTGATTCCCCCAGGCAGCTTCACGGTTTTCGCCACGAATGTTGGCGATTTTCTGAAGTCTTTCGGCCTGCTGAAGCTCATACAACTTGGCTTTGAGCATCCGCATGGCGGTCAGCCGGTTCGACTGCTGCGATCGTTCGGTCTGGCAGCCCACTACGATTCCTGTCGGCACATGCGTAATGCGGATGGCAGACTCTGTCTTGTTGACGTGCTGACCGCCGGCGCCCGAGGAGCGAAAAGTGTCGATCTTGAGATCCTCGGTGCGAACCTCCACGTCCGCGTCCTCGATCTCGGGCAACACGTCCACCTTGGCAAAGGCAGTATGCCGTCGCTTGGCCTGGTCAAAAGGCGAGATGCGGACCAGCCGGTGAGTGCCGCGCTCGGAGCGCATCATGCCGTAAGGCTGAGGGCCCGTCAAAAAGAAAGTGGCCGAGTGAATTCCAGCCTCTTCCCCTTCCGACTTGTCGGCCAGTTCGGCCTGGTAACCGTTATGCTCGGCCCAGCGCAGATACATGCGCAGCATCATTTCGGCCCAGTCCTGAGAATCGGTTCCACCGGCACCGGCGTGCACCGTCACCATGCACTGCGTGCTGTCCATCTCCCCAGACAGCAGGGAGGTCGTCTCCAGAGCATCCAGAGCCTGTTCCAGGCGCTTGGAAGAAGCCTCCAATTCGGCCACGTCGGAAGCACTGTTGGCGTCGACCATCTCGAGGAATACCTCGAGCTCGCCGATCTTCTCCTCGAGATCCTTCCACGACCCCAGCAGACCCTGATGAAAGCTCAGTTCTTGATTGAGCTTGCGGGCGGCGGCGGGGTTATTCCAAACCGCGGGCTCCGAGAGATGAGCCTCCAGTTCAGAGACTTTCTGGGTGGATTTTTCCAGGTCAAAGATAGTCGCGCATGCGGAGCATCCGTGCGCGGCTGTCGTCGATCTGTGCCTGGTAAGGTGCGATCGTGAGCATTTTACAGGTTATCCTTCATCCGGATAGTGACATTTTTTCCACTTTTTGCCGCTACCGCACCAGCAGGTGTCGTTGCGACTCATCTTGGAACGGAGACGCGGGCGAACTGGTGGTCCGCCTGGATGACGTGCTCCTCCGGGACTTCTTCGCCCTGGCGCACTTCTAGCTTGAAGAGCAGTCGGGCGGTGTCTTCCTGGATGCGATGCTTGAGCCCCTCGAACATCTCGTAGGCTTCTTTGATGAACTCAATTTGCGGATCTTTCTGGCCATACCCGCGCAATCCGATGCCTTCCCGCAAGAGATCGATATTCTGCAGGTGGTCGATCCATTTGCCGTCGAGCGTCTGCAGCAAGACCCACTTTTCGAAGGACCGCATGGTCTGCGGCCCCATCATCGTTTCTTTGAGCTCGTAGTAAGCCTCGGCCCACTTCACCAGGGTGGGCACCATCTCGACCCGGGGCAGCTTGAGCAACTCCTCCAGCGTGTAATCCTCGGGAAGATCCAGGACGTCGCGAACCTGCTCCCAGAGGAGGTCGGTTTCCCATTCGTCGGGATGAATTTCCTCGGAGCAGTAGGTGTTGATCCAGTCGGTCGCCAGCGTTTCCACGAAGTGAAGAACGTGGGGGCGAAGGTCCTCACCGCGCAGGATGCGGTCGCGCTCTTCGTAGATCACCTTGCGCTGGTTGTTCATGGTGTCGTCGTAGCGCAGCACCGACTTACGAATGTCGAAGTGGTAACTCTCTACCTTCTGCTGGGCGTTTTCGATGCCCCGGCTGACCATCCCGCTCTCGATCGGCTCGTCGTCGACCTTGAGCCATTCCATGATGTTCTTAATGCGGTCGGATCCAAACAGGCGCATCAGTTCATCGTCCAGGGAGACGAAAAAGCGGCTGGAGCCTGGATCGCCCTGACGTCCGGAACGACCGCGCAACTGGTTGTCGATACGCCGCGATTCGTGTCGCTCCGTGCCCAGAATGCACAACCCGCCCAACTGTTTGACCTTTTGAGCAGCCTCGGCATCGGGAGGGTTCCCACCGAGGATGATATCCACGCCGCGGCCGGCCATGTTGGTGGCGATGGTTACACCGCCCAGCCGACCGGCCTGGGCAATAATGCTGGCTTCTTGTTCGTGATACTTGGCGTTGAGAACGTTGTGGGGAATGCCTTTTTCCTTCAGAATTCGCGAAAGTGCTTCGGATTTGTCGATGGAACGGCTGCCCACCAGCACCGGGCGCCCTTTCTCGTGAAGCTTGGCGATCTCTTCACAGACCGCTTTAAACTTCAGTCCCTCGTCCTTGTAGACGATATCCGACTCGTCCTTACGCGAAATAGGCCGGTGGGTTGGGATCACGATCACGTCCACGCCGTAGATCTCGCGAAACTCGCGCTCCTCGGTGGCGGCCGTACCGGTCATTCCGGCCAGCTTTTTGTACATCTTGAAGTAGTTCTGGAAGGTGATCGAGGCCAGGGTCTGGTCTTCCTGACGAATTTTGACGCCTTCTTTGGCCTCGATGGCCTGGTGCAACCCGTCCGAGTAGCGGCGTCCGAACATCAGGCGGCCGGTGAACTCGTCCACAATGACGATCTCGTCATCGCGAATGACGTACTCGACGTCGTTGCGATAGCACTCTTTGGCGCGCAGGGCGTTAGAAACCAGGTGAGCCGCTTCGACGTGCTCCATATCATACAGGTTCTCGATGCCCAGCAACTCTTCGACGCGAGCAACCCCTTCTTCGTTGAGCGGAGAATTCTTAGATTTCTCATCGACAATGTAGTGCTCGTCGCGCTTCAACTGCTTGACCAACTGAGCAAACTGCTCGTAGTTCGAGTTGGTGCCCTGACCTCGGCCCGAGATGATCAGCGGAGTGCGGGCCTCGTCGATGAGGATGGAGTCTACTTCATCGACAATCGCGAAATGATGGCCTCGCTGCACCTTGTCTTCCATCTGCCAGACCATGTTGTCGCGTAGATAGTCAAAACCATATTCATTGTTGGTGCCATAGGTAATGTCGGCCCGATAGGCCTCCTGACGAGTGCACTTGCGGACCGGGTCACCCTGGGGACCATCGGAGGCGTCCGGATCAAAGAGAAAAGCACTGTCGTGATTGATGATGCCGGTGGAGAGACCCAGGAAGTGATAAATATGGGCCATCAGCATGCCGTCACGCTTGGCCAGGTAGTCATTGGCCGTGACCAGATGAGCGCCGTTGCCGGACAGGGCGTTCAGATACATGGGAGAGACGGCCACCAGCGTCTTACCTTCGCCGGTTTTCATCTCAGCGATGCGGCCTTGATGGAGAACGATTCCGCCAACCATCTGCACGTCGTAGTGGCGCTCATTGCGCACGCGCTTGGAAGCTTCGCGACAGACGGCGTAGGCTTCGGGAAGAATATCGTCCAGGCTCTCGCCTTTCGAAAGGCGCTCGCGGAAGTAGGGGGTCTTCGCCTTCAGTTCCTCGTCGCTAAGCGGGGTTATGCTGGCCTCGAGCTTATTGATCTTCTCGACCGTTTTCATAACCTTTTTGACTTCTTTATCGTTGGCGTCAAAAAGTCTCTTCAGTAAACCTAGCATCGATGGGCCTGCCTCTATATCTTTGGGACTCTTGAGGCTGATGGACCTCAGTTCGGGGCTTTACCCCTAACTGAAGCGGGAGAAACCGATCTCGCTGGGATTCAGGCCGGTACCGTCAGGTTTCGGTTCTTCGTAGGAATCTAAATCGACGACCTGGGTGCTGGCCAAATGGTCATGGAGGCAACGCCGGGACTCGCTGAAGATAAAGAGAGAGTCGAAGTAAGTCACGACTCCCACCATGGGCACCAGGGCCAGGACAAAGGTGGATAGACAGCGCCAGAGCAGTCCGACACTGGTCATGCGCTGGCCTGTATTGGAAATCACCAGCACTCCCATGCGCTTCTTACCCCAGGTCTGGCCCGTGCGCATGAAACGGAAGAGGTTGAACAGAGACAAAATCAGGCTGGACAACATCGCCAGTCCCAAGACCACCAGCATTGGTTCGCTGGGAGAGCTGTGCGAGTCCAAGGTGAAGCTCGCTACGAAGCCCAGCCAACCCAACATGGCCGGGCCCCAGCAATAGATGGAATCCCACAAACGGGCCTGCAGTCTCCGGGTCCGAGAAGCAAGCATAAAGCGGTCGTTCTGCATGGTCTACACTTCGTCACGACGGCTGGGCGGCCTCCAAAGAAAAGCCCCCGGGAGCAGTGTCTTTTAGGGCCGCACCGCGACTCCAATGGGAATCGAGTTGGGCATAGGCAGGGTGGTGTGCAGCAACTGACCGCTCTTGCCATCCAGCGTCATGATGACGCGCGAATCGCGGCAGGCTACGTAGGCTTTGTGTCCATCGCGACCGTAGCAGACGCCGATGGGGGCCTTGCCTACGGTGACGTTTTCGATGACGCCACCCGCCTGGGTGTCAATGACGGAAACGGTGGCGCTTACTTTGTTGGTGACCAGGCATCGCTTACCGTCCGGACTGATGGCCAGCTTCTGCGGTTCGACCTGGACCGGGATGCGCGTGATTTCGCTGACGCTGGAGGTGTCCACCACCGACACACAGGCATTGCCGGAACAAGCCACATACGCCTTGGTAAAATCAGGGGTGACCGCAATCGAGGTCGGGCAATTGCCCACTTTGCATTTGCCGACGGTGGCACCGGTGGCGGCGTCGATGGCCACCACCTCGCCGCGACGGGCATCGCCCATACAGGCGAAAACGCGGGGTCCGGCGATGCAGGCCGACCAGGGGGAGGTATCGGTCGGCAAAAAGCCGGCCGGCACGTTGGTGGTGGTATCGATGAGCATGACGCCCGGCTTGCCGCCCATAATACAGGCCAGCACGTAGCGGCCGTCGGGACTGAGCTTCAAGTCGGTCACGGCACCGTTGGTGGGCAGATTGCGCAGCAAGGCATTGTCGCGCTGGGCGTCAAAAATCTGCACCACGTTGGCCTCCCCGGCCACGTAAAGAAAGCTGCCGTGACGGTCAAAGGTCAGCCAGTAGGGCTTGCTCTGCATCTGCACAAAGCCCGATTTGGAGGGGTTGGCGGGTGGGTAGACCATCAGGCAGTTGTCAAAGCCGGTGATGGGGTTCATCAGGAAAGCTTCGCCGGGCCCGCGGGGGGTTTTGGGAAGATTCTCGTCTTTGTTCCACAACTGGCCAAGGTCGGCTCCGGCGGCCATGGCCTGCTGCCAGATCATCTTGTTGGGACTGGACTCCTGGTTGTTGACGTTGGGCGGCTTCTTGCTAAACGCCACATACAGGTCGCCCGACTTGACGGCCATATCGCCCACAAAACCGGCGTTCTGAGGATTCATGAGCACCTGGCAACGCGAGGACATGCCGACGTAGTTGACGCGCACTCGCTGAGTGACCACGGGAAAACCCGCTTTTTTGCAGACCAGGCGATATTCACCGTCGGGAAGGTCCTCGAACGAAAAATAGCCGTTATTGGAAGAAACCGCTTTGAACTCGGTGCCCTCCACTTCGATCTCGACGCCTCCGAGTGGTTCGCCTCGCCCGACTTCGTTGCCGGTCTTGGGATTGACCCCGGTGACCACCATTCCCGATAGGGTGATGACTTTGGTGCCGGCGATGCACAGCCAGCTACAAAGCGCGATGATGAGCGTCGTTAGCAGCAGTTTCCTCATTCCGTCTCCTTCCCTTTCAGCCAATCCTCCGCCATGACGATGGCGGCGTAATCATCAATGGATACCGCCGGCACTTGCAGCCCCAGCGGCACCAGTCGCCACAAGCCTCGCGGCGGATGGTCTTGAAAATATCGCAGTCGGGCCCGCTCGGTGGTACGAAACTCGTTCACCACTTCGACGGGAACCGAAAGATGCTGTTTCAGTTCCTGTACCACGGGCTTGGACCCTGTCGCTCCCCCGACCAGCACCCGCTCCACCGAGAAGCTCTCCAGGTAGTGACGCACTCGGCCCAGTAACTCTTCCCGATCGATAACCACCCGCTCCAGACAACCCCGTTGTCGCTGCACTACGGCCAGGCCGCATTTGCCAGTGCCGGGATCGATGGCCAGAACGGTCAACGACCTCTCCGGGCCGCCAGATTGTGATTTGCTTTGTGGCCCACCCGGTCGGCTACCACTTCCAGCCGGATCTGCAGCTTACTGGTTTGATACATGTCCGCCGTCGCCACAGCCACCAGCTTACCAGGTCCCTGTAACCGTTTGATGTCCTCAATTAACCGAT
>JALHOV010000052.1:449-23648 GCA_022842865.1 Vulcanimicrobiota bacterium | reverse complement strand
ACGTAACACCATCGTCTTGACTTCCCGGGTGCGCTGTAAGGGTAGCACGTAGTTCACGACCGGTCTCCTCTACTTGTGGGCTTCCTTAAGAGTAACCAATCCAGGCGTTCGAGGAGCCGTCTGGATGTAACCGAAGTACTGCACTTGTAACATTTTTGCGTCAAAATATTGCCAAGCCGTTGCTAATTCACCAGGGAGTTTCCAGTTTGAGAATCATTTGCCTTTCCGACACTCACGGACTGCACGCTCAAATCGAGGTGCCAGAGGGGGACATTCTCGTGCACGGCGGGGATCTGACCCGGCGCGGAATGCTGGAAGAACTGGGCGCGGCGGCGGACTGGCTGCGCTCTTTGCCCCACCGGCACAAGCTAGTGATTGGCGGCAATCACGATTTCTGCCTGGAGCAGCAGCCGGAAAAGGCCAGGCTGCTGCTCGACGGCCTGACCTACCTCGAAGACGACTCTTGCGATTGCGAAGGTCTGAAAATCTACGGCAGTCCCTGGCAACCCTGGTTCCACGACTGGGCCTTCAACTTGCGACGTGGCGAACCGTTGCGCAAAGTCTGGGCCAAGATTCCGAACGACGCCGATATCGTGGTCACCCACGGTCCTCCCCAGGGCATTTTGGACCGGTGCTACGACGGCCGCGAGGTCGGCTGCCAGGACCTGCTGGAGCGGCTGGAGGCGGTGCAGCCCCGACTCCACGTGTTTGGCCACATCCATGAGGCTTATGGACAGAAGCAAGTGGGTGAGACGCTCTACGTCAACGCCTCCAGCTGCACCCTGCGTTACCAGGCCATACAGAAGCCCATTGTGATTGATATGGCGATTTGATATGGTAACTTTATGCAGACAACCAAAGCGACCTTTGTTCTCCCCACTCGCCTGCTGGACGATGTCCGGGAACTGGTCAATTCTGGTCTGGCCGACTCCGTCAGCGCAGTTGTCCGCCAAAGTTTAGAAGCGACCGTTCGTCAACTCCGAGAAGAGCGCATCCGAGTTCAGTTTGAAGAGGCGGCCCGAGACCCGATGTTCTTGGCCGACCTCCAGGAGAGCCTGGGGGATTTCGAAGGCATCAGCGGTGACGGACTGGATGACTGACATGCAATGGGGAATTTTTCAAGCAGACCTGAACCCCATCAGGGGATCTGAGCAAGGAGGAAAGCAACCGGTCCTGGTGGTCTCACGCGAATCCATTCATCGATCTATCCCTGTGGTAGGCGTCTGTCCGGTTACCTCCCTGAAACCTGGCCGACGCATCTATGCGACCGAAGTTCTCCTGCCGAAAGGTTCAGGAGGACTCGCAAGCGACTCCCTGGCTATGGCACATCAAATCCGCACCATCTCCAAAGAACGGCTGGGCTCCCTGTTGGGTAGACTGGACGATCCCCAATTGAGAAAATCCATCCGGGAATCGCTTCGTTTATTTTTGGAGCTCGAATAGGCGCAATCACGAACCGGAGGATCTCGAAGGGTCCCACCGAAGCCGCGCCCCTATGAAACTGTTAGAAAACAAGCGCGGTCTGGTGGTCGGGGTGGCCAACTCGCACTCCATCGCCTGGGGAATTTCCCAGGTTTGCCACCAACAAGGCGCCGATCTCGCCTTTACCTACCTCAATGAGAGTCTGGAAAAGCGAGTCCGGCCCCTGGCCGAAAGCCTCAATTCCACATTGATCGTTCCCTGCGACGTAAGCCAGGACGATCATCTCGATCAACTCCGCGAGAGCGTAGAGAAATGGGGAAAGCTGGATTTCGTAGTGCACGCCGTGGCCTTCGCCCAGCGCGAGGACCTGGATGGACGGTTTATCGACACCTCCCGTGAAGGCTTCCGTATCGCCCTGGACATCAGCGCTTACAGCCTGGTGGCGCTGGCCCGCGCCTGCGAGCCCCTGATGAACCCGGGCGGGTCCATCCTGGCCTTAACCTACTACGGTGCCGAAAAGGTTGTGCGGAACTATAACGTGATGGGCGTGGCCAAGGCCGCTTTGGAAGCCTCGGTGAGATATCTGGCCGCCGACATGGGCAAGAAGAACGTGCGGGTCAACGCCATCTCGGCCGGGCCGATCAAGACCCTCTCGGCCAAAGGCATCCGCGATTTTAACGACATGCTCAAGCACGCCGCCGAGAAGGCCCCCCTGCAGCGCAACGTCGAATCCTTGGAGGTCGGCAAGTCGGCGGCCTACCTGCTGTCCGACCTGAGTTCGGGGGTTACGGGGGAAGTTCACTACGTGGACTGCGGTTATAACTTGATGGGAATGTAGCGATGCCCGATCCGCCAGCATCTGCTGAGCTCCCGACCAAGCCCAAGCTCTACTCGGTCCTGCCAACCCCGGACCGACTGGATAGTCATCCCGACTATACAGGCAAGGGCATCACCATAGCCTATTTGGACTCCGGTTTCTTTCCACATCCCGATCTGGTGGAGCCCAGCGACCGCATTCTGGCCTTCTTTGACGTCAGCGGCTCGGGCGATTTCCTGGACCGCACCCGCAAGCCCGAATTCTGGCACTGGCACGGCGCCCAGACCTCGGTAGTGGCGGCCGGCAACGGCACCCTCTCAGGCGGAGTCTATCGCAGTCTCGCGCCGGACTCAAACCTGGTGCTGGTACAGGTCGGTCATAACGGCAAAATCCGCGACGAATTGATCGCGGCCGGCATTCGCTGGGTGATCGAGCATCGCGAACAATACAACATCCGCGTTCTCAACATCTCGGTCGGAGGTTGGGAAGAAAGTTCGCATGGCTCTTTCGAGGAGAGCGAGATCAGCCAGGCAGCCGAAGAGGCGGTTGGCGCCGGTCTGGTGGTTGTGGCCGCCGCCGGCAACGACGGCAGCGCCCCCACGGCGCCGGCCAATGCGCCCTCGGTGCTGACAGTGGGCGGCTTCATCACCCAGGATTTGAGCAAGATCGACAACCTGGAGCTGTACAACTCCAACTTTGGCTTCACCATGGACCTGGTGGTGAAGCCAGAAGTCATCGCCCCCGCCGCCTGGGTGGCCGCGCCGATTCTGCCCAACACGCTCCAGCAGATCCGCACCGATTTTCTGCTGGAGGTTTCCGACCTGAAGGACGACCAACTGGCCGACAAGGTGCGCGCCCTGCCCAAGGAATTTGGCATGCCCGAAGACCTGGGAGACAAGTCGCCCGAAGAGATTCGCGAGGTGCTGCAGAAATGGCTGCGCCGCGATAAAGTGGTGGCGCGCGGATACCAACACGTCGACGGCACCTCGTTCGCAGCCCCCATCGTTTCCTCGGTGGTAGCCCAGATGCTGGAGGCCAATCCGGATTTGTCGCCGGCGGCCGTGCGTCAGATTTTAATGTCAACGGCGGACCGCGTACGCCACGCTTCGGTCCTTCGCCAGGGGTGCGGCGTGGTTAACGCGCGCCGTGCCGTCGAAGAAGCTTCGCGCGTGTGGACGCCCACCCAGATCTCCGAACTCCGCCCGCCCCGCGTGGATGGCGACCGCCTCAGCTTTATCTACGTCAACCCGCTGGCCGTGAGCGTGCATCTGGTGGGCGACGTCAATGCCTGGAGTCTGACCACGCACCCGATGGAGCAAATTCTGGACGGTCTCTGGCGCATCGACATCGAAGCGCCCACCGTCGGCCGCTACCGCTACAAGTTCCTGATTGACGGCAGCACATGGGTGGAGGACCCCGCCAACCTGTTCAAGCAGCCCAACATCTACGGTGGTTTTGACTCCATCCTGACCATTGCCTGATGAAATCCCTGGAGCTCAAGCTGTCGCCAGCGGAAGCCGCCGACGAACAGCTGATTCGAGTTCGCTGCGCAGCCCGTTTAAAATGCCCACCAGAACAAGTGCAGGTGGTGGTGCGACGCCGTTCCGTGGACGCCCGCAAGGGTGATCCCAAGATGGTGCTGGTCGTCGACGCTTACCGCAATGAGGCGCCGCCGGCAGAAGCCCGGCTGCTGGACAACGTTCCGGTTCCTACGGGACCACGGATACTCATCGTCGGAGCCGGTCCGGCCGGCTATTTTGCCGCCCTGGAGCTGATTATGCTGGGCCTGCGACCGGTGATCCTGGAGCGCGGCAAGGACACACGCGCACGCCGCTACGATTTACGCAATTTAATGCAGGACCATTTGGTGGACGCCGACTCCAACTACTGCTTTGGGGAGGGAGGGGCTGGCACCTATTCCGACGGCAAGTTGTATACGCGCTCAGACAAACGCGGCGACACCACCCGGGTACTGCGAATGCTGGTAGAATGCGGGGCCCGTTCGGCGATTTTGCAGGACACCCATCCCCACATCGGATCCAACAAGCTGCCCGGAGTGGTGGAAAATCTGCGCGAAACGCTGCTGCGCTACGGCGCCGAAGTGCATTTTGGCAAACCGGTCACCGACTTCTTGCTGCACAATGGCCGGCTGGTGGGAGTGCGCGCGGCGGACCAGGAATTTTTTGGCGAGGCCGTGATCCTGGCCACCGGTCACTCGGCTCGCGATATCTTTGAGTTGCTGCATTCTCGCGGGCTGCAGTTGCAAGCCAAACCGTTCGCCCTGGGGGTGCGCATCGAGCATCCTCAGGCGCTGATCGACCAGATTCAGTATCGCCAGTGCCCGCGTGACCCGTTTCTGCCGGCCGCAAGCTACCGACTGGCGGCTCAGGCGGAAGGTCGCGGAGTCTACAGTTTTTGCATGTGCCCGGGCGGTCTCATCGTGCCGGCGGCCACCGCTCCCGGCGAGATCGTGGTAAACGGTATGTCTATGTCGAGCCGCAACAGCCGCTTCGCCAATTCCGGCATGGTGGTAGAAATCGGCCCGACGGACTGGGCCCACCTGGGCGACGATCCCCTGGCGGCAATGCGTTTGCAGAAGCAAATCGAACAGGCCGCTTGCTCTGGAGATCAACGCGCGCCGGCCGCCCGCCTGACCGACTACCTGGCCGGGAAGATCTCCCAAGACCTGCCCCGCTCGTCCTATGTGCCGGGGCTTCGCTGTGGCGACCTGGACGCGATTTTGCCGGCGGCAGTGGGGATCAGCCTGCGAGCCGGGCTGGAGCAGTTTGGGGCGCGCCTGCGCGGGTTCAAGACCGAAGAAGCCATCCTGGTCGGGGTCGAGTCGCGCACCAGTTCCCCGGTGCGAATTCCCCGTGACGAAGCCGGCCTGTTTCACCCCCAGTGGAACAACCTCTATCCCTGCGGTGAAGGACCCGGCTTTGCCGGCGGCATTCTCTCGGCGGCCATGGACGGCCAACGCGTGGCTCGCAGGGTAGCTGAAGCGATGGGGGAAAGGGGCGTTCATGATTGTAGCTGAGATTATGCATAAAGGGGTGATGACCGTAGAGCGGTCCACCAGCCTCCAGGAAGTCAGTAAGTTCTTTATCGAGCACGGCATTACCGGGTCACCGGTGGTGGACGACCAGGGGGTGCCCGTCGGGGTGGTCTCGATGAGCGATCTGACGGCCCATGCGGCCGGTTTGGATAAGCCCAAGGACAGCGGCTATTTGCAGCACTTGTGGCACGACGACCCGCCTCATGTGGCGGACCTCACTTTTGAAGCCGGTATCACCGCCGGCGATGTCATGACCGACTTTCTGATTCGGGTCGACGCGAAAGCTGAAGTGCGCGAGCTACTGGAGCTGATGAAGTCGGCGCGCCTGCACCGCGTCTTCGTGACCGACCAGGACAAACTGGTCGGAATTGTCACTACGCTGGATCTGGTGATGCTGCTCGATCGACTGCTAGAAGAGAAGACGGTAAAGAAATAAGCGCCTGCCAGAGCTCGTCTTCAGGAGCCGGAGCCTGGCGCCCGGAGTCCAACAGGACTTTGCTGTAAAGCTCCGGGCTGGAGTCCCAGCGACCGCCCTCCCCCCTTACGAGAAAGCCGTCGTTTTGGGCGGTGCTCAAGCTAGCCTGGCGACGCAACGGGCGACCGGCGTAGAGATGCCAGGAACCGTCCTGGGTGAGCAAGAGAACGCGCTGGCCGGGCA
Source organism: Vulcanimicrobiota bacterium (assembly GCA_022842865.1). Taxonomy (GTDB): domain Bacteria; phylum Vulcanimicrobiota; class Xenobia; order Xenobiales; family JADMJV01; genus JADMJV01. Next base: position 17,696 of record JALHOV010000052.1, on the reverse strand, counting down.
AAGGATAAACCCCGCTGAACCACGGTTCCGCGAACCGGATCCACTCAAAGCTGCCATCCTCCAAACGCCAGCAACCGCATTCTCGACCAGCGCAGGCCAGTGCCAGGCCGTGCCCGCTGCTCAGCTGCAAATGCGGGAGATCGTGAGGGTGGAAGGGCTGCGAAGGACCGAGCGCGCGGCCCTGCGGCACACTCCATAAAGTGATATCACCGGAAGCTTCGATTCCCAGTAGAGTCGAGCCGTCGTCGGTCAACCTGGCCGCCACCAACCCGGGCAGCTCCCAAGCTCCGCGCAGCGTGTCCATATCCAGATTCCATGCCTCGGCCCGATGCGGCGCAATCAGCAACACTCCCGCCACAGAACTGTGCAGCAGCCAGCGCCAGCCGCTACTGCCGGGGAGCTGACGGCGCACGTTTCCCTGGCCGTCGCGCAGCTGGATTCCCGAGGCATCGGCTTCCACCCAGCCCTGGGGTAGGAGCACGGTGGGGCCGGTGGAGGGAAAGAGTCGGTTCAATTCGGGAATCCAGACGTTTCTGCCCCCCTTGCCGTCCAGCCAGCTCAGCAGCTGCCCGTTGGTGCTGAAGGTCAGGCCTTGAGGATTGTGAGGCAGCGCCGGAGCAGTGCGCCAGCGCGACCAGCCGTGATGGTTGGGGGCGGCGCGCCAGATCTCGAGACGCTGACCGCTCTTGTTGGTGAAAGCGAAGGCTCGCCGGCGGGGGCAAATGGCACGCAGTTCGGGGGCCTCGGAGGGGGCCGGAACAGAGAACTCCCCGACCTGATACTCCTGACCACGGCGCCCGATCAGCACCCCTCCCAACTCGGCCAGCGGCCCGCCGGGTTGGGCTTTGCCGCGCTGGAGATCCCAGGGAAACCCCTCCACTAAAACAGTCTGGCCGACCAGCTGCTGTCGAACGCGTGGTTCGGGGCGCAACGGGGCCGGCAGGAGACTGACCGTTTGGCCCGTGGCCAGATGGCGAATGCCCAGATGAGCCCCCAGAGTCCAGGCGGCCAGTCCGTCCGGGCCCAGCAACCAGCGTCCCGTGCCCGACTCGGTCAGCAGGGGCCCGGGCACGACGGTGCTGGCGCGCAAGCCTTCGGGGGTCACTTCCACCAGACGATAGGCTCCACTGCTATCGCCCACCATCAGGCGGTCAAGACCCAACCAGCCCAGAGCGGACACACCTTCCAGCTCCGTTTCCAGGCAGTGAGAATGGCCGGACTCCAGATCGACCACCGTCAACCCGCCTTTCTCGCACAGACTGGCCAGATAGAGCCCGTCAGGAGAAAACTGCAGACGCACAATCCGATGGGCATGGGCTTCATGTCGATAGCTCTGGGCCCGCTCCAGGTCCATGAGGGTGAGAAAGCCGTCACTGTAGCCGCTGACAGCCAACCAGCGCTCCTCGGGACTGAAAGCCGCCTGAGCGCAGGCACTATCAAACTGATGAACGATGCGTCCAGAGACTCCTGAGACCAGCCGATTGCCCACCACCAGCCGGCGTCCACGCGGGCCCAGGTGGCACCAACGCTCTCCCGCTAGCTCCAGCAGCACTTTTCCCGTGCGGCTCTGGCCCATACGGGTGGTGCTTCCGTTCAAAACGAAGTGGCGCGACCCTAACTGAGAGCCGTCCCCGATGCCGGTGAAATCCTTGAGCAGCTGGAAATCCAGGCTACCATGGTGGAGAGGCGTACTGTCCCATAGACAGGCGCGGCCCTCACCCCAACTGAGCATCCGGTCCTGCCCGAGCCGTAGTCCCTGCAGACGCGGGTGGCCGTGCCATACGCCCAGTGGACGCCCGCCGCGCACTTCCCAAAAATGCAACCCGGCCTGCTGGGTGCCCACCGTGGCCAGGATTAAACCGTCGGGCCGAAAGGCCAGATCCTGAGTATAAGGATGGCCGGCCCGAATGACCAGCCGCTCACTCATCCGTATTATACAGGGTTCAAAGGGGTGCTCGCTGCCCCCCCTTGGACCCCCCGGCCACCTGAAATGACGGTCGCCTGACCCTCCAGCACCCTCTTCCAAGATTCGCCCTGCTGCATTTCGATAATCGTGCTCACCAGCGTCTGATCTTTGACTCCGGGCTCCGCGTCGCCCAGCTGCACGCGAATGCGCGATCCGACGGGAACGGGTCGGCGAAAGCGAACCGCCTGCTCCACATAGACGGTGCCCTGGCCCAGTGCTTCCACCAGACAGCCGCTGATGAACGAAGCCACCAACATGCCGTGGCAGATGCACTGGCCGTATTTGGTGGTACGAGCAAACTCTGCATCCAGGTGGACCGGGTTGTGATCTCCGACCAGGTCGGCAAAAGCGCGCACCTGCTCGGGACCGACAAGGAACTCTTTGACGAAGCCCATTATACTTCGGGTGCAAGCACCAGTTGCCGGCGCAGACCTGTGATGGCTCGATTCATCTGCGAAAGCACGGTGCCCAGAGGGCGCTGGAAGGTACTGGAAATCTCGGCGAAGGTCATCCCTAAATATTCGTGCATCAGCACCACCTGTTTCTGCTCTTTGGTGAGGTTTTTGAGGGCGTTCAGCAGCCAGGCGCGATCGAGTTCGTGATCGAGGGTGAGGGTGGAAAGCAACCATTCGGCTTTCTCCAGCGGAGTGGTATGCACCACCTGACGCTGTTTATCACGGGCCAGGTTGCGGGCAATTCGATACAGGTAGGCGGCGAAATGCCCGCGCGGATCGTAGCGATGCAGTGAAGTCAAAAGGCGAGAGAAAGTCTCCTGACAGAGATCCTCAGCCCAGGTTCGACCCACCTCACCAGCCAGGAACGTGAGCAACTTCTTGGCGTGGCGACGATAGAGTTCTTCAAAGGCCTGTTGGTGCCCGGCCAGGTAGGCGCTCACCAACTCGTCGTCGTCGGTCTCTTCCATCACAAGTGCACCTCCGCGTCCGGAGGGGACGCCAGCGCGCCCACGGCTCCGGCGAACTCGCCATTGGTGAGAAAGTAGGCTTTCAGGCCCAGTAGAGCGCTGACTTCGCTGAGGACCGCAACCAGAGCCGGATTGTTGCGCAGAGTGGAGCCCCCGAAGACAAGGCGGTCCAGACCCAGATGACGGGCGTGCCCGCCGGCGATCAAGGTCACGTTCTCGCCCACCAGGCGCATAATGGCGGCGGCCAGGTCCTCACGCGGGGGCGGGGAGGTATCCTGACGGCCCATCCGCCCGAAAGAAGCCGCCGTCAAATCGCCTTTGAGAGGCCGATCGGGATCCGAATAAATGTCGCGCACCAACAAATCGACGCTGTCGCGACTGCCCTGAGCAGCCAGCGCGCAGGTGTCAGCAAAGTTACTTTCCTGCAGCAGTGCGGCTCCCAGACCCAGGATGGTTCCACCACCGAGGGCGGTGCCGCCCAGTCGGCGCACTTCCTGGTGGTCCACCAACATGACCGAGGTGCCGGTTCCCAGCGAAACCAGCAAGTAGGTGTCGGTCTTCTGGCGGCGCGGTAGCAGGTGGTTGGCGCCTGCGCCCCAGGCGGTAAATTCGTTGACCTGGACGGCCCGCCCATCCAGGCGGGAAGCCAGTTCGGAGGCCCCGCCGCCGGTCAATCCCAGCACCTGCGGCTGCAGTCTTTGCACGGTCTCGACTACCTGATCGTAAGCGCCGCGACCGAGCAACTGGTAGCGCACCGCCCCGCTGCCGCCACGCAAAGCCAACTTGGTCAGGCTGGACCCGACGTCCACCCCAATGCGTACTGTAGTGCGTGATCTGCTCGTGGCCATATTCGCCATGAGTTTTCCGGGGCGGGCAAGTGTTCCCTCCTTCCTAATTGCAGGGGCCCACTGTGATTAACCCATCTGGAGGGAGGTTTACAAAGCCAGTGGGAACCGATGCGCGCTGAATCAGTTAGACTGCGGCGTATGAAAGCCAAACTGTCTCTGCTTGTACTTATATTGCTAACTTTTGTAGGGGGCTACAGCGTAGGCTCGGCCTCGGTGGAGCCCTATCAAGTCACCATCAATGGGAACCCCTCCAAGTTGCAGGTCGGCCGCGACAAGGACTCCTTGATCGTCCCGCTGGCCCTGCCCGTCACCAACGACCAGGAAGACTGGAATATCTCGCTGCTGCGCGATGAGAAGGCCCACAAACTGGACGTCAAAATGACATCGGTCAAACGCAAACTGCGCGGCGACACCGATTGCTACTACTGCGCCGCGTCCGGCAATTGCACTCAGGATTATCCCGCCGGCTCCGGCACGAATTATGCGGGCGCTTGTGAGTATATCTGCAGCGGCACAGGCAAATGCGTGCATTGTAGTGGCACGGGTAAGCTATAGGGCCCTTCTTTTCTGGTTTGTCTGTCTCTCGCTGACGGCCGGAGCCGAGACTCTCTGGGATTACTTGCAACAGGCGCGGCCGGATTTAGCCCGGCAGCGCCTGCGTTCGTTTACGCCCATCCAAAAGGCCCAACTCGCTTACGCAAGCGGCGAGACGGGCGAGGCCTGGCGGCTCATTCGTCAGCTGGAGAAGAGTTACCAGCCGGGCCAACAGCCGCCAGAGTTCTTCTGGGTGCGCGCCCAACTCTTACGTAACGACCAGTGGGACCTGGCCGAAAAAAACCTGCGCGGTCTGCTCCAGATGAAATGCTCCCGAGAAATGCGCCTGGGAGCCCTGAGTCTGTTGGCTCAGGGCTTTGCCGAACAACATCAGGAAGGGGAATCCAAACAATTCTGGAGCGACGCCGCCCAGCAGGCCTCGCTGTTGGATGACCACGAGGTGGCCGCCCTGATCCGACTCGACCTGATTCAGGCCAATTTGCATCTGCAGTCCAAGCAGCCTCATCTGGCCGTGACCGGGCTGCTCACCGCCCGCTCGCTGGCCACGCGCAGCAAGTTTCCCGCGCTGGCATGCCTGGTGGACTTGAAGCTGGCCGAAGCCGATATGGAGCTGGCCGACTGGCAGGCTTTTCCGACCCATTGCCTGCGCAGTCTGGAACAAGCGCGCGCCTGTCCCGAGCCCTGGTTGGTAGAAAAAATCTGCACCTTCTGGGTCGATCAGCAGCTGGCACGCCGCTCCGAACCGCGGGCTGTGGGCCACTGCGTGACCAGCCTGGAGTCTGCCCAGGAATGGTTTCAAGGAGAAGCTCGCCTGGCCGTTACGCGCCAACTGGCGCGCGCCTATTCAGTGGGCCTGAACCAGCGCTCCAAGGGCCTGGGCTTATTGGATTCCGCCTTGCGCCAATGCAAGCAGCCGCGCCTGCGCGTGCGCATTCTGGCAGAACGCTTCAGCCAGATCAGCCCGGCCGACAAACTGGCCCGCCGCGCCGCTCTGTTGGAACTGAACGAGGGACTGAAACACCTGGGCGACCTGCAGCCGGAAGATCCGATTCTACGGACCCTGCCACGGCACGGCGGGCTGGCCGCGCTGGCCGAGACCTACCTGCCCGACGATCCGGACAAGGCTCAGCAGACCTTTCGCCTGGCCGAGGCGAGCGCGCCGACGGCCGCTCGCCGTCTCGAGATCATCAACTATGAGTTGACTCGCTACACCGCCGTCAATGCCATGCCGCTGGCCCGCAAAACCCTGACTCGCCTCTTAGAAAAGCTCAAAGAAGCTCCTCTGGACCAAGAGACGTCCCGCATCGTGCGCTCGCAAATGTTCGCTCTGCGCGGCGAGGCCAGCCAGTTCAAGCGCTTGCTCATGGTGGACGACATCCGCCCGGCCCCCGAATCGCCCTCCACCATTGTGCTCACCCAGTTGCTCCGCGAGCAGGCCCTCCAGTCTCGGTTGGAGCGCAATATTTACGATCGCATTCGCCTGGCCCAAAACTACAAGGAATCCTGTGACGCTTATCAGGCCCGCGCCGAGCTGCTGTTGGCCCAGGGTCGCTGGGGCGAGGCCATTCTGGCTCTGGAACGGGTTCAGCAGTCGGCCAAAGTGGGCGGCTGGCCACTGCGTCAGGCTCAGGCCCTGCGAATGAGCGCCGATGCCTTCTGGATCCTGGGCCGGGCCCGCCTGGCCATCGAGGCCGAAAAATCGGCCGAGCGTCTCTTCGCTGCCAGTCCCAATGCTCGCGATCAGCGTTCCGCCCAGGACTGCCGGTTGCTGCGCGCCTATTTTATGCTGCGTTCCAATCAGGCCCAGGAAGCGCTGCTCTTGTGCCAGCAGTCGCGCAGCCCCTGGTTTTCGTTCTTGGAGGGACGCTGCTATCTGGCCCTGCAAAAACCCGCCGAAGCAGAAAAGGCTTTCATGGCGGCTCGCTTTGACGAAGAGCTGTCCGAAATTGGCCGGCTCGTCTACCTGGCCCGCTGTGGTTCCCGTTCCTCCGAATCCTACCAGGAGGCCTACCAGCGTGCGCGCAAAATCGGCAGTCTGGCCGTGCGCGAGGTTTGCCTGGACTGGGCGGGCTGGTTGCGCCAACAGCATTTAGAAGAGCAAGCCGTGCAACTGGAGCGGGAAACGGCCGGGTTGATCACGGCCATGCTCTCGGAATACCCGGCCGAGGTACGTGAGCGATTGCTGGACGAACCTCACACCCAGCTCTTGCTCAAATCCGACCGCCCGGCCCCGGTCAACGCCAGCGTGGCCGAATCGCCGCGCGAGTCCCGACGCACCTTTCTGGCCCGGCTCAACGAGGTGCGCGAGCGCTATCCGGACATGGATTCGACGCTGGCTGTGCCGCCGGGCGACCTGGCCGCGCTGCAGGAGCAACTGCCGAAAAATCGCGTGCTGATCCAGTATTTTGCGGCCGATACCGACCTTTACGCCATGCGGGTGGATTCGAACAGCTGCCGCCTCCTCCAGGTGGCCGTAGAAAGACAGGTGCTGCAAAAGTGGGTCGAGGAAATTCGCCAGGCCCTGAGCCGGGGCCAGGAAGTGCCAGAAATGCAGGCGCGGCGACTCCACGCCCTGCTGGTGGGAACCCTGGGAGCCGACCTGGACGGCAAGCAAGTTCAGGTCGTTCCCAACGGCTTTTTTTGGTATCTGCCCTGGGACGTGCTCAAAGACGTGGAAGGGCGCTATCTGGTCCAAAGCCAGGAGTGGAGCTGCGTCTCGCCGGCCGAGCTGCTGCGCGCCGGAGTTGGCTCCCCCGCAGGCAGCCGGGTCCTAGAGCGGGTGGTGGCCCTGGGCGGCACCTCCGCCAACCTGCCCGCCACAGGCCTGGAAGCCCGGGCGGTGGCTGCCCTCTTCCCTCGAGGTGTGGCCCTGATCGGCGCGGAGGCTCGAGCCAGCGAATTGGTTCGCCTGGCTCCCCAGGCTCAAGTTCTTCACCTGGCAGCTCACAGCGGGCTCAGTCCCGAACTCAATCAGACCTACATTGAGCTGAGCGATGGCCGCTTCAGCCTGGAGCAGGTCTACGGACTGCAATTGGAGCGGGGCGCTCGGGTGATACTGAGTTCCTGCGAGAGCGGGCTGGGACAGGCCGCCCCGGGGCGCGAGGTCGCCAGTCTGGCCAGCGCTTTCCTCTCCAGCGGCGCCTCCAGCGTGGTGGCCACTCTGTGGCGAGTAGAAGATGGTCCCTCGGCCGCCTTTTTCCAGAAATTCTATCCCCACCTACTGAAAAACGAGAGTATCTCCCGCTCTCTGCGTCAGGCCCGGCTGGAGTGCCTGAACGATCCGCAACTCAAGGACCCGCGCAACTGGGGAGCCTACCAATTGATCGGGGACCCAGGGTAGCGGTTCCTCCAGGTCGAATGGGGCCTAATGAAGTGCCCCCGTGACGATTCAACGCTACAAACCATCACGCGCTCAGGTCAAGAATTGGACCTCTGCCCGTCCTGCTCCGGCCTTTGGTGCGAAGCCAACGAGCTGGCCCGCCTGGTGGGCACCCCCGACGACCTGCCGCCGACCGAAGACCTGAAAGTGGATGGCCTGCGAGCATCCTGCCCGGCCTGCGATGTCAGCATGACCCGGCGGTATTATAGTCAGGCGCGTTTTGTGATGATCGACCGCTGTCCCGACTGTCGCGGCATCTGGCTGGATGACAGCGAACTGTGCGACATCGTCAAACAGGCCTACGATCTGGGAGGCTAACGGCCTGACGTAAGGAACACGCACCGCACAGTATTGTGTGGAGGCTTTCCTATATGTCCGTAACTCTCGAATCCAACCTGGCTGAGGTTTCCAAGCTCAAAATCGAAGGGCGCGCTTACATCGACGGCGCCTACGTAGGCGCCAAATCCGGCCAGACCTTCCCGTGCATTTCTCCCAGCACCGGCCAACCGGTGGCCGAGATCGCCTCATGCGACGAGCACGACGTGGACGCCGCCGTAAAAGCCGCTCGCCATAGCTTTGAATCCGGCGTCTGGAGCGGTCTGGCTCCGCGCGACCGCAAGAAGGTGCTGGTCAAGCTGGCTGAACTGGTGCGTCAACACAATGACGAGCTGGCCATGCTAGAAACGCTGGACATGGGCAAGCCCGTCAACGACGCCCGCCACGTGGACATGCCAGCGGTGGCCAACTGCTTCGCCTGGTTTGGCGAAGTGATCGATAAGCTCTACGACGAAATGGCTCCGGTCGGCCCGGCCAACATCGCCATGATCAATCGCGAGCCGGTGGGCGTGGTGGGGGCCGTGGTTCCCTGGAATTTTCCGCTCTTGATGGCCTCCTGGAAGCTGGCGCCGGCCCTGGCTGCCGGAAACTCAGTCGTGCTGAAACCGGCCGAGCAGTCGCCGCTGACCGCTTTGCGCCTGGCCGAGTTGGCCACGCAAGCGGGTTTGCCCAAAGGCGTACTCAACGTGGTGCCCGGCTTCGGCGAAAAAGCCGGCAAGGCCATCGGTCTGCACCCGGACATCGACTGCGTCGGCTTTACCGGCAGCACCGAAGTAGGCAAGTTGTTCATGCAGTATTCCGGCCAGTCGAACCTGAAGCGGGTTTGGCTCGAATGCGGCGGCAAAACCCCGGTCATCGTGCTGGGCGACTGCCACGATCTGGACGCGGCCGCCAAGTCGGCCGCCTTCGGCATTTTCTTCAACCAGGGCGAAGTCTGCAACGCGGGCAGCCGGCTGTTGTTGCACAAAAGCATCAAGGAGCCGTTCCTGGAGAAACTGCAGGGATGGGCCAAGAAGCTGCAGCCGGGCGACCCCTTCGACCCGAAGTGCCGCATGGGTGCCATCGTAGACAAGAACCAGATGAATCGGGTGCTGGGCTATATCGAGAAGGGTCAGGAGCAGGGGGCCAAGCTCATTCAAGGTGGCTCGCAGGTGCGCAAGGATTCCGGTGGCTACTTCGTGGAGCCGACCATTTTCGACAACGTCAAGAACGACATGATCATCGCCCAGGAAGAGATCTTCGGGCCGGTGCTGTCGGTGCTGACCTTTGACGAGCTGGACGAGGCCATCAAGATCGCCAACGACACTCACTACGGGCTGGCCGCCGCCGTCTGGACCCGGGACATCAATCTGGCTCACCGCACTTCGCGCGCGTTGCGAGCCGGGGTGGTCTGGGTGAACTGCTTCGACGAAGGCGATATGTCCACGCCGTTTGGCGGCTACAAGCAGTCGGGCTCGGGTCGCGACAAGTCGATCCACGCTCTGGATAAATACGTCGACCTCAAGATGACCTGGGTCAAACTTTACTGATGTTCCGCCGGGGGGTGACGCTTGGCTTGCTGATCTTGTCGGTCGGCGCCTCGGCGCAAAAAGACAAGATCCGCGAGCTGGGCATGCAGGCGGCCCAGTTGCGTAACTTGAGCTATAAGCCGGTGACGGCCCAGGCCGTTTCGCAAAAAGAATGCGTGGCCTATCTGCTGAGACTGCTGGACGAGGAGATGCAGCCCGCCCAGACCAACCGCCGCGAGGGTTTTCTCAAGCTGCTCGGACTGATGCCCGAGAAGAGTTCGCTCAAGAAAACGTATGCCGAGCTCTACGGCGACCAGGTGCGCGGCCTCTATGATCCCAAGCAGAAACGCTACCTGGTGGTGACTTCGGCCAAGGGTCAAGAGGATCCGATGGCGGCAGCCATGGGCCTGAACATGGACGACATCCTGACCGTGCACGAGCTGGGCCATGCCATTCAGGATCAGCACTTCGGCCTGGGGGCGCTGACCAAACAGGTAGCCGAGAATTTCGACCAGGAACTGGCCGCCAGCTCTTTGTTCGAGGGGGACGCCAGCCTGTTGATGCTGGCCTTCGCTATGAAGGCGGCCGGCCTGGAAGCAGCCGGCCTGGATATGAACGCGCTGGGCGGTTTGGACAGCGAGCAGATGATGATGGGCCAGTCGGCGGCGGTGGCGCGGGCGCCGCGATTTTTCCGCGAGGTGCTGGGCTTTCCATATGGCCAGGGCATGAAGTTCGTCAGTTCCATTAAGAAAGGCAAGGATTGGGGGGCGGTGGACCGGGCTTTTGGCAATCTGCCCGAGTCGACCGAGCAGATTATGCATCCCGAGAAGTATCTGCGCGATCATCCCAAGCCCGTGCAGGTGCAGGCCGAGTCGCGAATTCACGGCACCAGCCTGGGTCAGGACACGGCCGGAGAATTCACCATTCGTTGCTGGGCTCGCGAAAACGGCAGTGGAGACGAGGTGGCCGCCGGCTGGGGCGGCGATCGCTATGAGATCTTCCGAACCTCCGACGGTCTGGCCGGTGTCTGGGTGACCACCTGGGACAGCGATAGGGACGCCATCGAGTTCGAAAAGCTGGCCAAAAAGAGAGTCAAACTGGTGGAACGCAGTGGACGAGAGGTTACGCTGACCTTTTTGTGATGCGGAAAAGGACGTTGAGGGTGTGGCTCACTTCCTTACAGTGGCGCACTTCCACACCCAGATCAGCGTTGTATTGCCTGCGTTTCACACTCGAGTAATCAAAGTGCAATTGCATTTGACCCTGGTCGGTGTCGGCAATCGATTCCGTCACCGAATGGACGCCTGCTAATTCCACTTCCAGGGCCGTCGCCATACGGCGGGCCCGCTTGAGAGCCCGAGTCAGTGCCTCTTCAGTGCGCACTAACTCGGCCTCCTCATCGCGCGGGTAGCCCCAGCGCAAGGATTCGAGGGTGACATTCTTGGGGCCGGTGGCCACCGCCAGCAGCTCATCCAGTTTTTCGATCTGGTAACAACGAGCTTTCAGCGAGTAGCGAGCCGAGGAACTTTTGCCCAGCATGCCCGAGGAGACTTCAGCGCGCACGTTGAGCAGCTCGATGTCCTTCTCGGCCACGCCGGCCGTGATGAGGTCGGCCACCAATTTGCTGACCTCGCGAGCCTGGGTGAGGGCGGCCTGGCCACTCACCCATGAAGCCCCGCTGACCTGGAAAAACAGGTCGACTTTGTCAGCTTCGAGTTGTATCAGGTTGGTGATAACCACCTGAAGCGTATCCGGTTGCATAGTTCGAGCTTTCTCGATGACGGCAGGCGGAGCCTGGGCGGCGGGGAAAGTTGCCTATATGGAAAGCTCAGGCCGATTTGAGATAGACCTCAAGGCGACGGTGCGCCAGCTCGGTCGCTATCTTTTGCCCAGCGCCGACGATGCTTTCTTAAAGCTGGTCCAATTCGGTATTTCTCAATCCGCCCAGTCGATCGTGCTGGTCTCGACGCCCACCGGATTTTTGATCCATTTCCTGGGACTGTCGGAAGAAACGCCGGCGGCCTTGATGCTCTCCAATATGCCCGAGGTGCTCAGCGGCGAGGTCAAAGATCCCCGCCGGTCTTTGTTTGCGGGCTTGAATTATTTCGTGCATCACGGGGTCGAGGTGGCTCTGACGGTGGTGCAGGGCGGTCAAGTGGTGGACTCGGCCCGAAGCGCCGAGTTCCCGCAGCAGATTGGCAAGTTCCCTCCCGACCCTCGTTTTGTGGAAACTCTCAGTCTGGAGCTGTTCGCGCGCACCGTGATCGAATTTGAAGCCCACAATATGCGCCAGCGGCTGGCCTACTGCCCCATTGCGGTCACCTGGAAAGGCAAGCAGTTAAGCGGTGACCGCCAGGCCGCCTCTTGTTGGCCCGCTCACGGCCAGCCCATTCAGGTCCAGTATTCCAGCAACGGTAAGAAGAGAGGGATGTTGATTCAGGTCGAAGTCGACAGTGAGCGGCAGAGGCAGGCCGAAGTCATCCCGCTGCAGTGGGGAGTGGCCCTGGATCCGTTGCCCTACAGCGCCGGGGCTGCGGGCATTCGCCTGATCGTGCCCGCCAACGAGGTGGAGACACAGCAAGGCGCTTTTAAGATGAAGCCTTGCCAGGCCTGGGCCGAGCGCGACGGGATGGTCACCCAAACGCTCGAGTCGGTGGCCGACAGCCTGTACGGGAAAGGGCGCAATATCCGCCAGGGCTACAAGCCTCGCCGAGAAATGGGCGCCAAGCAAGCTTACGCACTGCGAAGTCTAGTCGTGTTCGCCCTCTTTGACCTGGTGGTGATGGTCCACAACACCCTGCCGGCCAGTCGGTTGGACAAACCGATGGACGTGCTGGCGGGCTACCTGCCGCACATGGTCGCCGCTCAGATTCTCTGGATTCTCTATCAGTTGTTGATCTAGGCGGGCACTTGTCGGCCAGGCGGTAAGTTTTACCGGCTACTGGTAATTTCCCGGGCGGGGGGCCTGGGGGCGAGGCACTTGTCGGCCAGGCGGTAAGTTTTACCGGCAGCTGGTAATTTCCGGAGGAGGACCCGCGGGCGCCACTTGTCGGCCAGGCGGTAAGTTTTACCGGGGGCCGGTAATTTCCGGAGCGAGGACCTGGGGGCGAGGCACTTGTCGGCCAGGCGGTAAGTTTTACCGGGGGCTGGTAATTTCCCGGGCAAGGGCCTGGGGGCGAGGCACTTGTCGGCCAGGCGGTAAGTTTTACCGGCTGCTGGTAATTCTCCCGAGGCGGGCCGGGGGGCGCGGCGCACTTGCCGGCCAGGCGGTAAGTTTTACCGGCTGCTGGTAACTTCCGGGGCTTGGGCCTTTGGACGGAGCCACTTGTCGGTCAGGCGGTAAGTCTTACCGGGGGATGGAAAGTCTGCCGGGCCTGAAGTTACTTAGCCGGAGCTGTGCAGGCGGGGGCCGCGGGGTTCGCGCTGAATGAGTTCCGCTTCCTGGCCCAGCATTTCTTGCCAGCGCTCCTCGACTTTGCCGCGTTTCTTATCGATTTGACGGGCCAGTTTGAGGAAGACCTGGAAGTGGTTGTGCTCGGAGCCCCAAAGTGCTTTGTAGAGCTTGTTCAGCTGGGGGTCGGGACAAAGACGCCCGAGGATTTCGAAGCGTTCGCACGAGCGCAGTTCGATCAGGGCCGACACCAACAGGCGGTCGACCAGTTCCTCTTGACCCGATCCCATGCGAATCATTTCCCGCAGGCCGGAAGCGTAGGTGCTTTTGTGCAGACGGCTGAGTTGGCGGCCGCGCTGAGCCAGCAGCTTGCTGACTTTGAAGAGATGGTCCGTTTCGTCTCGGGCGATGGAGGCCAGGGTGGTCACCCAACCCATAGGCGGGGCCGGCTGGGGCCAGCGGTTGAGCAAGTCCATGGCGTTGGTGGCTGCTTTGCGCTCCAGGTGAGCGTGGTCATCGAGCAACTGGCAGACGTCCTCCATGGCGCTTTCAGCCCAGGAATCAGGTGTGTGCCAATGGAGCGGCAGTGGTTCATTGCTCATGGGGGCAGTTTGCGCGGGCTGATTCCTTGCTCCTGCCCGAATTCTGTGCTTTCATGATCCTATCCAGTAAAGGAGATTCTTCCATGCAACGCACTCTGTGGTTCGGTCTGATGCTTGTGGCGATGGGCACGTCGGCTTTCGCCGATCCTACCGCCAAGGTGCGGAAGGTTACCAATCAGGAGAACTCCTACACCTACTATAACTGGAAGCCCAATCGTCCCAAGGCCCAGACCTCGGCCGCCGCCCCACCTGCCGCCGCCCCAACGACGGTCGCTCCTGGCGCTGGCTACACGCCGATCCGCCCCACCCCCGCCCTGCTCAACCCGGCCGCGGCTGCGGGCTACGTCGACCCGGCCGCGAGCTACCCGCCGCCCCAGCAAATGGCCCCGCCCGCCTATTACGGGCCCGGCCCCCAGAGCTATTACTCCAGCCCCGCTTTTAGCGGCGGCTTTTACAACAACGGTTATGCCTACCCGGGACTGCAGGTGAGCAACAGCGGCTTCTTCACAGGACTTTCCCTGAGCGGCATTTACCGCAACGGCAACGTCACCGTCCGCGCCGGCAACCCCGGCTTTTACGGACCCGGCTACGGTCAGGGCTTCTACGGCCCCGGATTTAACGGCGGCGGCTACAACGGCTTCCGCGGCGGCGGTTTCAATGGCGGCTGTAACGGAGGCTTCCGCGGTGGCGGCGGTGGCGGTTTCCGCAGCAACGGACCCGGACCCCTCCGCTAAACCTTCCCAGGCTAAGGCTGCGGGCGGGTGCGGCTGAGGTAGGCAGGCAGGGCTTTGAGGCGCAGGGCACGGTTGCGCATTTCGGTGGTGTAGGGGACGGCCGGGTCACCGGCCCAGGCCGAACCCTTTTCGAGCACGGAAGTGGCGATGACGCAACGACCCGCGATCTGCACCTGGGGTCCGATTTCCACGTCCCCCAAGATGGCCCCCTGAGCGGCCACCAGAGAGTAGGGTCCCATCCGCGTATTGGGTCCCACTCCGGACTGAGAGATGAGCAGGACGTGCGAGCCGATCTGAGAGCCGGGACCGACGTAAATCTGGTTGTCGGCCTTGATCCCGTTCGCCAGCGCGGCGCCATCGACTACCCCCCGAGATCCAATCCAGACTGCATCCCCCAGCGTGGAGCCGGCCAGCACCCGGGCACCTGGCTCCAACACGCAGAGTTTCCCGACCGTGCAGCCAGTGGCCACGGAGCAGCCGGGCCAAAGCGTGCTGCCCGCACCCACCTGAGCGCCCGGGCCCAGGGACACCTGAGCCACCAAATGGGCGCCTTCTTCGATAACCGCGCCGGCTTCGACGAAGCAGAGCGGTCCGATACGGGCCGCCGGGTGCACTTGTGCAGAGGGATCGACCCAGGCGGTCTCATGAATTCCCGGTTTCAGCGGCGGCTCCGGGTAGAGCAGACGCAAGGCTTGAGCAAAAGTGACCCGGGGGGTGGTGGAAAGCAGCAAGTTCCAATCCCCCTCGGGAGGACCTGGGGTGATCAGAATGCCGATCTCGGAGGGTCCGAACTTGACCTGGTTGGCCTTTTCGCAGAAAGTCAGCGCACCGGGACGGGGAGCCTCCAAAGGACACGCGCAGTCGACCCGAGCCTGCGGGTCACCGCGCAACGGCACCATCAATCGCCGAGAGAGTTCTTCCAGAGTAAGAGACATGATCGGGCCGTTTTCGAAGCCACTGGAACGTAACCTGTTTTTTGGGTGGCTGTGGAGCCAGGTGAAGAAGTCTGCCACAGACCGCGACATTCCTATACAGCAAAGGCCGCCAATGCAGGAGTTGGAATCCTCTCACGAAGTTGCATGTTATTATCCCCTGAGTGTGGAAGAGGTAGAAACGGTATGAAAAGACTCGTCTCGGTGGCCCTGGTCGCACTGACCCTGGGCCAGTTTGCACCGGCACAGGATATCCCCAAAGATGCGGTGCTGCCCGTCGAGTCCAAGTATCTCAACAGTCCAGCGGCCAGTCAGTACCCCGAGTCCAACGCCATCTTCCTCAGTGACGAAGTCATCTTCCGCGTTTCCGCCGACGGGGCCACCGAATATGACGAACACGACGTGATCAAAGTTCTCACCCCGGCCGGCGTGGAGGATCACAAGGATTTGCTGCGCGTCTACCGCTCCGACCTGGAGAAGGTGGAGGTCGATCTGGCCCGCACCATTTTGCCGGACGGACGGGTGCTGGAAGTCCCCAAATCGGCCATCGCCGATGAAGCCGTTTTCGAGCCCGGCGAGAGCAAGACCAATCAGTACATGCGGCGAGTGGTCATTCGCTACCCGGGCGTGACCCCCAACTCCATCGTGGAATATCGCATTCGCACCAAGAAAAAGCCCTATCCCGGGGGCAAATGGTGGGGGGTCAGCTATGTGCAGAACCCCGAGCCCATGATCGAGAGTCGCTTTCAAGTCGACGTGCCGGCGGGCTCGAACGTGCGGTTTGCCACTCCCGGCTACACCAATCTGGTGCCCGAGAAGACGACCCTCAACGGGATTGACAGCACCTCCTACAAAATCGTGCAGAGCCCGCCCCTCAACCAGGAGGCTTCCGGTCCGGCCCTGCTGACCCAAATGAAGCGCCTGGAAGCCAGCAACTTCGAGAACTGGGGCCAATTGCGCACCTGGTTCAATCAGAGCTTCGAAGCCAATTGCGAAACCACCGGTGCGGTGCAAACCCAGACGCAGCGCCTGATTACGGCCGGGTCGACGCCCACCCAGCAACTGATCGATATCGGCAGCTGGGCCACTCATAAGCGTTTCCTGTCCGGTTCTTTGGACGATTTCCGTCCCAACAAGGCCGGACTGCTGGTGGATGAGCAGGTGCTCAACGCCGTCGACGCGGCGGTGTTGCTGACCAGCATGTATCGCGCCGCCGGCTTTACAGTCCAGCCAGTGCTGGCTTTCGAACTCCCGCCCGAACAGGTGCAAACGGAGCTGCCACGCTTCAACCGGGTGGACACGTTGCTTTTGCAGGTCAAGCAGGGCACCCAGAGCTGGTGGGTCGATCCACGCCATCCGCTCGAATTCGACCAGGCTCCGCCGTCCGGCTACCAGGGTGGTTCCGCCCTGCTGGCCAGTGACGACCTGCAGCCCTTCGAACGCCTGCAATCGACTCCGGCCGACGCCAACCGGGTCGAGACCCAGGTGGAAGCTCGCCTGGACGACAAGGGCCGCCTGGAATTACGCTTTAATACGGTGGAGCACGGCGCCTCGGGGGCGGCCTACCGCGAGGCCAGCCGAGAACTGCTCGACAGCGGCAAAGAGTTACGGGACCAGCAGTTGGCTCGCCTGTTTGAGCGCATTGCCGCCAATTACGGCTCGCGCGCCCGCGTGCTCGACAAATACTTCAACCTCAACGCCCGCCAGGGGCAACCGATCGACTTCGCGGCCACCGTGGCTGTGCCCGACTATACGGTGCGAATGGGCAACAAGCTGGCCATGGTTATGCCTGTGCGCGTCAACCCGCAGATGATGGGCCTGGCCGAAGGCAGCGGGACCCGCACCCAACCCATCCGCCTCGACCACCCCTGGCGCGAGGACGTGCGGCTGCGTCTGCACCTGCCCCAGAACACCGACATCAGCGAACTGCCGGCCACCGTGCAGATCAACAGTCCGTTTGGCAGCTACTTTGCCACCGCCCGAGGCGAGGGGCGGGAAGTCTTCTACTACAGCCGTCTGGTCATGAATCAAGCGCTCATTCCCAAAGAGCAGGCTGGAGAGCTGGCGCAATTTG
>JALHOV010000052.1:0-439 GCA_022842865.1 Vulcanimicrobiota bacterium | reverse complement strand
GTAAGCTGCTGCTCACGCCCAATAATCGCACCGCTATCACCCCTTAATCCCGTGTTAGCGCCGGCCAAAATCAACCTCGCGCTCGAGGTTCTCGGAGACTTGCCAGGTGGCTACCACGAGCTGGACAGTTTGTTCGCCACCCTGGATCTGGCTGACGAACTGCACTGGAAAGACGCCCATACCACCAGCCTGCGCCTGGGCGGAGAAGTGACCGGCCTGGACATCTCGGTGGGCGAAGACAACCTGGTCATGCGAGCCCTGCGAACCCTGGAACAGGCCAGCGGGCGCTCTTTGCCGCTGGAGATCGAACTGATCAAGCGCATTCCGGCGGGCGGGGGTTTGGGCGGCGGTTCGGCCGACGCGGCCGCTCTCTTGTATGGAGTCAACCAATCCCATGAGCTGGGCTTTTCCCTCGACCAATTGGAAAAACTGGCCGCTC
>JALHOV010000051.1 GCA_022842865.1 Vulcanimicrobiota bacterium | reverse complement strand
GGCATTCATCAGCGTCCGCCTGCGCGCCAAAGATTTCACCGGTGCCTATCAGATCTGCCGCTGGGTGCTGCGCAAGATCGGTGCCGGCTCGGCCGTGCTGCTGGAGGACTGGCAAAAGGATCGCTTTCTCAACGATTGGCAGCGGGCTGCTTTTCTCTATCGGTTTGCCTTGATCAGCCTGCTCATGAAGGACGCCAGTGGGGGCCGCCATCTCGGGGAGCAGGCCGAGAAAGTCTGGCAGGACGCCGACTTAAATGAGCCTCGCTGGCTGCCCAAGGCCGATCTGCCCGAGGGCCATCTGAGCCGGGCTGAGAAGCTCAATCTCAGCCGACTGGCGGTGGAAGAGCAGACGCTGGAAGACGGCACCGACCGGGTCCGCAAGATGCTGGAAGAACAGGCCGAGCAGTTTCGTGAGCAGGACCGCTGGAGTCTGGTGCTTTACTGCCACCGTTGGCTACTGGAGGTCGATCAAAGCACTCTGAGCCGCGGTGGGGAGCCCAAAGCCGGCCGACGCGGTATGGCCATCCGCCGCGCTCTGGTGGGTATCGCCATGATCCGTCACTTGCGCCAGAAAGCGACCCCCCTCAACCAGGACTGGTACGAGGCCCAGGTTTACTTGAATCAGGCGCTGACCGGATGGCGCGGTCAGCTCGACCGCCAGGTGGCCATTCCTGAGGAAGACCGTGGTACGCTGCTGGAGATTCTAGACGCCCTCATCCACATTCACCTGGCTCTCGGTCAAAACGAAGGCGCCCGCCGCCTCATGGAAGTGTGGCTGGAGGAGCAGAGCGAAGCGCCCGGTCTTTACCTCGAGCAATGCCTGGAACATATTCAGCGCTTAAAAAAGATGCTTGGGCCCGCAGACAAAGCGCTGCAAACCCAATTGGATCTGCGCGCCAACAAGGTGAAACAAGTTCTCAAAGAGGCTCGTCCCAGCACCCTGGACCTGTTCGCTCGCTTTTTTCGCCGCGGTCGCACCTAGCCTGAAATTGCCCCCATCTTGAGCCTGCGGTCGCAGCAGAGCTGCTCCACTCCGGCGAAAAGGTAAGTTGGGCAATTTACGGCACAACTCAAGTGAAGGCTAGCGGCCTTCGGCCTGACCAGCCCTAAATTGGCCCCAGCCTAAGCGGTCGGTCGCTCGCAAGCGAGCTCCACTCTCGCGTGCTGTTAGTGGGCCAATTTAGACCACAACTCAAGTGAAGGCTAGCGGCCTTCGGCCTGACTAGCCAATACCCCCGAGGCAAACAAAAAAAGGACCCGCATTGCAGCGGGTCCTTTTCTGTAATTACGAGTTACGGCAAGCGTTCAGGTCGTTTTGTAGAGTGTTGCGGGTGGAGTCGGCCTGATGGTGCTCGGCGTTCAAGTTGTCCTTTTGATTGCTCAGGTCGCGGATAGCACTGTTAAGGTTGTTGACGCGATTCTGATTGCTCTGGACTTCGGAACGCGCCGAGTTCAGCTGGCTCTGGGCGGACGACAGCTGGCTGGCCGCGTTGCCCTTCTCGTTGTTGGCCTGGTTGGCGTCCTGCTGGGCGCGGTCGCGCTCCTGCTGGGCGTAGCGCAGGTCGTTCTGTAGACCGGGCTTTTGGGCCCCGACCTGCTGGTTGGTCTGGTCCTGAATGCGCGAGTCGATCGAGTTCTTACGGTTATTCAGGTCGGTTTCCTTGCCGTTGAGCTGGCCTTGCAGGCCGTCGTAGCGTTGTTCGACGGGCACGCGGTCCTTGGCGAACTTGGCATCGGATTCTTTCGTGATCTGACCGTCCAGGCCGGCTTCCTTGGTTTTGAGCTGGCCCTCGAACTGCTTGAGTTCTTTGTCCTTGGTTTCCAGGCGCGTGTTCCAGTTGACCAGGCTTTCGCCGGTCTGCGCGTCGGGCTTGGAGGCCTTGTCCTGATAGAGGGCCTGACCGCCGGCTTCGATTTTTCCGTTGATTTCGTCGAGTCGGCCTTTGACGTCGGCTTCGGAGGCGGCAATGCTGGTTTCGCGCTCATCCAGCTTCTTGGTCTCGCCGCGGTAAAACTCACGTTTGCTCAGGGCGTCGGCTTTAAGGCCGTCTTCGCGGGCATCCAGGGAGACTTTCTTCTCTTCCAACCGCTTGCCTTTGGCGTTCTGGGACTCGTTGTCGCCTTGCGTCATACCCAGCAGCTTGCCGCCGGTGTGATCCCAGAGTTTCTTGGAGGCTTTGGCTGCTGTGAAGCCACCCAGTCCGCCGACGGCTGCGAAGAGCGCGCCGCCGATGATGCCGCCGGCTACGCCGGCCGCGCCAATGGTGGATAAGCTGACGTTGCTGGCCAGCAGGCCGTTGAACAGGCTGCCCGCCGAGGCGACCGAGGCGCCCAGGGTGAAGCCGCCGACAGCGCCGCTCAGCATGCCTACGCCGCCCAGCACCGAGGAGTAAAGTTTCATTCCGCCATTCATCTTGTTGAGGTCGGTGAAGTTGGTGGTGAGGATATTGGGCTTGTTCTCTTTCTCGATACGCGGAGGTGCGTCGCCGCCGGCGGCACTCTCCGCCTTGGCCCACACTCCTTGCACGGCGCCGACCGCGGCACCGGGGACGAAGCCGGCCGCCTTGCCTACCGCGTTACCAATTCCGTTACCCACTTGCCAGGCACCAGCTGCGCCGCTGATGCCGCCGATGACCATACCGGCCTTGGCCATCACACCGGCCGTGGCGAAGGTGCGGCCGACGAAGTCGAGTGCGCCGTGAGAGGTGACCGCGCTGAGCACGGGTCCGAAGCCCGCGCCGGTCAGAGTGCCGACGATGGCACCGCCGAGCACGCCGGCGTAGAGAGCACCAGTCACGGTGGCCAGTCCAGCGGCGCCGCCTACGACGGTTCCGGTGGCGTTGCCCCAAGCGATACCTGTGCGGATCGCAGTCTGACCGACGGACGGTTTGAAGCCGTCCTGAGGTCCGGGCGGGGGCGGAGTCTCGCCGCCGGGCTTGGGAGCCTCATTTTTGTTCAGAGTGGTGATCGGGGCCTGGAAATTATTCACTGACTGGAGTTTCATCGTCCTATCCTTCTTTCAAGGGTCCTGTGGGTTGAGTGGATATTACAAGGGCTGACTGAAAGAACCCTGAAACCTCCCTCGAACTACGTAGGATGAAGATTGGACGCAAGGAGACCCAAGCCATGTCAGACCCCCACAAACCCCCGTCCCGTAAGGAAGTAAAGGATTCCGGCGCAGCCGATTGGGTGCAGAAAGCCCTGGACAAACACGAGGCCAAGCAGGCCAAACTGGGCTCGATCTTCGGAGAATCGCAGAAAGAACTGCGCATGGAGAAAGACGCCTTGAGCAGCGCCTGGAACAAAGCCAGCGAGCAAGAAGTGGATAAAGGACCCGACCTGTTCGCCGCCGAGCGCAGCAAAGGCGCCGCCGAAAAGAAAAAGCTTGCCAGCGTCTGGGATGCCGACCGAGCCGCCCGCGAAGCCGAAGAAGCCCAGCTGCGCAACCTGTTCGGTGGCGGCCCCCCCAAAAAAGGCAAGCGCTAGATTGCGATTGTCCGGCCGTGGAAGGGAGACGGCGGGGATTGAGGGGGCCCTTGCGCCAATTACTACCGATCTCAAATTGTTTTGGGGGTGGGGTCAGACTTACGCGCAGCCCACCCTAAAAAGCGCCTGGCACTCAGATGTCTCCACATCCCCCTCATCCCCCGGGTCCCCCTTTCACGAAAAGACCCGCGCCTACTGGACTAAAAAGCCGAGGTCGGTGGTGGGGCTGGTTTGGTAGGTGATTTTGAGGCGGCCGCTGTCGCGGGCCTGGCGGATCTGGTCCCATTGGGAACTGGCCCAGGCGAACTGGTCGTCGAATTGGAAAATTTGAGCGGGGGGCACGCGGATATGGGCCCGGGTAGTGTCGATGACCACTTCGGGCAGGTTGCGCGAGAGGGCTTCGGCGGCGGCCCAGACGATCAGGCGCCAATCGTCCTGAAAGATACTGCGCGTATGCAAATCCAGGAACAGGCGGTTATCCTCGAGGCGTAGACTGCGCACGGCTTTTTCGGAATCCCAACGCTCTGACTTGTCGTTGATGCGACCTTGAATGCGCTTGTAGTCGTTGTAAACGCGGGCCGGGTGCTCATGGCTTTGAAAAATGCCATAAGGATGGGGTTTGTCTTCGGAGTAGCCGCTGTCGAAAATAGCACCCGTCGACTCGAACTGGGTCTTGGTGAAGGCCAGGTAGTCTTCCAGTCCATGGCGCACCCGCGTCATTCCGTATTTTTCCGGATTGCGATCCATCAGGGAGTCGGGCTCGATGCTGAGGGGTGTGGTGTGGACGCCGTTCGGCTGCAGCACATCATGATAGGCGTCCTGAATGTAGGCCATTAGACTCTCGCCGCGCTCAACGTCGTGGGGGCTTTCTCCCTGGAGTCCGATAATGCCGTAGACAATGCCATGGATATTGGGGAACTGGCGCAGAAAATCCAGTGTGGATAGTAGCTCGTTGTCGGAAGCGAAAGGTTTAATCTGCTTTTTGCTGGCCAGGCGATGGCGTAGGGGTTCGCTGTAGGTCTGCGCGTCGAGGGAGATGATGGCGCTGGCAAAGTTCTCGCTGACCTGGGCAATGAACTCCTTGCTGGGCAGGGTCCAGCAGTAGAAAGCCGCATGAAAACTCTTGGGCGGTAGGTGTTTCGCGATCTGCAGATAGTAGTCTTCGCGCCCCGGGTCGTTAACCGGGTCGAAGTCGAACATCACCGCCTGCCGGGTCCAGGGTCCCAAGGCATGCATATCCCAGATCACGTCCTCGACGGGGCGATACTGGAAGCCAGTGCGTCCGAAAAGCTTTTTGTGGCCAAAGGCACTGCCCGAGCAGTAAGTACAGGTGCTCTGACAACCCTTCCCGGTCCACACAAAGGGAGCCGTGAAACCCGCGTGATAGAGCAATTCCGTGGGAGCGATCTCGGTCAGATCGGCCAGTAAGCGTAGTTGATCGCCCCCGTTGCGCGGCTGCACGTACTTCTGAGGCAACCGGCTGACCGTGCCGTCGTGGCGTAGCACGACATTGCAGTCTGGCTCGCCCCGCACCAGATGGGTCAGAGGGACTTCGGCATCACCCGTGATGACGGCGTCGAAATGGGTTTTGTGCACGATCTCTTCGGCGAAGGAAGTGGCTGTCTGGCCGCCCGTGACAAGTTTGATCTGAGGATGATTTTCGCGGATGTAGCGGGCGACTTCGGTGGCGCCGTAGACGGTATCCCACCACTTGCAGCTGATGGCCGCCCAACGCGGTTTCCAGCAAGTCAGCGCTTTTTCCAGGCGATCCCTCCAGTCGGTTCCCACCAGCGGTTCCACTCGAACGTCAAGACCGTTCTGACGCAGAAAGCTGCCCAGTTGCAGGGTGGCGTTGTTGAAGAGGTAGTTGGACCCGTCTGAGCGCCGCGGCGGACTGAGGAAAAGAACGTCGATCACGTTAAAATCTTCGGGTGAGGCGGCAGACTTTCCCCCAGAGGCGCAGAAGGTTCCAGGGTATGAGAACTCTGCTGATCGTCAATCCTATGTCCGGGGCTCGCGGCCAACGCTGGCGAAGCCAGGATTTGCCAGGCATGGTGCAGAGCTGGTTTCCCGAGGCCGCGGTGCATGTGACCCGGGGAGAAGGCGACGCCACCCAGGCCGCCCGCCAGGCGGTGGCCGATGAAATCGAGCTGCTGGTGGCTGTCGGAGGGGATGGGACCATCAATGAAGTGGTGAACGGATTGGTGGGCTCGTCGGTGCATCTGGGCATTTTGCCGGCCGGCACCGAGAATGTTTTGGCTAAAGAGCGCCACGTCCCGGCTGCTTTAGAAAAAGCAGCCGCCTACTTGAAGGAAGCGCCCGCTCGGAGGGTCGACGTGATTCGGGCTGGCGACCGTCACTATCTCTGTTTTGCGGGGGTCGGCTTCGATGCCCTGGTGGTGGATAAGGTGCAGCCAGATGCCAAGGCCCGCTTAGGAGCGGTGGCCTACGTGATGACCGGTTTTGAGCAGATGTTCAAGTATCAGGAAGTGGCGCGCACAGCCACGGTCCAGATCGACGACGGCCCACCTCTCAAGGTTCCGTTTTGGCAGATTGTCGTTTCCAATATCGCCACCTATGGGGGAGGGTTGCGGCCGGCTCCTCGTGCCTCGATGCACGACGGTTTGCTCGACGTCATCATCTGGCCACGCGCCGATCTTCCCGGCATGATTCACCAGATCGTGGCCACAGCCACCGGGGCTCATCTGGGATTAGCCGAGGTGCGCTACTTTCAGGGACAGCGATGCTGGATCGATACCGAGCCTCCAAGCCTTGTTCAGATCGATGGCGATCTGCTCGGTCCTACACCGGTTCTGTTTGAGGTGTTGCCCCAGGCCTTGTGGGCCCGCTTCTAAGCAAAAAGGACCGAACCATCGGTTCAGCCCTTTCTCGCCTTCTGAGACTTAGCAGTTATGGGAGGCTAGTATGAAAAGCCCGGACTGCCGAAGCCCGGACTGCCAAAGCCCGGACTGCTGAAGCCCGGACTGCTGAAGCCAGGGCTGCTGAAGCCGGGGCTGCTGAAGCCGGGGCTGCTGAAGCTGGGGCTGCTGAAAGTCGGACTGCCGAAGGCCGGACTGCCGCTGAAGGCCGGACTGCTGAAGGCCGGGCTGCTGAAGCTCGGGCTGCTGAAACCTCCGCCCAGGCGCTTCGGCTGATCGCGTTTGACGTAGGTCACGCGGGCGCTCGGGATACGCTCGGGAGGGGTCCAGGAAGAAGGAGCGGGGATATTGCGGACCCTACTGATGACGCGGACATGGGTGGCCGGTCGTTGCATGCTGTAGGAGTGTTCGCCTTCGGTGGGCATTGCGTAAGCGCTTCCCATCGTGAGGGCGGCAAAGCTGAGCATCATCATCTTTTTCATCGGGGTTCGTCTCCTACGTCTCTTCTGTCCTGACGACAGTGTAACGAACCGCTATGAATAAGATCTGAAAAATTCGTAACATTCTCAAGTGCAATGGGTCTATGCGTCTTGCGGTTCTACCTCGCGGGCATGCTCCATGACCAGTTGAAAGCGAGGAGCGGGATCTTTGCCGAAGCAATCGCGCACCGCCAGGTCGGCTGCTTCCTCGTCGCGCAGCGCCACTCGGTAAAGAGTCCGGCTACCCGGGTCGAGGGTCGTTTCCTTCAGTTGTTGCGGGCTCATTTCGCCCAGTCCTTTGAAGCGCGTGATTTCGGGCTTGCTGCGCTGGGTACGCAGGAGCCGTTCCTTTTCCTTGTCGTCCCAGGCCCACAGGGTCTGCTTGCTGGTGCGCAGGCGATAGAGGGGCGGGCGCCCTAGATAAACGTGCCCGGCCCGGATCAAATCCGGTAAGTAGCGATAGAAAAACGTGATCAGCAAGCCGGCGATGTGGTGTCCGTCGGAGTCGGCATCCGTCAGGATCACCACCTTGTGGTAGCGCAACTTGGAAAGGTCGATCTTGTTGCCCACCCCGCAGCCCAGGGCGCTGATCAGATTGAGGATTTCCTTGTTTTGCTGAATCTTGGACAGATTTGCTTGCTCGGTATTGAGCACTTTGCCGCGCAGCGGCAGAATGGCCTGATTTTTTCGGTCGCGGGCTTGTTTGGCGGAGCCGCCGGCTGAATCACCCTCTACCACGAACAGTTCGCACTCTGAGGGGCGGTTGCTGGAGCAGTCGGCCAGTTTTCCCGGCAGATTCAGACGGGTGGTGGCCGTCTTGCGGGTCACCATGTCGATGGCCTCACGTTGTTGCACCCGGCTGCGCGCCGCTTGCAGAATGCGTTCGATGACCGCCTCGGCGTGCTTGGGATTGGCGTTGAGGAACTGTTCCAGGGCCGGGGCGACTCCGTTGGTCACCAGACTCTGTACTTCGGGATTGTTGAGACGCTCTTTGGTCTGTCCCTTAAACTGGGGCTCCTTGACGTAGACGCTGAGCACGCAGCGCAGTCCGTCGCGCAGATCTTCGGCGCTCAATTTCAAGTTCTTGGGCGTCAGGCTATGCGTTTCCATATAATTACGCAGCGCCCGCACCACGCCGGCCCGCAGGCCCAGATCATGGGTGCCGCCCTGAGCGGTGGGAATGCCGTTGACGTAGCTCCAGACGCGTTCATCGCCATCTTCCACCCAGGCCAGCGCCGCTTCCATTCGCGGTTCGTTATCGCGTTGCAAAAAGAAGGTCTGCTCGTAAGCGGGGTTGCGTTGCTCGTGGTCGACCAGTCGGGCCAGATAGCCGTCGATGCCCTGGCCGTGGTCGTAGCGATGCGTGCCACCCGGCCCCTTAAAGGTAATCTTGACGCGGTGCAAATACGACTTGGCTTCCAGCCGCTCTTCAATGACCTTGGGATCGAAAATGGTGCTGGCAAAAATCTCGGTGTCGGGGCGAAAGGCAATGGTCGTGCCGCTGCCGTGGGCGTCTCCCAGGATTTCCAGGCCGGTCTGTGCCTCCCCGCGACAGTAGGACTGGCGATACAGTTTGCCGCCGCGCTTGACGCGGGCTTCTAATTTTTCACTGAGGGCGTTGACCACCGAGGCACCCACGCCGTGCAAACCGCCGGAATACTGATAGTTGCCTGGAGAAAACTTACCGCCCGCGTGCAGGGTGGTAAGGATCAGTTCCAGGGCCGGCTTGTTGAACTGCTCGTGAACGTCGATGGGGATGCCGCGGCCGTTATCGGTGATTTTGATTCCCTGGAGATCTGACTCGAGCTCGACCTCAATGCGGTCGGCGTGGCCGTTCATGACTTCGTCAATACAGTTGTCCACGATTTCCCAGACCAGGTGGTGAAGGCCGGCTTTGTCGACACCGCCGATGTACATGGCGGGCCGCAAGCGCACCGGTTCCAGGCCGGAGAGAACCTGGATATCTTGAGCCGTGTATTGCTCGCTTACCGGCTTAGACCGGCTCATCGTTGTTGCCATTTCTCTCCTCATTTACGACCACGAGTTGTCCTCGTTTGATGATTTCTTTGCCTTTGCCGCCACGGCTGGTCAAAGCGATGCCACCCGCTTTGAGCGGGATTGCTTTGCCTCCGTCGGACCGCTGTACCGTCAGGCAGTCGCTGTCGTCGGCGCATAACTTGATGGCCAGCAGTCGGTCGTCGTCCTCCAGTTTGATGAGGGTCACCCCCTTGGAGGCACCGTTGAGATAGGAGACTTCTTCGACCGGATAGAGCAGCGCGCGTCCTCCGCGCGAAACGCACATCAAGGCCTCGCTGCCACGACACAAGCTCACCTGCACGACCTCTTCTCCTTGAGAAGGGCGGGCGTAGCGACGGCCGGCACGAGTGGAAGCTTCGCAAAAGCTCTCCAGCGACATGCGATAGCCGCGTCCCTCACTGGTGGCCAGCAAGATGTGCTGGGGCGGTGCCGTCTCGGTGTCGGCAGAGCGCAGGTTGGGATCGGAGGGATCGAGACACAGCGCCGCAATGACTTTTTCTCCGTCATTGAACGAGAAGAGCTTTTGAACGGGGTCGCCAAAGCCGCGCGGCTGCACCTGAAGATCGTGAATGCGGGTGGTATAGGCCACTCCTGAGTTGGAGAAGAAGACCAGGGTGCTTTTGGTTGTGCCTTTGAGGACCGCCATTAGCTCGTCATCGGTGCGTAGTTTGGCTTTGGCGGAATCGGTGCCGGCCGAGACGCGCCGCACCCAACCGTCGCGGCTGAAGAGCACCATGGCTTCTTCTTCGACGATCAGGTCATCGGCGTTGATGACGATTTCGGCCACGCCCTCGTGAACGACCTGGGTGCGGCGCCCCTCAGGAAAGCGTGTGCGAACTTCTTTGATTTCTTTTTTGACCAGATTCCACAAGCGGCGCGGGCTGGCCAGCATCCCCTCGATAACTTCCACCTGCATCTGTTTGTCTTTGTATTCGCCCGTGATGGCGTCAATGTCGGTCTTGCCTATCTTATAAAGACGCAAATCGAGCACCGCTTCGGCCTGATCCTGATCGAGGGCGAAGTGAGCGATCAGTTGCTGGGCGGCGTTGCTGCGGCCGGTGGACTCGCGAATGAGCTTGAGGGCCAGATCCAGATCGGCAAAGACCTTGGCGAAGCCTTCCAGGATGTGAAGGCGCTGCTTGAGCGCGCGCAAATCGTAATTGAGGCGCTTGGTGACCACCTCCAGGCGGAAATCCAGGAAGTGACGCATGACCTCCAGCAGGCCGATGCGCCGAGGGGTCGAGGCGGCGCCGGGTTCCGGAATTAAGCAGGTCAGGTTCAAGTGGAAGTTGTTCTGTAGCTGAGTGTTTTTGTAGAGGTAGCCGACCACCAACTGGGCGTCACTGCCCGGCTTGCATTCCATTACGATACGGACGTCATCGGTCGATTCGTCGCGGATGTCGAGCACCTGGGGGAGTTTTCGGTTGATAATGTGCTCGGCGATCTCCTCGACCAGGACGCTCTTGTTGACCATGTAGGGTATGGAGGTGAGCACGATGTTCATGCTCTTCTTGTCTTCCTCGACCTTGTACTGGCCACGCAAACGAATGCGGCCGTGGCCCTCGCTGTAGAGTTTGATCAGGCTGGCCCGGTCTTCGAGAATCTCGCCACCGGTGGGGAAATCTGGTCCCTGCACCACTTCCAGTGCCTGCTCGATAGTCATTTGCGGGTTGTCAATCAGGTTCTCGCAGGCCTGGCATACTTCGGCCAGGTTGTGGGGGGGGACGTTGGTGGCCACGCCCACTGCGATGCCCGTGCACCCGTTGACCAGCAGTTGGGGGATGCGCGCCGGCAGAACGACCGGTTCGTCTTGACTGTCGTCGAAGTTGCGGCGCATTTCGACAGTCTCCTGGCCTAGTTCTTGCACGAACTCCATGGCTACGGCTGTCAATTTCGCCTCCGTGTAACGGTAGGCGGCCGGGCTGTCGCCGTCCAGCGAGCCGAAGTTCCCCTGGCCAAAGATCAGAGGATAGCGCATCACCCAGGGTTGGGCCAGGCGCACGAGGGCTTCATAGACGGCGCCGTCGCCGTGAGGATGATAGTTGCCCAGGACCTGGCCGACCACTTTGGCGCACTTCAGCGTGGGCTTGTCAGGTGACAGGCGAAGATCGTGAAACATCGTGTAAAGAATGCGCCGTTGCACGGGTTTGAGGCCGTCGCGCACATCCGGCAGAGCCCGCGAGGTGATAACCGAGACGGCATAATTCAGGAAACGCTCGCGCGTGACCTCATGTAATTCGATGTCTACGACGGATTGAGCCTGCATTCTCTACTCCTAACCAAATACGGACACGAACAAACGGCGTGGCGGCGTTTGTAGCCGGTGTTCGAACAGATAAATCCCTTGCCAGGTGCCCAAAGCCAGTTGTTCGTCGACCACCGGAATAGTCAGGCTGCATTGGGTCAGGGCGCTTTTGATGTGCGAAGGCATGTCATCGGGACCCTCATCGGTGTGAGTGAAAAGATGCGCGTGGGAGCTGGCGACGCGCTCGAAAAAAGCCTCCAGATCTGCGCGTGCACTGGGGTCGGCGTTCTCTTGAATGAGCAGGCTGGCCGAAGTGTGCTGCACGAAGATATGGCACATGCCTCGGGCCAATTGGCTTTGCTGCACGATCTCAGCGACCTGGTGAGTGATTTCGAAGAGACCCTGGCGGGGGGCTTTGATGACGAGCTGGCGTTGGTGCACGCCACGGGTTTAAAGGTCTTACTTGAATTTCCTTCAGGCCGAAAAACGGCGCGGGAGGCGAGGCTTCTCTACAGGGGCAGGAGCGGGTTGGCGGCGGATACGCACTTCCCAGCTGCGGGGCCGGGCGGGTGTCTGGCTGCGCAAGAGGGCTACCGCCAGCCAGCCGGGGAGGCTGAGGCAGCTGCTGAGAACCTGTAGTGCCAACCGTTGCTTGCCATTCATACTTTTATACTAGGACATGACAGTGCTGCTGTCAATCACCATGGCTAACTGTCAGGCAGATTTGAGAGGGAATTGCCGAAGTCGTCTCTAATCAGGCCCAAGTGTTGTCGAGGATCCGTCCTTCCCGAAGCCTGATCGGCTTGATTTTGTCGGGTGCGTTGTTGTCTCAGCCCGTTTCTACAGAGCCACTCGACCCGGTAACTTACCGAGTTAGCTTTCCCATGGCTCAGAACCACTACGTAGACGTCGAAGCCAGCATCCCCGCACAGAACGGCGACCTGGAATTGTTTCTGCCGGTGTGGACGCCCGGTTCCTACATGGTGCGTGAGTATAGCCGTCAGATTGAAGGGCTTCAGTTCAGCAGCGCTGATGGCAAGACGTTGCCTTTTGAGAAGACGCGAAAGAACCGTTGGTTGGTCCGAAGCCTTTCGGGGCCGGTGACCGCCAGATATCGGGTGTACTGCCGCGAAATGTCGGTACGCACCTGCTGGGTGGAGAGCGATTTCGCCTTGCTGACCGGTGCGCAGCTCTTTTTGGCCCCTGTCGGCCAGCTGCAGCGGCCGTTTCAAGTCCAGGTCGATCTGCCGGCTGGCTGGAAGCGAGTGGAAACCGGCCTGGCGATGTTGGGGAACAATCGCTTTGAAGCCGACGATTTTGACGAACTGGTCGATTGTCCCTTGGTAGCGGGCAATCCGGCCGTTTATGATTTCACCGTGAGTGGTGTGACTCATCGCCTGGTCAATGAGGGCGAAGGCGGAGTCTGGGACGGTCCGCGTAGCGCTAAAGACGCTGAAAAGATCGTAGCCACCGTTCACAAGATGTGGGGGGACATTCCCTATGCGAAGTATGCACCCAAAACTTATACCTTTATCAATATGCTGACTCAGGCTGGCGGGGGCCTGGAGCACAAGAACTCCACCGTGCTGATGAACAGTCGCTGGGGTCAAAGAGCTCGTCAGGACTATCTGCACTGGCTTTCGCTGGTGGCTCACGAATTTTTTCACGCCTGGAACGTTAAGACGCTGCGGCCCAAGGCGCTTGGGCCCTTCGATTACGAGAACGAAGTCTACACGCCAAGTCTTTGGGTGGCCGAGGGGTTCACCGCTTACTACGACAATCTGCTGGTGCGCAGAGCCGGATTTTCCACTCACAAAGAGTACCTCGATGCCATTTCCAAGGATATCGAAGCCCTGCAGCTGGCCCCCGGGCGTCTGGTGCAGCCTTTGCGCTACAGTTCCTACGACGCCTGGATCAAGTATTACCGGCCCGACGAAAACAGCCCCAACAGCGGCGTCTCCTACTACGTAAAGGGTTCGCTGGTGGGGCTCTTGCTGGATGCGCGCATCCGCGAGGCGACCGAGGGCAAGCACAGTCTCGACGATGTGATGCGCCAGGCCTACAAGCTCTATTCGGGCACGCAAGGCTACACCGAAGAGCAGTTCCGGGAGGTGGCCGAAAAGGTGGCCGGCACTTCTCTGCGGAGCTTTTTTGCCGATAGCGTGGATAGCGCTAAGGAACTGGATTACAAGCCGATGCTTGCCTACTATGGTTTACGCTTCAAGACGGCCGAAGTCAAAAAAGAGAATAAAGATCCCGAAGCCGGTTGGATGGGTGGCGCGGTGGCTATCCAGGCCGGCCGCATGGTGGTTACTTCGGTGCGTCGTGGTACTCCCGCTTACGAGGCCGGTCTGAATACGGATGACGAAATCCTGGCTGTCAATGACTTCCGAGTTTTGCCGGACAAAGTGGACCGGCTGGAGGAGCGGTTGCGCCAATACTCGCCGGGCGCCAGCGTGACCCTTCTGGTGGGTCGCCGCGAGAAGTTAACTCGTTTAAATGTGCGCCTGGCCAAGAAGCCAGCGGAAACCTGGACTTTGGAGGTTAACCCTGAGGCTGATGCCGGCGCTAAGCAGCATCGCGAAGCCTGGCTGGGGCCCGATCTAAAGTCATGAGCCAACCCGAGGTCGAGCATCAGCGCCCCGTGCGCGAACCCTTGCCTGAGGGTTCCAAGCTCCACGGCGGCATTTATACAGTGGGGCCGGTGGTCGGGGTGGGCGGCTTTAGTTTGACCTATCTCGCCTATCAGGGGCCCTTGCGTCTGCCGGTGGCCATTAAAGAGTTTTTCCCGAACGGTTGTACTCGCCGAGAGGACGGCATCCATCCGGTCGGCGCCTGGAGTCCCGATGCCTTCGCCGCCGCGATCGAGACTTTTCAGCGCGAAGGCGAGATTCTGCGGCGTTTTCACCATCCCAGCATCGTGCGTGTGCACACCCAGTTTCAAGAGAACCGTAGCGCCTATCTGGTCGAGGAGTTGCTCGAGGGGGAAACGCTGGGGGAGGGCCTGTCTCGGGCCGGAGCCATGCCGCTGTCCCAGGCGCTGGAGGTTTGCCAGCAAGTTGGGCAGGCGCTCATGTTGGTGCACGCAGGTGGCCTGGTTCACTCCGACTTGAAGCCGGACAACCTTTTTTGGACTCACGATGGGCGGTATGTTGTCCTAGATTTCGGAGTCTCTCGCGGCTATCTGAGCGATAAGGCGGCCAAAGAGGGAATGGCGGCCGTGTCCCCCGGTTATTCGCCCCCTGAGCAATACGATAAGAACCATAAGTTGGCGCCAGCCGCTGACGTCTACTCGTTGGCCGCCACGGTCTATCATCTGCTGGTCGGTCATCCTCCCCTGGATGCACGTCGTCGCTGCAAGGGAGAGCGCCTGACTTCGGTGCGGGCCGTGAACGGCACGGTGACGGTCGAGACGGAGCAAACCATTTTCCAGGGGCTCCAGTTGGACGAGAAAAAGCGTACCGCCAGCGTGCGCACCTTTATGGAGGGCCTGGGTCTGGAGATTACCCATAAACCGGCGCCCGCTCAGGAGTTTCAGTTGCAGGGAGAAGTGGTCGCCCATCAGGGCGGCACGCACGCCCTGGCGCTTCACGTGGAGACCGGACGGATCTATTCGGCCGGCAAAGATGGGCGCATTTCGCTCTGGACCTGGCCGGATCTGCAGCACCTGGGCAGTCTGAACGCTCATAATACGGCCGTGCAGACCTTGTCCGTGTCGCCCGACGGCGGCTATCTGGTGAGTGGCTCTCAGTCCGGTGAGGTGAAGCTGTGGGACTGCCGACAGGGAATGGAAATCCAGACGTTGGTGACGTCTGGCCCGGCGGTCGTACGCCTGTGCTTTCATCCGGAGGGGGGTCTGGTGGTGGCTTCCTTTACCGATGGCCGCTGCGCCTTAATGGGTCCGAGCCTGCCCCAGGGAATGTCCTGGCAGGCTCACAAGGGCGCGGTCAACGCCGCCGACATCAGTCCGGACGGTTGCCTGCTGGCCACCGGCGCTGAGGATAAGGCCATCAATCTGTGGCGTCTGCCGGACGGACGCTTCCTGCGGGCTCTGACCGGCCATGACAAGATTTTGCAGGCGGTGCGCTTCAGTCCTGACGGCCGGCTGTTGATCAGTTCGTCCAATGACCTGTCGGTGCGCGTCTGGGACCTGGCTGCCCACATCGAGATGCGCAACCTCAAGGGCCACCGTGGCATGGTCTGGGATGCCAATTTCACCTCCTCTCCCGAAGTGGTGGTGACGGTCTCGGCCGACCGCTGCCTGCGCGCTTTTCGCGTGGACAGTGGGCGCGTTCTCTTCTGTTCTGAAGCTCACGACGGCTGGGCCCGGGCCCTGGCTGTCTCGCTCTCCGAGCCGCTGGTGGCCACTGGCGGCGCCGATGGCCGCTTGCGCGTCTGGCGCATTCCCTCCTTTAGCTAGAGCCCTTTCTTGGCCTCGGCTCAGCGGGGGCACTCCTCGGGCCTGCCCGTCCCCAGGCTTCGGCTCCCCGGAGGCACCCCTGGCCTGCCCGACTCAGCGGAGGCAAAGCCTCGGCTCCCCGGAGGCATCCCCGGCCTGCCCGACTCAGCGGAGGCAAAGCCTCGGCTCACCGGGGCACCCCTGGCCTGCCCGACTCAGGGGAGGCTCAGCCGGCCTCTGGGCTGCCCACCCCAGCCCTGGACTTCGCTCGCGAGGCGGCCGTGCAGAACTTTCCTCGCCAGCTCAAGAGGAGAGCAGGGGAGATTGAATAAAATTCCATCCGCCCATGAGTGTGCTTCCCGGGATTTTGATTCTTCTGGTGTTCCTGGTAGCGGCCGCGTTGATGTTCACGCGCCGCTTGCCGGCACTGCTGGCGTTGCCTTTGATGGCGATTCTTATCGGTCTAATCGTGGGTTGCAGCCAGCCGGTGGTTACGCTGGCCAGTCTGAAAGAGCTGATTTTCGTGCAGATTCTGGGCAAAGGGGCTGTGCGCATGGCGGGCCCCATGGTGACCACCATGTTCGGCGCCATACTCTCCCAGGTGGTCATGCGCCAGGGAATTGCCCAGCAGTTCATCCGCTGGGCCGCCGAGTACGCAGGCGATCGCAAGATGCTGCTCGGTCTGGTCTTGTTCGCCGTGGTGGCCTTCAACTTCACCACCCTGAGTGGCCTCGGCGCCGTGATTATGCTGGGTTCGCTGGTGCTGCCTATCCTGGTCAGCAGCGGGTTCACCCCCCTCTACGCCGCCACCCTGATGTTGCTCGGCATCGGCCTGGGCGGTATGTTCAACCCGGCCAACTGGAAATTCTACGAGGATCTGCTTGGCCTGGCCCAAGACCAGGTCAAGTTTTACGCTCTGCGGGTGGCCGGCGTTATGCTGGCGGTGTCGCTTTTTTACCTGATTATCGAGGGCCGGCGTCAGTCCAAGGTCTTTGCCTGGGCGGCTATCAACGAAGAACCTGAGGAGGGGCCGCGCGTGCCGCTGCCCGCCCTGTTGACGCCCATTCTGCCACCTTTCCTGATGATCGCCTTCGGCTGGCCAGACATCCCGGCATTTATGGCCGCCATCGTCTATGGCTGCCTGGTGACTCAGCCCCGGCGTCTGGTTTCCAACATCACCGCCGCTATTCTGGAAGGCTTAAAAGACGTCGGTCCGGTGGTTGCGCTCTTTATCGGACTGGGTATGACCTTGATTGCAACCATGGATGAATCCGCCAAGGCCATCATGAACCCGTTTTTGGAGAAGGTGCTGCCCTCCAGCCCGGTCGGTTACGTGGCCTTCTTTACTCTGCTGGCCCCGCTGGCCCTTTACCGCGGGCCCTTCAACCTTTACGGCCTGGGCGCCGGCTTTGCGGCTCTCATGGCAAAATCGGCCGTGTTACCGCCAATCGCCGTGATGACGGCCTTTATGAGTGTGGGACAAATGCAGTCGATATCCGATCCGACCAATACCGCTAACGTCTGGATTGGTCAGTTTGTGCAGGTCTCACCCGAAAAGATTCTCAAGCACACTATACCCTACGTCATAGTTTTCATTTTTCTATCCCTGGCCGCTATGGTCACCCTGGGCGGAGTCCTGCAGTGAAGATTCGCGTCGGCATCGACGTAGGTGGCACCTTTACGCACGCCGTGGCCATTGACAACGCCACTCTGGAAGTAGCTCACCACGCCGTTACGCCCACCACTCATCATCACGCCAATGGTGTGGCTCAGGGCATTGTCGACGTCTTCTCCAAGCTGCTGGAAAAGCTGCCCGAGGCCAAGGTGGTTTTCCTGGCTCACTCCACTACCCAGGCCACCAATGCACTGCTCGAGGGTGACGTGGTCAAGGTGGGCATCCTGGGTCTGGGCAGTGCCATGGATTTGAAGGCCAAAGCCGACATGGAAGTGGGCGACATCGAGCTGGCTCCGGGCAAGTACCTGCACTCGCAGCTGGCCTACGTCAGCGACAAAGCCGTCGAAGCGGCTCTGGAAAAGCTCAAGGCCGACGGTTGCGGGGCCATTGCCGCTGCCCAGCCGATGAGCGTTGACGATAGTCGCGGTGAGGTCGAAGTGATGGAGAAGGCTGCCGCGATCGGTCTGCCCGCCTGCGGCAGTCATGAAATGTCCGGGCTCTATGGTCTGCAGAAGCGGACCCGCACGGCTGTTTTGAACGCCAGCATTCTTCCCCGTATGATTGAGACAGCCGTGATGACCGAAAAGGGTCTGCGTCAGGCCCACGTGGACGCGCCTCTCATGGTAATGCGCTCCGATGGAGGCGTCATGGGGCTGGACGAAGTGCGCAAGCGTCCGGTGCTCACACTGCTTTCCGGGCCGGCCGCCGGCATTGCCGCCGCTCTGGTTTACCTGCGCGCCAGCGACGCTATTTTTTTGGAAGTAGGCGGCACTTCCACCGACTGCTGTCTCATCAAGAATGGCCGTGCCGCCATCCAGAGCGCTACTCTGGGCGGTCATCCGACCTTCTTGAAGACGCTGGACAGTCGCACGCTGGGCGTGGCCGGGGGTTCCATGCTGCGGGTGGGCGCTAAGACCGAGGTGGGGCCGCGTAGCGCTCACCTGGCCGGTTGTCACTACGCGGCTTTCACCGAGCCCGAGTGGTTCGAAGGCGCTCAACTGGTGGCCGAGAAGCCGCTGGCCGATGATCCGGAATACTGGGTCTTTCACAAGGGCGAGGAAAAAGTTTGTGTGACCACCACCTGTGCCGCCAATTTCCTGAACTTCGTGCCCGAAGGCGGTTATTCGCAGGGCAACCGGGCCAGTCTGGAACGCGCGTTTGCGATGGTGGGAGAGAAAACGGGTCTGGCTCCCGAGGAGTTGGCCAGGCGCATGCTCGAGAGTGTTGCCGATAAGGTCATTCCCACTCTCAAGCAGTTGATCGCAGATTATAAGGTGGGCGACCGGGCTATCAAACTGATCGGTGGGGGAGGGGG
Organism: Vulcanimicrobiota bacterium; assembly: GCA_022842865.1. Classification (GTDB taxonomy): domain Bacteria; phylum Vulcanimicrobiota; class Xenobia; order Xenobiales; family JADMJV01; genus JADMJV01. The sequence goes on along the minus strand of JALHOV010000051.1, from coordinate 5,177 downwards.
AGCGGCCGCGGTGGTTCCCTACGTGGCCAAGAAGCTCAATTTGCCCCACGAGATCGCTCCTCGAGCAGAGGTCATCTCGGCCATTGGCGCCGCCCTGGCCATGGTTAAGGAGACGCTCGAGAAGAACATCGTCAACCCGTCTCAGGCGGATCTTTCGGCTCTGCGCGGCGAGGCCGAGCAGGCCGTCATCCGCATGGGCGCCGACCCGGATACGGTGGACGTGCAGATCGAAGTGGACGCCCAGCGCAACCTGGTGCGCGCCACCGCCACCGGTTCGGTGGCCTTCGTGGCTCAGGATTTGCTGCACCAGACGGTAACCGAAGATGAGCGCGTCAAAGCACTTAAAGAGGCGGCTCCTCGCGAGCAGACGCTCACCTTGAAGGGCCAGACCGACACGCTCTACGTCTACGAAAGTCAGCGCAGCGAAAAGTATTTTCTGAACCTGTTCACGCGCACTAAGCAGACCGTGTGGGTTACCGATGGGCGCGGCGGCGTGAAGCTGCAGGTTCCCGGCGGGAAACTGGTGACCAGTCCGGGCGAGAGCTGGCATCGCTCTTTGGAGAAGGTGCTGCAGCAGCACACCGACTACGGTGACGCCGGCGCGCTGCTGCCAGCCGTGCACGTGGTGGCCGGTCGCAAGCTGGTGGACCTGACCTCGCTGCAGACCGCCGAGCAAGTCCTCGGTTTTGCCCAACAGGAGTTGCACCAGATGCACCTGACCGACCACTCCGTCTTCTTCCTGATCCACCCGCGTAACTAGGATGCTGGACGTCCAGGCCAGGATGCGGGAGGCTGGCTCGCCGTTGAAGGCCGAGCACTCGCTGCGCTTTTTCAAGACCGGCCCCGGCCAGTATGGAGAGGGCGATCGGTTTCTGGGCCTGACGGTGCCGGAGGTACGGGCTTTTGTGCCCCAGTGCAAAGACTTCGGGCAGGAGCAAGTGATCGAGTTGCTTCATTCTCCCTGGCATGAGGAGCGTCTGCTGGCGTTGGTTTTGCTGGTGAAGCGCTTCCCTCAAGAGCCCCAGAGAATCTATGACCTCTACCTGGAGAGCATCGCGGACTACGTCAACAATTGGGATCTGGTGGACAGCTCGGCGCCCGGTATTGTGGGCGCGTTTCTTGTGAAACAATCGGACCGCCCGATTTTACGCCGGCTGGCGCGTTCTTCCAATCTCTGGGAGCGGCGGGTGGCGGTCCTGGCCACCCTGCAATTCATCCGCCATAGGCAGTTTCAGGACACCCTGGAACTCTGCGAAATGCTTTTGGGAGACCGGGAAGACCTGATGCACAAGGCTTGCGGCTGGATGCTTCGTGAGGCGGGCAAACGAGAGCCTTCGGTGCTTTTGGGTTTTCTGGAAGAGTGGGCCGCCCAAATGCCGCGCACCATGCTGCGTTATTCGCTGGAGAAACTTGAGCCCGCCCAGCGCCGCCGATTTATGGACGCTCGTCCAGCAAACGTGTGATCGCGAGGAAGGCCCGAGGGCTTCGAGGAAGTCGGGAAGATGGAAAAAGAGCCTTTCGATATCGAAGCCGCCATTCGCGACGTGCAGGCCATGGTGGACCGGCACGACGCCAAACACGGATGGACGGAAGCGAAGCTGGGCAGGCAAGATGATCTGCTGACGACCATGGTGCACATGCTGACGCGATTAGAGAAAAATCAGGACGCTCACAGTCAAGAGTTCAAGAGCATTGACGCTCGTTTCCAAAGCATCGATGCTCGTTTCCAAAGCATCGATGCTCGTTTCGAGCGGTTGGAAGCCAAGGTTGACCTGCGCTTCGACCAGATGCAAAGCGATTTTCGCGCCTTCAAGGAAGTTTTGCTGGACCACAGCCGGCGCATTCAGGCTTTGGAGAAGCGCGTGTCTTAAAAGCGTAAACTTGACACTATGTGCTACAGTCGCCCGGTATGAATACATTCCAAGAGTTCGGCCTGCTTCCGAGCAGTCTGAAAGCTCTAGCCAAGATGGGCATTACCTCGCCCACCCCCATTCAAGTCCAGACCATTCCGGCCCTCATGCAGGGCAAGGACGTGGTGGCCCAGGCCTGCACCGGCTCTGGCAAGACGTTGGCCTTCGGCCTACCCCTGATCGAATATGTGGAACCGAGTCTGCGCGCTGTGCAGGCTCTGGTGCTGGTTCCCACCCGCGAATTAGCCAATCAAGTCGGTGATGTGCTGGGAGCACTGGGTCAAACCGACGGCCTCAAAACCGCCGTGATCGTCGGCGGACGTGGAATCGGACCCCAAGAGCAGGCTATCCGCGCTGGAGCTCAGATTGTGGTGGGCGCCCCCGGGCGCGTGCTCGACCTGCTGCGCCGCGGATCGCTCAACTTAAAAAAGCTGTCCTTCATGGTCTTGGATGAGGCCGACGAAATGCTGGACCGCGGCTTCATGCACGACGTGAAAGCCATTCTCGGCTTCGCGCCACCGCCCAACAAGCGCCAAACCGCCCTCTTCTCGGCCACTCATCCGGAGTGGGTGGACAAAGCTGCGATTCCTTTCCTCTACGAACCCATCCGGGTCAAGGTCGATCCGCTGCCGGAACAGGCTCCCAAGATCGATCACGTGGTGCAGGAAGTGCCGGAGAACGGACGCTGGGACGCTCTGCGCCTCCTGCTTGACGCTCGCGACGGCCTTTCCATCGTCTTCACTCGCACCAAGCATGGCGCCAAGAAGCTTGCCAAGCAATTGGCTGCCGCTGGTTATCCGGTGGATGCGCTGCAGGGGAACATGAGCCAGAACGCACGCGACCGCGTGGTTATGCAGTTTCGCGGCGGACACATCGAGATCATGGTGGCCACCAACGTGGCTGCTCGCGGTCTGGATCTGGACGGTGTGACTCAGGTCATCAACTACGAACTCCCGGAAACTTCCGAGCTGCTCACCCACCGGGTGGGACGCACGGGACGAATGGGTAAAGCCGGCACGGCCGTGACTTTGATCACGCCCGAAGACAAGCCCAAGTTTCTGCAACTCGAGCGCGGCCTTCCGCAAAAGATCGCCCGTCTCGGCTGGACTACCGAGTCCCGACGTCCGTCCACTGCACCCAGCGAAAATAACTGGCGTGGGCGGGGTTCAAGTCGAGTTGGACAGCCAACTTCCGGCGCGCCTCGGGGCGGTCGGGGTGGGGCCAGCACCCGTTCGAGGTAGTCTTCAGCGGGACTGGAGAGATGCTCGCTGCGCGTGCACTCTCCGGTCCCGGCGAGAAGCGCTACTTCAAGGAAAATGCGCTTTACCGGTCCATCTAGGGAGTATATCGAGGGCGGCGGGTGGAACGGCTGACCTGTGAATTTCGTATATCTTTCACCGCATTTCCCGCCCAATTATCACGACTTCATCCGCGGCCTCCACGAAATCGGAGTGCGTGTGCTCGGAATCGGCGAGACGCCCTACGAGGAGCTCGGCGCCCCTTTGCAGGGCTGGCTGCACGAGTATTACCGTGTGGACTCGCTCAAGGACTATGATCTGGTCTATCGTGCTTTCGCCTATTTTATTAGCAAACACGGGCGCATCGATCGGGTGGACTCGAATGCCGAGTTCTGGATGGAAACCGACGCCCGTCTGCGCACCGATTTCAATCTGGTCGGTTACCACGCCTGTGATATCGAGCGAGTCAAACGCAAGTCGGTAATGAAGCAGATTTATCAGGAAGCAGGCGTGCCCGTGGCCCGCGGTGCGCTGGCCTGCGATCGCAAGGCGGCCCTGGCCCTTGGAAAGAAGGCGGGCTATCCTCTGGTGGCCAAGCCGGACCACGGCGTGGGCGCGGCCGCGACCTATCGACTGGAGAACGAGGAACAACTCAAGCACTTCCTGGACCATCTGCCCGAAGTCGAGTATTTCCTCGAAGAATACCTGTCCGGCCAGTTGGTCACCTACGATGGACTGGCCAACCAGGATGCCGAGCCCGTCTTCGTGGCCAGTCACCTCTTCAATACGGGGATCATGGAGGTGGTCAACGAACGGGCCGACCTGTTTTACTGGTCGGCCCGGGAGATCCCGGCCGATCTGGAAGAGCTGGGGCGCAAAGTCTTGAAAGCCTTCGACGTGCGCAAGCGGTTTTTTCACCTGGAGTTCTTTCGCACCGCCCAGGGCCTGCGCGCTCTGGAGGCCAATTTGCGGGCGCCCGGCGCCCTGACCACCAATATGATGTGCTACGCCAACGACATCGATATCTTTCGGGTGTGGGCCGAAGTGGTCTGCGATCGACGCAGCCAGGTCGACTATACCCGTCCCTATCACGTCGGTTACTACGGACGCTGGGATGAACGCGTTTATCAGCACGACCTGGAAGAGATCAAGCGCCGCTTCCCCGACGAGTTCGTGCTCTATCGCGTGAACGAAGAGATCTTCCGAAAAGCCACCGGGGATCAGGTCTTCGTGTTGCGCAGTCCGAACATGGAGCGGTTGGAGCAAGCGCGTCAGGCGATCTTCTCTTTAAAAGAGTAGGAACCGGAGGGGAAGATGGACGCGGGAGCGCCAGCTTCCTTCTGAGTGGTCGTGGCCTGGAAAGTTGAGGGTTTCCCAGTCTTTGCCACGACGATAGCCGCGCTGGCGCAAGATTTCGTCGACTTCTTCCTGGAAAGGGCGGTAGGGGGCGTCAGCTGTTTCGGTACCCCAGTCGAAATACCAGCGGTGATGTCCGGGGGGAATCAAGTTGCGGCGCATCCATTGCACCATTTCCCCGTTCTGCCAGGGCCAGTGGGTGGACAGGCAGGCGGCTCCCCCGAACTGCTCCGGCATTTTGCACATCATGTAGGCGCTGATGATGCCTCCCATGGAAGAACCCATCAGGAAGTGGTCGCTCGGGTCCAGGCTGACGGGATATTCCTCCTGAAGCTTGGGGCGCAGTTGTTCGATGATAAATCGGAGGTAGGCGTTGCCTTTGGGCCCCGGTGCATACTCGTGCATGCGCTCGGGCGAATTGCCGATGCCGACCACCATGGTGGGGCGGGCCTGGCCTTTGTGAATCAAGTCTTGCAGCGTCGTGTGTAGAGCCCAGTCGACCCCCGCAAAAGAAGTCTCGGGCCGGAACAGATTTTGTCCATCATGGGCATAGACCACGCACAGCGGGTAGCTCAGCTGATCGGGAACCCACAGGGTAATGGGCCGTGATGGAAGTTGGGGAGACTCCCACCACCCCCAGTCGACGATAGGCATGGGGCTCACTTCCGCCCTC
>JALHOV010000050.1 GCA_022842865.1 Vulcanimicrobiota bacterium | reverse complement strand
CGAGTTGTCGCTGATGGCCGAAGGCGGCGACCTGGATGGCCTGGGAGCGGCCAGCCGCGGCCATGTCGGGCCGACCGGGCTGGTACCCGAACGGCATGTCGAACGCCGCCGCGGCCGCAAGGTCGGGCGCATCCTACCGGGATATCGCGGACACCTGACCGTGTTGGACTGGAATCAGCCCTGGACGGTGCGCGCCGAAGAATGCCGCACCAAGTGTGGCTGGTCCCCCTTTGAGGGCGTGACCTTTCCAGCGCGGGTGGCCTACACGATTGCATCCGGACGGCTCTTTCGCCACGGCCTTGAGGTAACCTGAATGTATGGGTTGTTGCGCCAACTGCTGTTTCGGGTCGATTCCGAAACCGTTCACGAGTGGGTGGTGAGCGGCACCAACCTGGTGGAGCCCTTGCTACGGCGCCTGCCGCCCGCAGACGACCCGGTGGAAGTGGCCGGCGTCTCCTTTCCCAATCGCGTTGGACTGGCCGCCGGATTTGACAAAAACGCTCGTTGGATCCGCGTGGCCGAGGCGCTTGGCTTTGGCCACATCGAAATCGGCGCGGTCACTCCCCGTCCCCAACCGGGCCACCCGCGCCCGCGCTTGTTCCGCCTTCCTGAGCACAAAGCCCTGCGCAACCGCATGGGCTTCAACAACGACGGCCTGGAAGCGATCAAGATCCGACTGCAGAATGCCCGCCCGCGCCGTATTCGAGTGGGCGTCAACCTGGGAAAAAACGCTGACACCCCCCTGGAAAAAGCGGCTGACGACTATCAGCAGGTGATGGACGGGCTGTGGCACTGCAGCGACTACTTCTCGCTCAATATCAGCAGCCCCAACACCGAAGGATTGCGCAGCCTGTCGCAGGTCGATACCCTGCAGGCCTTGCTGGCCCAACTGAAGCCCCAGCGGCCGCTTTTCTTAAAGCTCAGCCCCGACGAAGAAATCGAAACCTATCAGGCCATTGCCTCCCACGCCCGGGAGTGGGGCCTGGCCGGCATCGTCTTCTCCAACACCACCGCCCGCCGCGAGGGCCCACTGAGTTCGGTGGACACGCTGGGGGGCATCAGCGGTGCGCCCCTGCTAGAACGTAACCTGGACCTTCTACGTCGGGTCCGATGGACGGTTCCACTGATCGGAGTGGGCGGCATCCTCTCGGGAATGGATGCCATGCGCTACCGCCAGGCTGGCGCCGAGCTGGTCCAAATTTACACCGGACTGATCTATGCCGGCCCCACTCTGCCCCGCCACCTCGTTCGCGTTATGAAAGGATGCCCATGAACAATCCCGATTTCGCCGACTTCCTGCTCGACGAAGGAGTCTTTCAGGTCGGGGATTTCACCCTGAAAAGTGGTGCCAAATCCTCGTTCTTCCTCAACTTCGGCGAACTCTGCACGGGTCGCCAACTGGCTCGCCTGGGCCATTTTTTCGGGCTCGGCCTGCAACAGCTCCAACCGGCTCCCACCCTGATTTTTGGACCCGCTTACAAAGGGATTCCGCTGGCCGTTTGCCTGGCTCAGGCCCTCAACGGCGACCTCGGCTACTTCAGCTTTCGCAAAGAGGCCAAGACTCACGGCGAAGTCTCCACTCTACTCGGCCAAAAACCCCGCAACGGCGACCGCCTGGTGCTGATCGACGACGTGATTACCACCTCGGAAACTAAAGTCGAAGGCATGCAGCAGGTGGCAGAGTATGCCCGAGCTCAGAGCATTGAGGTGAGCTGGAGCGGCGTGCTGGTGGGCGTGGACCGTCAGGGCCTGAGCCCGGCCGGTGACACCTGGGCCGAAGCCTTTGCGCGCGACCAAAAGGTGCCGGTCCACAGTCTGATCAAGCTGGAAGACCTGTTGGCCCGAGCTCGCCAGCGCGGTTTGCAGGTGCCGGCGTGAGCAGCTATCAGGACCGTCTCCGCCAATCGGCTCAAAAGGCCGGACACATCCTGTGCCTGGGTATCGATCCCGACCTCGACCGCCTGCCTCTCTCCCTGGACGCCTGGGAAGAGTATGTCAATGCCCTGCTCGAATCGGTCCAGCCCGCCGCCATCAAGCCCAACGCCGCCTATTTTGAAGTTTACGGCTGCGAAGGCTGGGCCTGGCTGGAGCGGCTATGTGGTCGCTGGCGCGGCAAAATTCCCATCATTTTGGACGTGAAACGCGGCGACATCGGGCCCTCCAGCAAGGCCTACGCCAAGAGCGCCTTTGAACGCCTGGAAGTAGACGCTTGCACGGTCAATCCCTGGATGGGCCGCGACTCCATCCAGCCCTTTGCCGACTACGCTCCCAATCACGGTTTTTATGCGCTGGTGCGCACCTCCAACCCCGGTCACGCCGACCTGCAGAAGTCTCTGGTGGACGGCCAGGAGCTCTGGCAAAAGCTGCTGCGCGAATTGCCGCAGTGGTTCCCCGGAGCCGGTATGGTGGTGGGCGCGACCGGGCCCCAGGACCTGGCCTTTACCTGTAGCCAGCTGGCGTCGAACTGCCCTTTGCTGATTCCGGGAGTGGGCAGCCAGGGCGGTCAGGCTGATGAAGTGCTGAAAGCCCTGCGCCAGACCGAAATCGCACTGCACCGCGTCAACGTTTCTTCCAAGATCCTCTATGCCCAGGAAGACGACCCCGGGCTGTCCCCGTTGGGGGCAGCCCGGAAAGCTTTCCAGCACTATGCTGAGCAGCTAAGTCTCTGAAAAGAGGGAGCGAACTGCGGGCATTACTTCACCACCCCTGCTGGTCCAAGCAGCGGTAGTGCACGGCCTCTTGCACTTGTTCCATATCAATGCGCGGCTGGCCATCGAGATCGGCCACCGTCTGCGCCACCCGCAGAATCTTCTCCATGGCACGCATGCTAAGGAACTTCTGGGAAGCGTAGTCAAAGACGTAATCCAGGGCCTTTTCCTCGATAACCCCCGTCTCGTCAAAAAAGCGACGAGACAAGTCACGATTCAGGCACCCCCGCCGCAACTGCCGGGCCCGCGCTTTGAGCACCCTCTGGCGAGCCTGAGCGGTAGTCATTCGGTCTTTTCCCCGCCAGCTCTCGCGCAGGTCCGTTCGCTGGAGCAAAACCTGCAAATCCAGACGATCTCGAATGGGCCCCGATAGTCGGTTCAGGTAGCCCAGGCGGCGATGATCGGAACAACAGCATACTCTCTTCTCGTCGCCGGCGTAGCCGCAGGGACAGGGATTGCAGGCGGCCACCAGCTGAAAGCGAGCCGGATAGCGAACCCGCGTTTTCACCCGGCCCACCTCCACCCAACCCGTCTCCAGTGCGGTGCGCAGCCCTTCCAGGCCATCCCTGGCAAACTCGGTGACTTCATCTAGAAAGAGCACCCCTTGATGCGCTCGCGACAGCTCTCCAGGACGGTGGCTGCCCAGCAGGGCGGGCGTGCTGATGTGACAGTGAGGCTGAGCCAAAGGCGCAGTCAACTGATCGCTACGCGCCTGGCCCATCGCCGAGGCCACCGAGAGCACTTCCAGCGCCTGTTGGTCTTCCAGCTCAGGCAGCAAACCGGGCAGACATCGAGACAACATGGTTTTGCCGCAGCCCGGCGGTCCAATCCAGAGAAGATGATGGCCACCCGCCGCGGCCACCTGAACGACTCGCTTCCCCATCTCCTGGCCGAGCACATCGCCCAGGTCGAGCACGCCTTCGACCGGCTCACCCCGCCGGGCTCGGCGTTCCACTCGGGGCGCTCCCGACGGAAGCAGCTCCAGCATTTCCGCCAGCGTCGAGACGGGCCAGAGCTCCAGACCGTCCAGCCAGTCGACTTCCGACAGGTTCTCGTGGGGAAGAAAGAGACGCTTCAAGCCCCGCTCCCGCAAGGCCAGAGCGGTGTTCAGCACGCCCCGCACGGGGCGCACGTCCCCCTCCAGACTGAGCTCCCCGAGCACCACCGATCCGGTCACCAGCTCAGGGGCCACCACTCCGCTCCCGGCCAAAAGGCCCAGAGCAATCGCAAGATCGAAACGAGGTCCTTCCTTGCGCAGGTCTCCGGGCGCCAGGTTGATGGTGCAACGCCGGGGGGGAATTGGATGGCCGACACTGCGCAAGGCGCTGCGCACTCGATGCACCGACTCGCCTACGGCGGCGTCGGGCAGGCCAACGATGTGGAAACCGGGCAGGCCCGAAGCCAGGTCTACTTCCACACGAACAAATTGAGCCTCCACCCCGACCAGGGTGGTTGAGAACAACTGAGATACCACTGATTTGATCCCGCCTTTGCGGGACTCGCACTTGGAGAGATCCAGGACCCCCCTCTCGCGGGATCTAGGGGGGGACAACGTCTCCCCCTAGGACCCCCCTCTCGCGGGATCTAGGGGGGACAACGTCTCCCCCTAGGACCCCCCTCTCGCGGGATCTAGGGGGGACAACGTCTCCCCCTAGGACCCCCCTCTCGCGGGATCTAGGGGGGACAACGTCTCCCCCTAGGACCCCCCTCTTTGTGCGGCTGCATCGCCCTTGGATGCGACCCACAGGTTTGCCAATAGGGGGGAGCGAATCCTGCCGAATGAAGAAGCTTCTTTTGGCCCTTTTGCTCACCGCCCCCCTGGCGGCCCAGCCGCAGCTCAAGGTATTCACTCTCTCAAACCGGCCGGCCGCAGCCACCATCGAGCCGGTGAAAGCCCTACTCCAACCAGGCGAAACCGTGATGGCCGAAGAGCGTCTGCAGCGCCTCATCGTGCGCGCGGCACCCGAGCGAATGGAGCAAATCCGGCAACTGCTGGAAGCCATCGACGTGGCCGCGCCGCAAGTCTGGATTACGGTGGCCCAGAGCGCCAACAACAGTTCCTCCAACGGCGGCCTGCTGCAGACCGGCCAGGGCCAACAAAACGTGGCCACCAGCCAGCAGTTGCTGGTGATGAGCGGCGAAAAAGGCAGTATCACCGTGGGCGAGGACATTCCCCAGGTTCAGCCTTTTTGGAACTTTGCCAATGGCCTGGGCCTGGTGGCTCCCGGCGTGGTTTTTCAGCGCATCAGCACCGGCTTCTCGGTGGAGCCGACCGTCATCGGCCAGAACGTGCGCCTGCGCCTGACGCCCTGGATGGCTTACCAGAGCGCCCAAGGACCGGGTCGCATCGAGTTCAGCGAGGGCTCCACCCAGGTCACCATGAAGAACGGCGAGACGCTGACCATCAATAACGGCGGCAGCAGTAACAGCCGACAAGCCTCCGCCTTCGGACTGGTCCTGGGCTTCGGGAACGCTCAGAACACTTCCAGCAACTCCCTGATCGTCACCACCGTCATTCGCGACGAACCCCCGCCCATTCCCTGAAGCAGGATCGCCGTCGATTGTTAGGTCCCAGCTTCTCGACCCCCAGCCCCAGGCGCAGGAGTTACGCAAAGCTCCACGCGTCGAGAAGCGCCTGCACCAACAGACGCGGCCGCGTCGGCATCGAGTTCGTGGGACTTTCCCAGGATCAGTTGTGGGAACTTCGCCAGGTTCTGGAGCGACTGCTCAAGGCAGAACCAGGCGTGATTCTCGACAACAATTTCTTGCGCGGCTAAAACGGGCTCCAGGGCGGACGGGCCACCCATCCGGCCCAGCCCAACAAGGCCAGCAAAACACCCCAGCGCACCACTCCGCCGACACGAAAAGCCAGATAAGCAATAACCCCGGCGATCATGCCGGCGAAATGCCCGACGTGATCCACTTTGACGCCCATCGAGGCGGGCACGATGGTTAGCAGCACGCTGAAAACAAACATTCCTAGGAAGCGGAAACGATCGGTTTCCATGGGTGGACACCAGGAGTGCACTACTCGGGCCGCCCAGATTCCAAAAACGGCCCCCGAGCAGCCTAACGAAGTGACCTGCGGATTGGCCAAAAGCGAGGCCAGCAGCGAAGCGATGCCGGCGAAAAAGAAGACATAAATCAAACCCAGCCACCCGATCATCATTTCCAGCGCCGAACCCACCATCGAGAGGCTCAGAAAGTTGCAGCCAAAGTGGGCCCAACCGCCATGCAGAAAGAGAGGAGCAAGCAAATGCTTGGGATGCGGGTTGAAGCCGTAGAGCGGAGGCCTGGCACCCAGGTGGCGCAGCTCGCCCACGTCGGTGCTGGCGCCTCCCAGCGTCGCGGCCACCAGCAGCAGCGCCAGCAAGGCCCAGGTGGCGCGCACCCGATAATGACGTCGCTCCAACGGTTCCCGACGGGGCTCTGAACCGACTGGCCCCCCGCCCTCTTCGGGTCGTTGCCAGGTGCTGCTCATTCAGGCACAAAACCTTCGAATCTTTCGCAGTCAAAGGGCTCCTGCCTGGCAAAACTGCGGGCCGGCTCCGAGTCCATCAAGTAATCTTCGCGATTGCTCCAGCCGAAGATCTTGCAGCGATATTTGACGTATTCCGTGTCCACAATGCCCGGAAACTCACGGCCCTGCTCCAACACTTCGAGATTCTTGCAAAGCGCGCAAATGCGGTGCTCGCGCTTCTTCATCGCAGGTCTCGCAAAATCGTCTGCATATCCTCGGGAGGCGGGGCGGCAAACTCCAGGGGCCGATGCTCGACCGGATGGCGGAACCCCAGGCGCGCACAGTGCAGAGCCTGCCCCACGATGGCAAACGGATGATTGCGTCTCCCGTAGAGCGGGTCGCCCACGATGGGAAAGCCCAACCAGGTGAGGTGCACGCGAATCTGATGGGTTCGGCCGGTGTGAATTTGCAAGTCGAGCAGCGAATAGTTGCCGAAGTTTTGATTCACCTCGTAGTCGGTGATGGCGGTCTTGCCTCGTGGATTGACGGCCATGCGAATGCGGTCGACGGGATGGCGACCGATGGGCTGCTCGACCCGGCCGCGCGAGGGTTGGGGTTGGCCGTGCACGATGGCTTGATAATGCTTATTCACCAGACGCTCGGAAAATTGGTTGGTCAAACCCAGATGAGCCTGGTCATTCTTGGCCACCACCATCAAGCCCGAGGTATCCTTGTCCAACCGGTGCACGATGCCCGGCTTCTCCACTCCGCGGATGCCCGAGAGGTCCCGGCAATGGCCCAGCAATGCGTTGACCAAGGTACCGCTAAAGTTGCCCACGGCGGGATGCACTACCATGCCGCGTGCCTTGTTAAGCACCAGCAGATGCTCGTCTTCGAACACCACGTTCAGAGGAATGTCTTCCGCCTCCGGCCGGGCCGGTTCCAGAGCGGGAATCTCCACCAGAATTTCCTGGCCCGCCTTCAAGCGCGTGGAGGCCTTGCCCGGCCGCATTCCGATCAGCACCTGGCCCGCCTCGATCCAGTCCTGTAGCAAGGAGCGGCTGCGCTCAGGGAATTGGCCCACCAGGAAGTGGTCCAGGCGCATGCCCTCGTGCTCGGGCAGCACGCTCACTTCCCGAACCTCGTTCTCCTGTTCTTCGACTTCCTCGTCAAACCAGGTGGGGTCTACTTTACGCCGGCTCATTCAGTCCAAAAACCACAAGGGGATCTCCTGATAGGTATGATCCTCATGTTCCTCATCTGCCTTGCCCGGGAAACGCTCATCGCAATAACCGTAGTGAAAAACCTCGGGCATCTGCTCCCCGCGGTGGTAACAATAGGCCGCCGCCGCCACTTCCGCCTCGTAATTGCTGACCCGCTCGTGCTGGCGCAGGTGGGCCGCCCAGCTCTCCTCCAGGTAGACTTCGCGGAAACGATGAGGAGCGGCCAGATCGCAATAAAGCGCCCAACGAATGACCCCGTTGCGCAAGCGAATGCGCTTGAGCCGCTCCATAGCGGTGACGAATTCACGGGCCTTCTCGGGGGCGATATCGTATTCGACCACCACCTGAATGGGACCGTGATTTAGCGGGATGTCGACCTTTACATGCGGGTCCTCCCAATGGTGAGAAGGATCATGATCGTAGCCTTCCCCGGTGTGCAGAGGAGCAATCCAGGCGGTCACGGCGCTGACCAGCAGCACCGCGCTGCTCAGCAGCAGGCAAGAACGCAATCCCAGGCCGCGCGCCAGATATCCCCAGAACAAGCCGCCCAGCGCGGCCGAGCCGGCGTAGACCAGCAAATAAACCGACATGGCTCGAGCACGAACCCAGGGCGGCGCCAGCGACTGCGCGGCCAGGTGAAAGCAAGATAGAATGCAGATCTGGCATCCGCCCGCCCAAAAAATCACCAGATAAGCCAACCAGTTGTTGGTGCACCTGGCCAAAATCCAAAAGACAGGCAGGTAGGCCAGCCAGGCACGGCTCACCAGGGTGTTGGCGGGATACTTGACGCGCCAGCGCGGCAACAGAAAAGAAGCCGTCAGAATCGAGCCCAATCCGAAAGTCACCAGTAGCAGGCCATACCCCTGGGCCTCCATCTTGTATTCGGTTTTACACAAGAGAGGCAGCAGCGACCACAGACAACTGGTGGTGAAGACGAAAAGACCACTGCGCACCAGTACCAGGCGCAGCACCGGTGAGTGGCGCACGTGCTGAGTGCCCACCCGCATGGCCGAGACGAAGCGCTCGGCCGGCAGGTTGCCCACTCGTTGCTTGCGCCGCCAGGCCACCAGCACCGCGATGACGGCCAGGAAAGAAAAACTATTGATTAGAAAGGCTTTTCCAGCGCCCAGGTTGACCAGCACCAGCCCGGCCAGACCCGGCCCCACCGCGCGCGCGCAGCTAATGCCCAGGCCGTTCAAAGTGACGGCGGCGGCCAGTTCCTGCTTGGGCACAATTTCCGGAGTAATGGCGTGCCAGCCAGGGGAATTCAGGGCCGAGCCCACCGCCAGATAGAAAGTGCAAACCAGCAGAATCCAAGGATTCATCAGGCCCATCAGGGTGACCACGGCCATGGTAGCGGCCGCGATTAACATCCAGGCCTGCGTAAAAATAAGCAATTTGCGCCGGTCCAGCACGTCAGCCAGGGCTCCGGCCGGAATCGCCAGCAAAAAGACCGGTATCGCGCTGGCCACCTGAGCTAAAGAAACCATCAGAGGATCTGGGGCCATGGTCGCCATCAGCCAGGTGCTCGAGACCTCTTGAATCCAATTGCCAATATTGGAAACAATGGTGGCTAACCAGAGCATACGAAACAGCGGACGACGCAGCGGACTTTGATTCACAGCGCCCGCCCTTCGCTACCGCATCCTCCCCTTCATCCTCGACAGGAAAGGGCTCTGCGCATCGCCAAAACTCCCGGCACCATGTTTGACTTAAGCGCCGCGCACGACCTGGCCTTGACAATTTTGCAAAGCGATCCGGGGAATCAGGCGATGCAGAGGTTGGCCGAGCAGATCGAGCAGGCCCGAAGCGGCTCCCATGCGGCCATTGTACGCCTGGGCGAGGAACTTTACGCCCTTCCCTCCCCGGTCCGTCCTTTGCTCTACTATGCCCTGGGAGAATATCACCGGGGAAATGGGCAGCTGGAACTGGCCGTGGCTCACCTGAAAAAAGCCGACGAACTTGACCATACCCGCTGGCAAACCAAACTGGCCCTGGGGCTGGCCTGTTTTGTTCAGGGGAATTACCGTGAGGCCCAGCCATGGTTTCAAGAAGCATCGCGTCTGGGACCCGCGGCTGAAGCCGCCCCCGCTTACGAGCACATTGCCGAAATCGTACTGCGCAACCGCCGCGACGGAGACCTCGGACTCTTGCTGTTTATCGAACAAGCGCAGAAACTTTATGAAAAGGCGGGAGACTCCACCGGCGCCAGCCGCTGCCGCCTGCGCCTGTCCGAACCCTGGCGTGGTGGGCGCGATCCCGAGCAAGTCCTGGAAATGGCGCAAGGGTTGGACCCCGAGCCGGCTCGACAAGCACTCGAAATGGGCTTTCGACGCCACAATCTGCACCCCAAGGTGGCTTTTCGCTTCGGCCAGGCCTGCCTGGCCCTCGACCGGGGCCGGGAGGCTTGCGCCGCCTTCATGCGAGTATGCTACCTGCCTGCCTCGGAGTGGCACGGCCCCGCTTATGAATTGCTGGCCGACACCTATCAGGGTCTGCAGCTCTACCCCGCCGACCTTAACCGCTTTTACCAGCGGGCCGAGCAAGCTTACAGCGCCTATGGCGAAGAACAGCCCGCCCAACGCTGCCGCCAAAAACTCTCCAACTTAGCGGCTCAGACAAAGTCTTGAAATCCGCCTCTCTCCCGCTAACTCGCCCTCCAGCGGGGCCGACTCCAATCGAAGCGAACCACGCGAGGCCTCGAGCCATCCGTGTTCCCGAGACTTCCATACGAGCCTGCCAAGCAAAACCTCGGCATCGCTCTGCGTCGACCGTTCATTAAGCAGGGGCCGGCCAGATTGGCTTAGACGGTCCCCCGAAATCTTGCAAACCCGCCCCTGCCCGTCGAACTCAACATGAAACTTGCGTCGCGCCCCTTCGACAAAGCAAACCAGGGTGCCGTCCTGGTAGAGGTGGCGAGGGTAGCTCTTGATCACCTCGAATGCCTTCATTCCCAGCTGCAGGCCTTCCAATTCCAGCGGCTGTTCTTCCTGGAACCCTTCGGCGCTTGGGCGAATCCGCGGAACAG
The DNA here is from genome assembly GCA_022842865.1 of Vulcanimicrobiota bacterium. Classification (GTDB taxonomy): domain Bacteria; phylum Vulcanimicrobiota; class Xenobia; order Xenobiales; family JADMJV01; genus JADMJV01. Next base: position 13,590 of record JALHOV010000050.1, on the reverse strand, counting down.
AAGGCCGACTTTGCGTATAACGCTTCCCACCGCCACTTAGAACCCACCCATCGGGCTGACCGCTCAGTGCCAACCGTATCTCGGGCGCTCCTTGCGCGTGCAGCAGCAGCTGACCATTCTCAAAAGCAATAGAGCCTCGTTCACGGATTCCGCCTCCGGTACAGCCATGGCAGCGAATCTTATACCGATCCTTCTCTATAAAGAGCCGTTCCGAGTAAGACCACATCTCTTCGTCGAGCTCAAAAGCGACTTCATCCTGCCAGCTCGGCTCCCATTGGTGCTTTTGGGGAGCGCCAAACCAGCCGCCCCAGATTCTTACGCACATGACTGTTTTACCCAGGCGGCTGGTATTGCTCCAGGCCTTCACGCAAGTGCTTCTCGCCCACCACCAGCATCTTGGACGGGCCGTAGAAAACGAAGGGCGCGCTGGGCACCTCGTGGACCACGATGACGTTCAGCATGCTCGGGCTGTGCCCCGGCAGGCGCATCAATCCGAAGTTCATGGGTATGCGCACCAGCTGGTCGGGACCATTGGGGTAAGCGTCGAACAGGGCCTGGTCAGGGACTTCCAGCTCCTGAATGACGCTCAAATGATAGTGGGGCCCAAAGTGGGCACGCGCCTGCGCCTGGGTCCAACGACAGGCATTGCTGCCGCCGCGCACCAGCACCAGACGCACGGGTAGCTGCCAGGCCTCGGCCTGGGCCAGAGGAGTGATGCTCACCTCGACGGGCATAGTGGTTTCGGACACGGGAAAGTCACGCACCAGGGCCGTGCGAATCTTGTGCACCTCGCGCGGAAGCAAGCGCAGTCCGGCGGTATTGGCGCGCAGACAGTCGGGCTCGGCAAAGTCGTTGGACGGGCACTCGAGATAAAAACACAACGCCCGCAGCAGCAGCTTGAGAGGGCTGAAGACGGCATCGTGGTCAGTCATCAGCACCAATCTGCCGGGCCGGTCTTGCACCGAAAGGAACTTATCGGTGCCGGTCGCGCTGACGACCTGGCCCACCACGAAGAAGTTGAGAGCGTCGGCCCGATAGCCGGGAGCAGACTGCAATCCCTGAACGGATTTCTTGCGCTTGGTGTCCCCCACCTGGTTGGGGAAGGCTGCCTCCAGGGGAGCCTCGGCGAGTGACAGTTCTTGACACAAGTGCAAATCCAGACGGATTCCCAGTGGACGCAACCACTCCCCCATTTGCGTGAGCAGGGGGTGGACCTCGCTCAGCTTCCACTGGCTGCCGTGCCTGGCGTTACGCACCAAATGCACCCGCACTGGCAACACCAGTTGGGCCGGATGTTCCAGCGCGCGGCTGGGTTCCAAAATTTCCAGCAACTTCTCGGCCTGGGCCCGTGCCCGCTTGACGTCGTCTTGGGTCATGGCCGTGCCCTCCCCCCGGTAGGTGGCCAGGGCCTGATCGTCATCCTTGCGGAAGCGCAGGCCCAAGAACGAGGCCAGGCCGCGCGCCAGCAGGATCAGTCGAGGGGTGCGATAGCTCTGGTCGGCGATCACGGCCAGGCGGCAATCGCGAAAGGTTTCGTAGCCCGAGAACAGAGTCGAATTGGCATAGGGGATCTTTTGGGTCAGGAAGAGATTGACGCAGTTGCGGTCGTAGGACGATAAGGCTGCCAACGGCTCTGCGCTTACCTTATGGTCCGTGGGAATCTTGCGGTCGATGGGATAGACCGATTTCAGGGCCGCATCGCCGAGGCTGACCTTTTCACAACTGTTGAGCACCCAGGCGATCCCGGCCTGCGCGTAGATGGCGTTGGCTTCTTCCAAAAGAGCGGCGGCCATGGTGGCATCCAAAGGTGTGCCGTTACCAGCATTCTGAACCAAATGCAGTTTGACCGGTAAACAGAGTAGAGGCAAGGAGCTGGCCCCGCTGGGGAGCTGGATCTGCGGAGCACGCTTTTGCAGCGCCGCGCGCGCTTCCTGAACCTGAGCCGCCGTCAAGCGAACGCCCACAGTGCGCGGAGTAAGCAAGCGGTAAAATGGGCCCTGCGGGTCCGTCTTCAGGCCCCAATAGCGAGCCAGCGCCAGTGCCAGCTGCTTTTCCTTGGAGTAAGGCGGGTAGCGCTCGGATAGCAGCACCAGCTCACAGCCTGACCAACTGGTGGACGTGGTAACCTGGGCCTTCGCGCCATGAACAGGCAATTGGTGGACCACAAAGAGATTCAGCATTCTCGGGTCGTATCCGGGAGCCCGAGTCAAGGCGCCGCAATTGGGTTTGCGCTCTCCATGGTAGTCGATGGCGTTAGGATAGACCTTCTCCAAGTCCTCTGCCGACACGGAGTATTCATAGAGCCCGAAGGCCTGCAGGCGAATGCCGGCCTGACTCCAGATGGTGTTGACTCCCTCCAGCCAGTGAGCTGCCTCCTCCAAAGTCTGGCGCGAGGCGTCCCCATTGCCTCGGAGCAAAATGATGCGCACGGGCACGCGAATCTCTTCCAGCTCGGCCGGCGGCGTGGCGACTTCCTCCTGGAGAGCCGCCAGCGACCGCGGTTGGGCCACGGTGGCATCCTGACGATTACGCAGCCGCTCGCGAGCTCCCTGGCGAGCCCTGACGCACTCGGGTGCACTCAATCGGAACCCTTGCCCATCGGAGAGCAACTGATCCTTGCCGGCCAGCGCCTGCAGACCGAGCAAGCGGCCAAGCGCCGCCGCCAGTTTGCGGGTGCGTTCCACCTTCAGCTGATCGGCCACCACTAGCGTGGCCTGCGCCCTGGCCAACAGCAACTCGGCCGGCATGCGGCTGGCCAGGAACACGTGCAGAGCGCGAGGTCCGTACTGGCTGAGCGGAGCCAGCTGGTCCATAGCTCCGTCCACAACCCGCTGCCAGCCCTGAGCGTCCAGGTCTTGCTCACCCAGATGGCACCAGTTGTAGAGATCAAACTGGATGCCCGCCTGGCGCCAGACGGTATTGACACGTTCCAGCAACTGGCGCATTTCCGGCTGCGTTCTCAAGGTCTTGAACGGCAGCGGCTCCTCCACCTCATAGACCCACAGGGGCACGGTGATGGTCGGGGGCGCCAACTCCTCGCCCAGCAGCACTCCGGCCTGCAGGCGCAACCAGGCGACTTCGTCGGCGTTCAGACCCAACCCGGTGCCGGCGGACATCAGGCCTTCGGCACTGCCCCCCAGACCCAGCGCCCCGGCCAGGGACTTGGCAATCTCGCGGTCGTCACAACGGTCGGGCACCAACAGGCAGCGACCGCAACTGGGCAGCACCGGCAAATCTCCCGGCAACTTCTCCACCAGGGCAAGATGCAGCCAGTCGTATTCGTGGTCCAGGTCCTCCTGAAAAGGACAATTTTCGCCATCCAGGGAGCGAAAACCATCGTAAGGTTCTTGGAGTGCAAAGCTGAGTCGAGCGGGTGCGAAAATTTCCGCCAGCCGCTTCAGCAGCAGCTCGACCTCACTCCAACCTCGCTGCGACTGAGGGTGACGCGTTAAGTAGAGCGGAAGGGTCAGCGCCCGATCCGGTGGGGCCGATGGGGCTTTGAGTTGGACCCCTGGCTGCGCCCCCGGACCCTCCAGTCGTGCCCTCGTGACCTGGCCCCAGTCGCGCGCCGACATGGCGGCCCGATAGGCATTGACTCGCGCCACTCCGTCCGTGGCCGAAACCGAACCGACTTTCTTAATCGCCCCGACCTTGCGCATCGCTCAGAGCCAGCAGGTCTTCATCAGTAATTCCCAGGTCATCGGTCGGGAAGCCCCCGTTTCGCGCAGTATCGGTTCCAAGGTCCCGGCCACCACCGCCTCGACTTGCTTCAGATCTTTCTCCTGGAACGATCCAGTGCTTTGAATTCGGCGATCGAGATAATAAAAGCCACAGACCTCGCCAGAGCGGCAACGTATGGGCACAAAAAGCACGCAGGTGATGCCGGTAATCAACACGCTGGTTACCGAAAAACGCTCAGGATCCTCGATGTGCACCAGCAGCCGGGGCACTGCTTCCTCGATCAGTGACTTCATAATGCTGAAGCTGATCAGCTCAGTGGTCCAGAGGCTCTCGGCATCCAGATTATGCAACCGGCCATTTCCCGAGTAGGTCACCATGGCGCGCTCAGCCCGCAATCCTTCTTCGGCGAAGGTCATGGCCTGCCCGAAGGCCTGCTCATAAAGGGAGCGAAGGTGCACCTCTTCGTACATTTTTCCCATTTCGTAGAGCCGGTCGCCGTGGCCTGCCAAGCCGATCACCGCCCCAAAGCGACGACCGGAACTGCTGGCCCGACATCTTCCGCGCTGAATTCTCGGACGTCCAGCCGGTTCGCCCTCAGCCGCCTTAGGGTTGGCGCGAGGGGTCTGCCTTTCCAGCCAAACGGGCTAGCTCTGCGCTCAGCAGGCTCAGGGTCAGGGGGGCGCAGCCTTCGGCTTTATTGTTCACCAGCACCCAGACCGGCAAGTCCTGCGACAACCATTTCAGCACCTGGGCGGCTACACGCGCACGCGTCTCTACATCGGGGTCGCGAATTTCCGCAAAGGGCAAATAGCGTTGCGCTGCCGTCTTCAAATTCCACCCACTCTCCGGCGCCTGCGGGCGCAAGGTCCAGCGAATGATGCGCAGGGGGCCGCTTTCGGCCTGGGGCCAGCCTGTTCCGGGAAAGACATTCCAGGCCCGGGTCAGTCCCGGCACCTGGCAAGCCAGCACCTGGCGCACTTCATAGGATAAAGGATAGCCACACCCGACAAGGCTTTCGAAGAACCCCTCCAGCGCGGAGTGCACCCCGGGGGGAAAGAAAAAATGGGCTAACCCCAATTTTTCGCCCAACCCCCGCCGTGCCGGTTCCAGAAAGCAGCGCAAGGCCCACTCGACCTCCAGATAATGCGGCGAGGCCGGATCCACCAACGCCCGTGGAGCCTTAATCAAAAACCGAAAGTCGGGCGGAACCTGCTCCGCGTAGTCGCGGTATTCGACTTCCCCCAACTCAAAATAGAAGTTCCGGTCGAGCGCGACGCAGCCAAACAGAGGGTGGGCTGCGTAAGCGCTGAGTCCCGGCTGTTGGTAAACCAACCCGCACCACCCCGGGTAGCTCCAGGAAGCCGTTCCCAATCGCAGGTTGCAATGTTCAAAAGCCGGAAGCAACGGGGGTGGGTTCTCAAAAAGGCTCAACTGCACCGATGGAAGTGTCCCCGCCGCGAATCCTCAGGAAACCAAAAGAAAGCACAGCGCACTCAAATCCATCCTGGGCCTCCCCAAAAGCTGCGGTCATCATAACAACGCTAGGCCGGCACGATGATCGACCAGTTCACGCCGAACTTGTCGACGAGAGTCCCAAAAGAGGTGGCAAAGAAAGTCTTGTCCAGTGGCATCTGGGCCTGACCCCCGGCGCTCAGAGCCTGGTAGGCCTTCTCGGCGGCCGCCTGGTCGGGCAAGTTCAGGGTCAGGGAAAAGCCTTGAAAGCCGGCGGCGGTCGTGCAGCCGCCGTCGGTCGCCATGATCTCGGTCTCGCCGATGCGCATGCACGCGTGCATGATCTTGTCGGCGGGCGGAGCTTCCCCCGCGCAGGTCTCGGGGGCGTCGCTGAAGCGCATGATCATTACCACTTCGGCGCCGACCGCGCCCTTGTAGAATTCCAGAGCTTCCTCAGCGCGTCCGTTGAACTGCATATAGGTATGCACATGGGTTTTGGCTTTCACGGTAGACATAGAAATGAATCCCCTTTCAGTTCGGTTGAGTGAATCAACTCATGAACCAGACGAACGAGTCGCCCTCGGATCGACAACCACTGAAGGGAATTCTCCGGTTGAGGCCAACCCAGAACCCATGAAAAAGACAACGGCGCTTTTCCTACTTCTCGGTTTAGTCGGCTGCGGGGGCGGCGGCGACCTGGGCTCCAACAGCGCCACCTCCGGTGGATTCCCCAATAACTCGGCCCCGTCGAACTCCAATGTCGCAACCCGGCTGGTTCCCCCGGCCCCCCCCGAAGCCCCCGGCCGCGTCACTTCCCGCGCCGTGCAACCCAGGCTCGAGAACCAGCCGGTTCGCCCTCTGGTCGGCCCGCTTACGGTCTCGCTGCGCCAGGGCTGGAACCTCTTCGCGGTGCCGTTCTCCCCGCCCACCTCGGTGACGGTCAGCCAACCCTCAAATATCCTGGGGTTTTCCCGCTACGACCCCGCCGCCGGTCAATACGTCGACGTGCCCTTCAGCGCCGGTTCCTTCAACACGGCCAATCCGTTCAGCGGTTACTGGCTCTATTGTAGCGCTCCTACTGAGGTCACCATGAATGGGAACGACCAGCGCGAAACCACTCTCTCCATCCCCCTGGTGGTGGGTTGGAACCTGGTGGGCACTCCTCTATCCCGTAATGTCCTCACCAGTGAGCTCTCCTACGGCGCGGAGTCTCTACCGCAGGCATTCGCCGCTTTCCGCCTCTGGCCGGGCGTACTCGGCTACGATGGGTCAACCTACGTTGAACTGGGCAATCCCCCCACCACCTTGCGGGCCGGAGAATCCCAGTGGATCTATGCTTATCAGCCACAGACACTCACTCGCCTGGGCGATGCCGTGGGAGCGAGGCGCAGCAACCAATAAATTGACCACACCTTGACTCGCAGGCGCGCTTTTTGACCTGGCCTTGCCCCGAATCGGTCTAACCTCGGCTTATGCGAAGTCTCCTACTCCTCTTCCTGGTGCCCCTGGCACTGCTGGCTTGCCTGCACAGGCCACCTGCTGAAAAGCCCAACCTTGCCTGGCTTGAAGGCTGCTGGCACGATCCCGAGCACCCGTCAACACGCATGATCTGGACATCAAGCCCGGAGGGTGGCGGGCTCGGATTGCTTTCCAACGAGACTTGGAACCTGGTGCTTTCCATTGCGCCCAATGGACGTCTGGTCGTTCGAAACCTGGGGCCTCAACTCACCGAAAACAGCCCACCCCAGGAGCAACCCCTGCTGCAACAGGGACCGCAAGAACTGTTCTATCGCCAGGCCCGCTTGAGCTATCTCAACACTCGAACCACCCGGGGTGCTCTACTAGTAGAGTGGAACGGCGCTTGCTGGAGACTGCGTCACGATTCCTAAAGGGGTTCACCGACCACAAGTAAACTTCCCCACGGAGTGAGCAAGAACCTCAGCTTAGACGACCTTCTGCAGAGCCTGCAGCACGAAGGTCAGCAGGATTCCTCGGGCCAGTTCAGCCTGGATGTCCACAAAGCGGCTGCGAAGATCCGCAGCTTCCAGTTGGCCGATCCGTTTCAGTATTGCCTGCGCTGGCTACAGGGCGCGGTGACAGGCCAGGCCCGGCTGTTTCAGTGGAAAAGCAACCCGCTGGCGGTGGACTGCCATATCGATGGATGCACCCTCCCTCCGCACCGAATCCATCGACTCCCCGGTTTGCTCTTTGAAGAGGGAGCGAGCGCAGCCGAGCGCCATTTTTCGGCGGGACTGAACGCCGTCATTCAAACCAAGGCCCGTGCCGTCCATATCACCAGCCAAAACATCAAGGCAACCTGGAGACCGGGCGGCTACAAGCAGGAAGAACTGAAGAAGCCCTTCCCTGGAATCCACATCGAACTGGAGCGCAGCCCTCGCGATATCCTCTCCCAATTCTGGCACGCCGCCAACCATCACCATGTTGGTAGCCGGGCCGGGAGTCGCACGGCTCGCGACCACGAGCAGACGCTGCTGCACCAGCAGGGTGCCTGTGCTCCGCTTATTCTCGACATCCAAAGTTACTCGCCCGATTGGACTCTGACCTACGAAGAGCCTTTCAGTGCCTGGCGGGCTTTCACTTCCCTCCTGAACTTGCCTCAACCACCGTTCCGGTCGGAAGACTGGAGAACCCCCGAGAAGGGCCAGACCGGCTTTTATCCACGGTCTAGAAATCAAGCCCAGATGGGGGACAAGCAGCTCTCCCCTCCTTTGTGCCGGGTCTATATCGCTTATCCGCGCCATCCCCACCTGTATTCCCTACTTTATCCCATCAAAGACGGCGTCATGCTGCCTCGCCTGGAGATACTTCAGGGACGATATGGAGCGGTGTTCCTGGCAGACGTCAGTCATCTCCACACGGACTTGACCGGGTTGCGCCTGGTTCAGGATGAGGCTTTCACCCAACTGGTGGAGGAACTTCAGGGCCTGCTGGCTTAGCAGCCGCGGTGAGGGGGAGGCGTGTTAGCCCCCCTTGAAAACCAGAACAGCACCGGTCTCGGATCAACATGGTTTTTGATAGGTCCGCGTGGCCTAAAATTTCCATGAAAACAGTCACGCGACCAAATGTTAAAAAATTGATCGTACCCTTAGCTTGTTCTGGTCAAGGCCTACGCATATACTGTGTTCGCTATAAAAGACAGATAAGGCGGTCGTTCAGTATGGCAGGTATCAACGGAATCCCGGTCAATGCGATGGGCGCGGTGGGAGTGCCGATCAGCAAATACATCAGCAACGCCACCCATGTCGGCGCGGCCCAACAGACCGGCAAAGACGCGACCCAGATTCAGGATACCGCCTCCACCACGCCTGCCGCCCAGTCGGAGGAAGCTCAGTTCGTCCCCGGCCTCAAAGTCTCGAGCCGAGAGGATGGCTCCCAATGTTTCCAGGCTCACAGCGGTCTGGTCATGAACACCACCGCCGACAGCAAGATTACCAGCATTGAAGTCCCCGGCGAAGGCCTGGTGCAGCGCCAAGCCGACGGCAACCTGGCTATGGAACTGGCCAATGGCGCGGTCATCCCGGTCAAAGCCTTCGGCAACGACCAGACCGACTTCCTCGGCTATACCTACACCCGCAACGACGGAACCGCCGTCCACATCAATCTGGCCGACATGGCCGTGGGTTATGTCAAGGGGGACCAGGAGAAGGTTGTCTGGCAGGAAATCGGCGCCACCGGCTCCCAGGTCATCAATGCCCGGACCAACGCTTTTGATCCGAAAGACGGCAAAAAAACTCAGCTAATCACCAGAGTCACCGTTTCTCCCGATGGAGAAGTAGAAGTCCAGGGCCACGACAAAGAATTGCAGCTGAGCCCCAACCGGATTCAATTCAAGGACCTGACCAACTTCACCCAGGCCTTCGAACTTCCTCAGGCGGTGGCTGCCTTCACTCCGCCCGAGCCTCCGCCGGCTAAGGCCACCAGGAGTTCCGCCACGGGGCCCATCTTCGTGGACAACACCCCTCCCCCGCCGCAACCGGAACCGCCCGTGAACATTCCCCCCAAGCCCTTTGTCCACGCCGTGATCCCTTCGATGATTGGCTTCGCCCGCGACGAGAATGGACAGACGGGCATCACCTTTCCCTCCGGCGTCTCCTTCATCTACACGACCAACTCCGGCGGCGCGCTGCGCGATCCGCGAGTGCAGGACCAGCTGCTGCCTGCCACCGTCGAGAACTTTACTTCCGCCGACGGCCGCCTGGAAAAGCAGTTCAAGTTTGAAGACGCGGTCGGCACCAAATACCGCTGCTTCCAAGAGTCCATGGATGTGCTGATCGACAGCAAGGACGGCAAAGTCCGCCAGCACATCCTGCCGAACGGCACCGTCCTCGGCCAGGTCGAAGGCCCCGACGGACAGTTCCGTCGCTTTGAGGTGACCCCTCGGGGCGAAGTCAAAGCCGACCCCGGCCTCAGCGTTCCGCCCTCCAGTGGCGGCCGCAATCAGGCCTATTGGACGGGCCCGGACGGAAAGTCGATCCCGATTCCTCTGCCCCACACCATCCCGGCCGAGCAAGTCAATGCCGGGATGTACAGGGATATGTTCGGCTCGCCCAAATACCCGCAGTCCGGTGAGCGGCTGCCTGCCTTCATAGGCGGAGGTTCCCCCCCAAACGCAGGACCCTTTCCACCCGGACCCCCTCCCGGCACCCAGGCGCCGCCTAACCCCAATGCCGGGCCGATGACCGGGTTCGACCCCAACCAGGGTCCCATGGCCGGCACCCGTTTCGTCCCGACCCAACCGCCGGCCCAACCGGGAGGCTACAATCCTCCTCCCAACATGGGTCCCTATCCGGCCTCCTACACCGGGTTTCCAGGCGGATCCAGCTGGTCTCCCAACGTTGCAGACTACGGCGCGCCCCCGCCCCTCCCGCCCGGCTACGGCGGCCCGCAGCAGCAGGCTCCCTACCCGGGACAGGGTCCGCAAACGCCCAGCTACACCGGCCAGCAGCCCAGCTACCCGGGAGAAATGCCCGACATGCCCACTCTAATGGAAAAGATGAAGGCGGACTTTGACCGCAACAACGCCATGATGTGGGGCCAACTGGCACAGAGCAGTGCAACCACCCAGATGATGACTATGGGCCAGACCATGAACAGCGCCATGTATGGACTGAACTTCGGCATGGCCATGTGGCCGCGCTTTATGTGGTAGTCGGTGGAAGAACGGGTCCTCTCGAGGGAAACACGCTTTCAGGGCAAGCTACTGCGCCTGGAAGTAGCCGAGGTTGAGCTTCCCGACGGCACGCGCGCTCAACGCGAGCTGGTCTATCACCCGAATGCGGTCTGTGCGGCCGTGCTCACCCGCGAACAGAACTGGGTCTTTGTGCGACAATGGCGTGTGCCCACCGAACAATTGATCTTGGAATGCACCGCCGGCAAGATCGATGGCGATGAACAACCCGACCGGGCCATTGAGCGCGAGCTTCGTGAGGAGATCGGTTTCCAGAGCGGCAAAATTGAGCGGCTGATGGAGTTCTGGTCGACTCCAGGGTTCTGCAACGAGCGCATGACCTGCTACGTAGTCAGCGAGGCGGTGCTGGGGCCGAGCGCCCTGGACGAGGGCGAATTCCTGGAGGTGGTCGAAGTCCCGCTACAGGAAGGGCTACGAATGGCCCTCGACGGACGCCTCGGGGACGCCAAGTCCGTCGCCGCCGTCCTCGCCGCCGCCCGTTTCCTGAGCCTCTAACAAGGCGGCCGTGCTGATGTCGGGCTTCTTCCAAAACTGCCACCAGCTGGCCTGAGTGATGGGCTTGGGAACCACCCGATTGATGAACCACCACCAGTGAGTGCGCGGCGGGTCATTCATGATGTGATATTGTTTGAAGTTTGCGTGCCCGATGGTGCGCACCAGAAGTTCCTGATTGGCACGTAAGATTTCATCAAATTCCTTGACCTGGGTCCAAACACCGCGGAAATCCACCCGTGGATCTCCCTTGAACTCCTCCAGCATCTCCTGAATCTCATCGCGGTAATAGAGCACGTTCGGTGCTGAGTAGCCCAGGTTCTCGATATCGCTCAGATAACGCCCGTAATCTCTCACCACGTCCATAAGATAAGCCCAGGCCTGCTTTTCATCCGCGTTCAATCCCGGGCGCTCAGACATAGGCGCCTACCAGTTCCAAGTCCTCCGGCGTGGTCACCTTGAGGTTGCGATAATCGCCTTCCACGGCGCGAATACTCCCACCATAATATTCGATCAAGGAACAATCGTCGGTGCCCAGATAGCCTTCTTTGTGAGCTCGCCGGTGAGCCTCGACGATGGCAGCGTAGCGGAAGAGTTGGGGCGTCTGGGCCGCGAAGAGTTCGCTGCGCACCAGGGTCTGGAGCACCCTGCCCTGGTCGTCCACCCGCTTGATGGTGTCCTTGACGGCGACCATCGGAAGGCTGCCCTGAGCCTCGCTCAGAGCCTCTAGCAGGCGCTCCAGCAGGTCTCCGCTCAGGCAAGGACGGGCTCCATCATGAATGGCCACGGCCTCATCCGGGCCGCAGTCCAGGGCGGCCAGCGCGTTGCGGATGCTGTCCTGGCGCTCGGCGCCGCCGGCCACCACCGCGACCACCTTGCGCAATGCGTGCTCACGCACCAATTCCAGGTAGACTTCACGCTGATCGGCCGGAGCCGACATGACCACGCCTCGAACCAGCGAATGCCTTTCAAAATATCCCAAAGTGTGCACCAACAGCGGTTTCCCCTGCAGGGGCAGCAGCAACTTGTTGGCGCCCCCCATACGCCGACTGGAACCGGCGGCCGTGACAATCACCCACACGTTATGCGGATTCCTCGCTGGCCGCACTGGCTTCCACCAGGTGGCGGAACTTGGCAAAGACCATCTTGCCGGTGGCCGTCTGCATGACCGAACTGACCTCCGCGATAACATCCTTGCCGATATGCGGTCGACCGCGTTCCACCACCACCATGGTTCCATCCTCGAAGTAGGCCACGCCCTGATGAGCCTCCTTGCCCTCCCGCTGCAGGCTGAGCTGCAAGACCTGACCGGGCAGCACGGTCGGCTTCAGGGCAGCGGCCAATTGATTGAGGTTGAGCACCTTGACGCCCTGCACCGAGGCGACTTTCTGCAAGTTGTAATCGTTGGTCAGCAAAGCCGCCTGGCGGGTGCGGGCCAGTTTCACCAGTTTCTGATCGGCACCCTTGCCTTCCACCGGGTCGTCGGTGACCTCAAAGGGATGGGTCGAGCGAAGTTCCTCGAGGAGCTCCAGGCCTCGCCGTCCGCGCACCCGCTTCAGCGGATCCTCGGAATCAGCCAGCGTTTGCAGTTCGCCCAACACGAACTGGGGGACCACCACCTGCCCCGGCAGAAACCCCGTTTCCAATACAGCTGCCAGGCGCCCGTCCACGATGATGCTGGTATCGATCAGCACCTGAGGCTCGGTCCTCTCACCTTTGGTTTCCAAGAAACCTCTCACCGATTTGGCTGCCGAAAAACGCACCCCGACGAACGCGCCTAAGGTGCCAAAGAGAACGGCATTGAAGAGAATCAAGATGGGGCTGAGCCAGGCTCCGATCAAAGGCACCGTCTCGAACTTGAATGATTGGATAGCCAGACTGACAAAAAAAGCGAGCCCCAGTCCAATGATCAGGCCCAAGGCGCCCAACACCACTTCCGAAAGGGCCATTTTCTGCAGGGAAGTAGCGAGCGATTCCACCGTTTCGGCCGCCGCCTCCGCCACCGGATCGGCCAGCAAAATCCCCAGCACCAGTCCCAAGATCGTGAAGGCCGCATAACAAGCATAAACGGTGACCTGACTCAGGCCAACCAGATAGCGAGCGGAGTAGAGTCCCAACAGGAAGCCGGCAATCCCCCCTAAACCCGTCACCACTCCGAAGAGGACGCGATGAACTGTCTGCTTGAATCCCATTGGTCTGTGGTTTAGGGAAAACAGGGCAACTTCCCTCTCCCCGAGGACCCCTTGTCACTTTGCAGAAGCCTGACGGGTGAGTTCCCAAAGCTATGAAGTGGCTCTGCTACGTGCTCAGTTGCAGGGCATTGCCGAAGAAATGGGTCGGTTGCTGGCCCGTTCGGCTTTCTCCCCCAACATCACCGAGCGGCTCGACTTCTCTTGCGCACTTTTCGGCGCCCAGGGCGAACTGTTGGCTCAGGCCGCCCATATCCCCGTCCATCTCGGTTCCTTGCCCGACTTGCTCACGGCCATCCACGCCAAAAAGCAGCGGCCCGGGCACTGCTGGATTGCCAACAGCCCCTACCATGGTGGCACCCACCTGCCCGACCTGACCCTGGTCAAGCCCATCTTCGCGGGCAAGCTGCTGATCGGCTACGCGGCCAGCCGCGCTCACCATTCCGACGTGGGAGGCATGACCGCCGGCTCGATGCCCAACTCTCAAGAGGTTTTCCAGGAGGGTCTGATCCTTCCCCCCCTTTACATTTTATTGCCGGCAAAGCCACCGGCCGTTTGGGCATTAGT